>CAJQMN010000119.1 GCA_905479435.1 uncultured Flavobacteriaceae bacterium | reverse complement strand
ATGAAGGAGGGGGTATTGAGTATTCCACATGGTTTTGGACACAATAGAGAAGGAACAAAAATAAAACTAGCAGAGGAAAATGCTGGAGAAAGTATTAATGATTTAACTGATGATCTTAAAATAGATAGACTAACTGGTAACGCTAATTTTAGTGGAACTAGAGTCAAGGTAGTCCTATAAAAAAGCTCTCTGGAATTTAATTACAGAGAGCTTTAAAATTTTAAACTAAATCAAAACGATCTAGGTTCATTACTTTAGACCATGCGGCAACAAAATCATTTACAAAACGCTTTTCTCCATCATCAGAAGCATATACCTCACAAACAGCCCTAAGCTCTGTATTAGATCCAAAAATTAAATCTGCTCGAGTTCCAACAAAGTGTATCTCACCAGTTTTGCGATCTTTTCCTTCAAACAATGTATCGTCTGAAGAAGTTGCACTCCAAGTGTTTGATAAGTCTAAAACATTTGTAAAGAAATCATTGGTTAGGCTCCCTATATTTTCTGTAAAAACTCCGTGATTAGAGCCATCATAATTAGCACCTAAAACTCTTAGTCCTCCAACTAGTACCGTCATTTCAGGAATGGAAAGCGTAAGTAAATTAGCTCTATCAATTAATAAGTTTTCAGCGGCAATATTTAAACCAGATTTCATATAATTTCTAAATCCGTCTGCTAAAGGTTCTAAATGACTGAAAGATTCTAAATCTGTTTGGTCTTGTGATGCATCTCCTCTTCCTTGCTTAAAATCTATAGAGATATCATGACCTGCATTTTTTGCAGCGATTTCAACTCCAATATTACCACCTAAAATAATAAGATCGGCAATAGAAACTTCTTTACTGAAACTGTGTTGAATTGTTTCATAAACGGTTAAAACCTTATTTAGTTCATAAGGATTGTTTACAGCCCAACTTCTTTGTGGCTCTAAACGAATTCTACCACCATTTGCACCACCTCTTTTATCTGAACCTCTAAAGGTAGAAGCAGAAGCCCATGCTGTAGTAACTAATTGAGTTGAAGATAAACCAGAATTAGTAATTAAATTTTTTAGATCTAATAGGTCTGTATCTGTCAAAATATAGTTAGCTGCAGGTATTGGATCTTGCCAAACTAATTCTTCATTAGGAACTTCTGGTCCCAAATAACGATGTATTGGACCCATATCTCTATGCGTTAATTTATACCAAGCTCTGGCAAATGCATCTTCAAAAGCTTTGTGATCTTTATGAAAACGTTTAGAAATTTCTAAGTATGCTGGATCATTTTTTAAAGCCATATCTGCTGTAGACATCATAAGCGCCTGAGTTCCATTTGCGTCTCCTGCTTTTGGAGCTTTTTTTGCGTTGGAAGCAGCGGTTGGTGTCCATTGATGGGCTCCAGCTGGACTTTTAGTTAGTTCCCAATCGTAATTCAATAAAACGTCAAAATATTGATCATCCCATTGGGTTGGGTTAGGAGTCCATGCTCCTTCTAAACCACTGGTAATAGTATGATCTAATACACCACTTTTGTAGGTATTTTTCCAACCAGTACTCATTTCTTCAATAGATGCACCATGTGGTTCTGTACCAACATATGTGTCAGGGTCAGCTGCACCGTGAGCCTTACCAAAAGTATGACCACCTGCAACTAAAGCTACAGTTTCTTCATCATTCATAGCCATTCTTCCAAAAGTAATTCTTATGTCATGAGCTGATTTTAGAGGATCTGGAACGCCGTTTGGTCCCTCTGGATTAACATAAATTAATCCCATATGTACAGCACCCAGATGACCTTCTAAGTCTCCGTCACTAGTATCATATCTATCGTCGTTATCCAACCATCCTGTTTCAGAACCCCAATAAATATCTTGTTCTGGCTCCCAGACATCTTCTCTTCCTCCCGCAAATCCAAAAGTTTTGAAGCCCATAGATTCTAAAGCACAATTTCCTGCTAAAACCATTAGGTCTGCCCAAGAAATTTTATTTCCATATTTCTTTTTAACAGGCCATAATAATAAGCGAGCCTTATCAAGGTTCCCATTGTCTGGCCAACTATTAAGTGGTGCAAAACGATGTGTTCCCGTAGAAGCACCTCCACGACCATCGCCAACTCTATAAGTTCCAGCACTATGCCAAGCCATACGAATCATAAAAGGACCGTAATGACCATAATCAGCTGGCCACCAATCTTGTGAGTCTGTCATTAGATTGACAACATCTTGTTTTAATTCTTTATAATTAATACTATTGAATGCTTCAGAATAATTAAAATCTTCTCCCATAGGATTTGATTTTGACGCATTTTGTCGTAAAATATTTAATTTTAATTCATTTGGCCACCAATCTCTATTACTTGTTCCGGCACCAGCAGTCTTTTTTTGAGCGCCACTCATAAATGGACATTTATTGATGTCTCCTGTGTTGTTATGTTCCATGGTTTTTAATAATTTTCTTTATATAAAGGATTTCCAAATTTACGGACAATCTTTTAATAATTTTAATCTATATTTCTTATTTTATTATAGTTTGTGACTATTGTTTTAAAATGAAAATAAATTAGCGACAACTTTAAGTTTTAAACGATTCATTTTTTTAATAATTTCTTTTAAACGCAGTTTATGTTGTTTTTTTTGCTCAGTAATTCTTGAAACCTTTTGTTTAATTAGTTTAGTATGCTTTGCCTTATTTACAGTATTTTTTGCTTTTCCTTTTTTAGACATATGGTATATTATTGGCTATTTGAGTGCTATTTTTTTATATTTTTGAAGTTTAGAATGATTGTATTCTCCTCCAATTTTTATTCATAAAAAGATGTATAATTTTTAGATATTTTTAGTTAAAATTCTGTACTTTTAAAAGATAAAAATAACCTTTTTATTTATGGAATTAAAGTTGTTAAAACCCATTGTTTTTTTTGATTTAGAAACTACTGGAATTAATATAGGAAACGATAGAATTGTTGAGATTTCTATGCTTAAAATCTTTCCTAACGGAAATAAAGAAAGCAATACATGGCTGGTGAATCCAGAGATAGAAATTCCAGCTGAAACTAGTGCAATTCACGGGATTACTAACGAAAGAGTAGTTACAGAACCAACATTTAAAGAATTGGCACAGACGGTTTATGATATGATTTCTGATGCTGATTTGGCTGGCTTTAACTCCAATCGTTTCGATATTCCATTACTAGCTGAAGAATTCTTGAGAGCAGGTTTAGATTTTGACATGAAGGATAGAAAGGCAATAGATGTACAAGTAATTTTTCACAAAAAAGAGCAAAGGACATTAAGTGCTGGCTATAAATTTTATTGTGATAAAATATTAGAGGACGCGCATTCTGCTGAAGCAGATACTAAAGCAACTTATGAGATACTTAAGGCTCAGCTTGATAGATATGATGACATAGAAAATTCTGTAGAAGCTTTGAGTAACTTCTCTACGCATTCAAAAAGAGCAGACTTTGCCGGATTCATTCTGTTTAATGAAGAGGAACAAGAAGTTTTTTCTTTTGGAAAATATAAGGGAAGAACAGTAGAAGATGTTTTCAAAGAGAACCCAGGGTACAATGCTTGGATTCAAAATGCAGATTTTCCATTGTATACCAAAAAGGTGTTAAAAGCAATTAAAGAAAGAATGTCTGTTCCTAAAAAAGGAATGTCTGATTCAGATAAACTTCAAGCATTACAACAAAAATTTAATTTACGTTAAAAAAAATATGTTTGTAAAATTCGAAAATTTACCAACGCATTCAAGGATTTGGATATATCAATCTGACAGAAAGTTTTCAACTCAAGAAGAGGAGTTTATTTCAGAAAAAGCGGTTTTATTTGTAGACAAATGGACCAAGCATGGCTCTGATTTACAAGGTTCTTTTGTTATTAAATATAATCAGTTTTTAGTATTGGCTGTGAATGAAGGTTTTAATAATGTCTCTGGATGTTCTATTGATTCATCTGTCCGATTTGTGAAAGAACTAGAAGAGTCATTAGAAGTTGATATGATGAACAAAATGAATATTTCATTTAAAGATGGTGACCATATTAAGGTGGTAACAATGTCTGATTTTAAAGAATTCACAAAATCAAATCAAATAACATCAGAAACCATTGTTTTTAATAATATGATTTCAACTCTAGCCGAGTTGGAAACTCAATGGGAAGTTTCTGTAAATAATAGTTGGCATAAACGTTTTTTAGTTTCTTAAATTTATATCCCATTTATGTTAAAAAAACTCTTATTTATTTCCCTTTTAGTGATCTATGTGAGTACCTGTGGACAAAACTTGGATCCACTGCGGACAGAGGATTATTATGCACAAGAAAAATGGGTAGATAGTATTTTGAGTCCAATGACCATTGACGAGAAGATTGGTCAGCTATTTATGATTCAGGCATATTCAAACTTAGATTCAGTTCATGAAAATAAAATCAAAGAAATGATACAAAAATATCATGTCGGAAATTTGATTTTTATGCAGGGAACACCTATTAAACAAGCTCAGTTAACAAACACCTATCAATCCTTGTCTGAAATACCCTTAATGATTGGTTTTGATGGGGAATGGGGTTTAGATATGCGTTTACAAAACACATACAGATTTCCTTGGAATATGACTCTAGGTGCCATTCAGGACAATACGCTAATTCGAAAGTTTGGAGAACATCTGGGAAGGCATGCTAAACGAATTGGTATTCATGTAAATTTTGCACCAGTTGTAGATATTAATACAAATCCACTTAATCCAATCATAGGAAATCGCTCATTTGGTGAAAGCAAACAAAATGTTACTTTAAAAGCTATTGAATTTAGTCAAGGAATGCAAAGTGAAGGTGTTTTGGCAAACGCGAAACATTTTCCAGGGCATGGAGATACAGCAACTGATTCACATCTTAAGCTGCCTGTATTGAATTTCAATAAAGAACGCTTAGATTCTATAGAATTGTACCCTTACAAGAGAGTTTTTGATGCTGGTATGGCTAGTGTAATGACTGCACACTTGAGTATTCCTGTTTTAGAATCAAATCCAAAATTACCTACTTCTTTATCCCCTAAGGTAGTAACTGATTTATTGAAGGAAAAACTTGGTTTTCTAGGCTTAATTTTCACGGATGGTTTAAATATGAAAGGAGCTGCAAACTATTCTAGCTCTGCAGAAATTAATTTAGCAGCAATCCAAGCAGGAAATGATGTTTTATTGATACCTCAGGATGTTCCAGCTTCAATTAATCTAATAAAAAATGCCATAGACTCAGGAGTTTTATCATTAGAGAGAATTGATGAATCTGTTCGTAAGATTTTACTAGCTAAGTATAAGGTAGGATTACACCTTTATAAGCCCATTGATACTCTAAATTTAATTAAAGATTTAAACACTATTGAGGATGAGGTACTTCATCGAGAATTGGTTAAAAATTCAATGACTATTATTAAGAATAATAAAAAAACACTTCCAATACAAGATTTAAAGAAATATGAAAATATTGCTTATGTGGCTATGGGAGACGATCATGGAGATAAATTTTTGGAGACTTTGAATAAGTACTCAAAAATCCAAAAAGTAAGTAGTGATAATTTAAATGAATTAATTAATACCTTAGAAGATTTTGACCTTGTAATTGTAGGTTTTCATAAGTCAAACACTCACCCTTGGAAGTCTTTTGAGTTTTCAAATCAGGAGCTAGTTTGGTTGCATGAAATTTCAAGAAAGAATACTACTATCTTATCAGTTTTTGCAAGTCCTTACAGTCTCTTAAATATTAAATCATTTAATAATCTAGAATCAGTTTTAGTAGCTTATCAAAACAGTGAAATCTCTCAAGTAATTTCGGCCCAAACCATTTTTGGAGCTATTGAAGCTAATGGAAAACTTCCAGTCTCTATTAAAAATGAATTTCCAGTAGGAACAGGTATCCAAACAAAAAAAATACAAAGACTACAATATTCAATTCCAGAATCTGTAGGAATGTCTTCTCAAAAATTAGCTAAAATAGATTCTGTAGCAGCTCTTGTTTTGGAGGAGAAAATGTCACCTGGTCTTCAGGTTCTAGTCGCTAGAAAAGGAGTTGTTGTGTATGAAAAAAGTTTTGGATTTCATACAGATAAGAAGAAGATCGAAGTAAATAACAGCGATGTATATGACGTGGCTTCTTTGACAAAGATTTTGGCTTCTTTGCCAATGTTAATAAAAGCTGAAGAAGAAAATAAGATAGCACTATCCTCTACAGTAAGAAAAATACTTCCTAAATTTAAAAAATCTAATAAAGATACTTTGACTGTTAGAGAAATTTTATCTCATTATGGACAACTAAAAGCTTGGATTCCTTTTTATAAATTAACTCAAGACAGCTTAACTCAAAAGAATCTAAAGAATTTTTATAGTTCTAAAAAATCAAATAATTTTACAATTAAAGTTGCTGAAGACTTATATTTAAACAGTTCATTTAAAGACTCAATTTTTAAACAGATAAGAGATGCTGAACAGAGAGAGAAACCTGGCTATAAATATAGTGATTTGGGCTATTATATTTTTAAAGAAGCATTAGAGAAAAAGTATAAAAAAGAATTAGACATTTTAGTTGATGAAGAATTTTATAAGCCATTAGGTGCTAACAGGATGTCTTATTTACCACTATCAAAATTTAAAAAATCTTCCATCATTCCTTCAGAAAAAGACAACTATTTTAGAAATCAGTTACTTCATGGTTATGTTCATGATATGGGTGCTGCAATGCTCGGTGGAGTAGGAGGTCATGCAGGATTGTTTTCCAATTCTAATGATATAGCTAAGATGATGCAATTATACCTTCAGAAAGGATTTTATGGAGGAAAACGATATTTTGATTCAGAAACATTTGATAAGTTTAATAAACGGTATTATTCAGATAAAAAAGTTAGAAGAGGTTTGGGTTTTGATAAACCTCAGTTAGATTCAACTGTGATGGCTACGTGTGGCTGTGTGTCTGAGGAGAGTTTTGGTCATAGTGGCTTTACAGGTACCTATACATGGGCAGATCCAGTAAGTGAAATTATATATGTTTTTCTTTCCAATAGAGTTTTTCCAACTATGGAGAATTATGGACTCGTAAAAGAAAATATTAGAACAAAAATTCAACAGATTATTCAAGAGGCTATTTTGCCGGAGTAGGATGGAATTTACTGTAGATTAATACTATTAATATAGAACAGCCAAAATATACAATACTACTTTTTAAGGTAAATATATTATAAATTATATAGGTGTTTACAAGAAGAAAAGGAATTACTGTTAGAGAACCTACACCGAACTTAAAAGTACTTATGAATTCAACTTCTGTTACCTTATTTTTCACATATTTCCACAACAACCAAGGTATTAAACTATTTAATAATACAAAAGGTCTTAAAAATCTAACTAAATTAACTTTTCTCTCTTTTTTATTAATAATGTTAGTTTGAATCATTGAATTAACTTCATTAACTTTTGTAAAATCAACATTTGCAGAATTTAATTTCTCTAGAGTTTTTTCATAATTTTTAGATAAAGGAATATGTACTGAAAGTACTTTTAATTGATCAGAAATAACATCCTTTATTTTTTTTATATCAGAATTATTTAAATTTGATTTATAAAAATCATTCGCTAATATTGGAGTTCCATAATTTAAGGAAACTTTAAAAGGGTAGCCAGATAAATCTTGATAAGTAATCCCAACAGGTATGATTTGAATTTCAAGTTTTGGATTTCTTTCGATAGCTCCAAAAACTATTCTTGAAAAACCTTTACTTAAGCTTCTTACAGTTCTTCTTTTATCATGGCTTCCCTCAGGAAAAATCATCAATGCTTTGTGGTTGTTTAATAAATTAAAACATTTTTCAAAAACTCCTTTATTCTTATTTAATTGATTAACACCATCTCTCATTCTGTAAATAGGTATTAAATTTAAAGAATTTAGGAACCATCTCACCAATGGTTTTTTAAAACTAGCTGCACGAGTTAGGAAGTAATTTGTTCTTGGATTGTTTGTTGTGACAATTAAAGGATCTATAAGCCCATTGGGATGGTTTACCATAAAAAGAACAGCGCCTTTTTTTGGTATATTTTCTTTTCCGTTAACTATTATTTTTTTTGTCATAAAAAATAAAGAAGTCTTTAAAAGAATTTTAAAAAGATAATACCAAAGTGTTTTCAAAGCTCAATAATTGTAATAATTAATCATTTTTTCTTCCCCAATAGATTCCAAGTAACATACCAGAAAAAATATCCCATATACCCCAAAATGCAGCTAATAAAGCCATACCTCCTAAACCATCAAAAAACTGAAAAATCAATAACAATCCTAGGCCACCATTTTGAATTCCAGTTTCCATAGAAATTGTTTTTTGCTCTCTTTTTTTTAATCCAAAACTCTTTGCTGAATAAAAACCAATAACATAAGCTCCAATATTATGAAAAATAACTAAAGCAGCAACCAAATGGATATATTCTAAAAAAATTTCAATATTTTCATAAAAGGCAATAGTAATCAAAGCTAAAAAAACAATCATTGAAAAAGGTTTGAGAACGGTTTCAATTTTTTTAGCAACATTTTCATAAAAATGATTTAATGCCATTCCAATAATGATTGGTATTCCTAAAATTAATAATATAAGTTTAAATAATTCAAAAGGATTTAATTCAACTGTTTTTAAAATTTCATTAGTTGGTTCGTAGAGCCCGCCGTAGAATTGTAAGTTAAAAGGAGTCATTATAAGACATATAACGGTTGCAAATGCAGTTAAACTTACGGATAAGGCTGCATTTCCTTTTGCCATTTTACTAAAAAAATTTGACACATTTCCTCCAGGACAGGCTGCAATCATCATCATACCGAGTGCAAAACTTGGGTGTGGTTTTATAATTACGATAGCCGCAAAAGTAAGCGCCGGTAATATAATAAATTGAGAAAAAATTCCTACCAGTAGTACCTTTGGATTTTGTAACAATCGCTTAAAATCTGAGAGCTTAATAGATAAAGCTACTCCAAACATAATTACTGCTAAGGCAATGTTTAAAATCCAAAGTCCCTCTGTATCAAAGTTGATTTTTATGTTATCTATTGGGATATTTACATCAATTTCTGAAAGCATATTCAATAATGTTTGATCCCATTTGTAAAGCTTTTATTCGAGTTTCCATGGGGTTATTATGAACAGTTGAATCTTCCCATCCATCGCTAAGGTCTGATTCATAATCATAAAAACAAACTAGTCTTCCTTTAAAAAATAGCCCAAAACCCTGAGGCACTTTTTTATTATGTTCATGAATTTTTGGTAATCCCTTATTAAAAGTAAATGTTTGATTAAAGATTGCATGTGAGAATGGAATCTCTATTAATTCTATTTTAGGAAAAACTTTTTTTAGTTGTGTTCTTATGTATTTATCAAGACCATAATTGTCTGATATATGCAGAAATCCTCCAGAAATTAAATACTGACGTAAATTTTTAGCTTCCTGGTCTGTAAAAAAAACATTTCCGTGGCCTGTCATGAATACAATCGGGAAATTAAAAAGATCACTACTTCCAACTGATACCGTAGTTGGACTTTTTGAAATTTTGGTTTTTATATTCTTATTTGAAAATTCAATTAAATTTGGAATTGCTGTAGGATTAGCATACCAGTCTCCACCACCATTATATTTTAATACAGCTACTTCTTGAGCAAAAGTTGAAAAACTAATGCTTAAAAAAAGAATTTTTACGAATCTTATTAGGCTCAAAATAATACTGAATTTAAGAGCAAGATAAGGATTCTTATTGATTGATAAATGAAATATTCTGAACTGCTACTAATGCTGCTGTTTCAGCTCTGAGCCTTGTATTACCAAGAGTTATTGGAATACATCCTGATTTAATGCTTTTTGATATTTCTCTAGAAGAAAAATCGCCCTCTGGGCCAATTAAAATTGTAACGGACTCTTTTGGTTTTACATGGTTTTTTAGTAGTTTTTTATCGCCTTTTTCACAATGTGCTATATACACAGTATTTGTATACTCTTTTTTTAAAAATTCACTAAATGTAATTACTGTATTGAGTTTTGGTAATTCAAACTTTAAGGATTGCTTCATTGCAGCAAGAATAATTTTTTCTAATCGTTCTGCTTTTATGAATTTTCTCTCAGAATTGTCACAGATTACCAATGTAATTTCATCTATTCCAATTTCAGTAGCTTTTTCTAAAAACCATTCTAACCTATCATTATTTTTTAATGGAGAGAGAACTACATGAAGGTAGTAGTCTCTTAGCTTCTTTTTTTCTTCTCTACTAATAATCGATACTAAACACCTTTTATAATTTGCAATAGTAATTTTACAAATAAACAACTCTCCTTTACCATTTGTGATAAAAATTTGATCTCCTTCTTTTTTTCGAAGTACTTTAATAATATGCTTGCTCTCAACTTTATCAAAAGTGATTTCCTTGGTGTCTTTATTTATTATTGAATTGTAAAATAATTGCATTTATATTAAAGATTATGGTATTTAGAATATAAGCTTAAATGTTTCTTCTGTAGGTTCTTCTTTTTTTATGAGTTTTAGGGTCAAAGTTCTTCCATAATTGATGAATGGCAGTATTGTCCTCTAATTCTGGTGTTCTGATAATATTTTTTACTCCAATAGCATTAAAACTTGTTGTAAAATCGCTAAAAATAATTGCAGTTATCCCTTTATTTTGATAGGCTGGGTCTACACCGATTAAATAAGATGTTACAGTTTTTGCATTATTTTTTGCTTTTAAAAGATGATAAAACCCAAAAGGAAATAATTTTCCATTTGCTTTTTGAAGTGCCTCAGAAAAAGAAGGCATCATAATTCCAAAAGCAACAAGTTTATTATTTTCATCCATTACAAATTTTATAAATTCTGGATTAATAAAACTGATATATTTTTTTTTGAAGTATTCAATTTGATTGTCAGAAATTGGAACATAAGAGGATAGTTTAGCATATGATTCATTGAATAAATCAAACATCTCACCTACAAATGGCAGGATGTCTTTTGTTTTTGTGAAGTTTAAAGACCGAAGTTTAAATCTATGTTTAATTAAATTTGAAACCCGTTCATAATAGGCAGCATTAACCTTTTCTAATTGAAAGCTGTTTTCTAAGTATTCTTTTTCTTTTGTGAAATTTAAGTTTTCCAAATGCACTTTATAGTAAGGCAATGAATACCATGTTACCATAGTTCCAATATGGTTAAATCCCTCAATTAAAACACCAACTTTGTCAAGGTTTGAAAATCCAACAGGACCCTCCATATACTCTAAATCATTTTTTTTTCCGATTTCTTCAACTTTTTGAATAAGTGCTTTTGAAACTTCTAAATCATCAATAACATCATACCATCCAAAACGCATTTTTTTAATTTCTTGTTTTTTTACTTCATACCAATTAATAATTGTAGCAATTCTACCAACAATTTTATTATTCTTTATGGCAACAAAAAAACGAGCTTCAGCATTTTCAAAAGCAGGATTTTTATCTTTATTAAGAGTTTCTAATTCCTCAGCAATGATAGGTGGAACCCAGTAAGGATTGTTTTTATAAATTGAAAAAGGAAACATTACAAATTGTTTCATTTCCTTTTTTGTAATCATTTCTTTTAGTGTAATCATAGTACTAAATTAGTTGTTGTTTTAATTTATTCCTTTAATTATCCTCTTTAACATCATCTTCCTCATCTTTTTGTTTTCTTTTCTTCTTTTTGTTTTCTTTTTTCTTTTTTTTACTTTCTTCTTTTTTTAGCCTCTTGTTATCTTTTTTTACTTCTTTTTCTAGATCTTTTATTTCTTTTTCGAGTTCTTTAGCGTTTTTTTCTGAATCTTGTTTTTCGTCCTTTTCTCTTTTTTTTAGAATATTAAAAAAACCTTTTTTTGATTTATCTTTTTCTATTTTAATTTTTGAGGGGCTAACTCTTTTCCTTAATGGTTTAGTTCGCAACGATTTTTTTTGTGAATTTTCTTCATTTGACGAACTATTATTTTTGATAGATTGAATAGTTTCTTTTTTTAAATTCGATTTTTTAGTTGAAATTCTATTCTGTTTTTTTCTAAATAGATTTTTAAATTTACTTGTTAAATTGTTTAAAAATCCTTTTTTACCAAAAAATCTTTTCTTTTTTGATGACTTTCCTTTTTTGTCTAAATTGATAACTTTATCAACATGTCTGTTTAGCCTGTATGAAGCACCAAATGATGAGTAATATCCTGAAGATTTCCCATCTGCTAATAATCTAAAGGAACTATTTAGTTGTAGATTTCTATTGAATAGAAAAGCGATTCCAGTACCAATATTTGACTGGTATTGGTTCTTGTCAAACATTGTTTGATTTTCAATAAAAATAGACCATCTTGGTCTATAGCTGTATGTGGCTGTAACAATGTAAGATAATTCAGGTAACTCAGTACCAATTCTATCATAAAACATGTTTGTAATAATATTAAAATTATCACTTAAATCGTTTTGAAGAAGTATTCCAACTTTAGGAGAAAAACTGTTTGCCTTATAAATATTTTCTGGAACACCAGTATTTGCTCCGGCATAAATTGCAACTGAGGGGATGAGTCTTTTCCAATCAAAACTATTTCTTGCAACCCAGCTTCTTATTTCTTTTGATTTATCCTCATATTTTTTTTCAAAGACTAAATATTTTGCTGCAACAATTAACTTACTAATTCCTGCTTTTTGGTAACTTGAATTAAAAATATTTTGAAAACCAACTTTCTCATTTTGATAGGCTAAATTTATGTTAAACTCAAGTTTTTCATTTAAAAAGCTAGACCTTAATAAAAAATCTACCCCATAGGATTGAGGTCTGTAAAAAGTTGGATATTTGTTAGTTTCTCTATAAAATAAACTCGTTTCTAACTGGTATACTCTACTGCCAACTGAATAGGGAGATTCAGAGAAACCAGGTCTGTTTGAATTGATAACATTAGTAAACTGAGCTATGGTGGTATGTGTTAAAAGCAACATACAAAGTATCAAAAACACTCTTAGTTTATGTATAAAATAATTTAAAGTCAAAAAAAATAATTTTTGGTTTCTCACAAACATACTCTAAAAATTGGACTCATCAAATGCAATAAATACTTTTTTAATGGAGTTAAATTTTTGTATTCTATTAACGTAACATTTATGTTCAAATTGTTATTTTTGAATTTAATTTTAATTTTAACATGCAACAAGCAGATTTGATGGGTTTATTCAGAACAATCCTTATTTTTTTAATCGTATATTATAGCTTTCGTTTCTTAGCTAGAATATTTGCTCCAATTTTATTTAAAAAAGTAGTTGGCAATATGCAAGAAAAAGCACAGCAAAAACATAAACAAACTCATAATTCATCAACTAAAGAAGGTGAAACTATTATTGACAAAAAACCAAACTCTAATACTCAAGGGAATAATTCTGTTGGAGAATATGTAGATTTTGAAGAAATAGATTAATATGAACTTAAAATTTTTTTCTCCTCATTTAGTCTCTTTATTAGTTTTTATAATTGCTGCATTATTATACTTCCATCCAGTATTAAAAGGAGAAAAATTATCGCAATCCGATATTACTCAGCACATCGGAATGGCAAAGGAAGTAAATGATTATAGAACAACAACGGGTTCAGAACCCTATTGGGCAGAAAGTGCTTTTAGTGGTATGCCTACCTATCAAATTGGAACTTATTTCCCACATGATTATCTATCTTATTTAGATCGTTTAATTCGGTTTCTTCCTAGACCTGCCGATTATTTATTTTTATATTTTTTAGGTTTTTACATTCTATTACTTGCCTTTAAAGTAGATTGGAAATTAGCCATTATGGGATCTCTAGCCTTTGGTTTCTCTACATATCTCATGATCATATTTGGTGCAGGGCACAATGCAAAAGCCCATGCAATTGCCTATATGCCTCTAGTTCTTGCCGGTGTAATATATGTTTTTAAAAAACAATATTTATTAGGTTTTACTTTAACTGGATTGGCAACTGCTTTAGAAATTAAAGCAAACCACCCTCAAATGACTTACTATTTACTCTTCGCTATTTTTATCTTAGGGATTATAGAGCTGATTGAGGCCATTAAAAAAAAGAAAATTACTCAGTTTGCATCTCAATCTTTACTAATAATTATAGCTATGTTGCTAGCTGTTGGAGTTAATTCAACAAGATTAATGGCTACTAAAGAGTATTCAGATTTTAGTACTCGAGGGAATACTGCATTAACAATTAATTCAGATGGAACCCCAAAAGAGGTTACCTCAGGGTTATCAAAAGATTATATCACTCAATTTAGCTATGGGATTTCTGAAACATTTAACTTGTTAATACCAAGATATATGGGGGGTGGTACCGTGGAGCGTTTAGATAAAAACTCGAGTACCTATAAACATGTTTCTTCAATAGCTGGTCCTAGACAAGCAGACGGTTTTATCAAACAAGTATATACGTATTGGGGAGATCAAATAATTGTTGAAGCTCCAGCTTATGTTGGTGCTGTTATTATTTTTCTCTTTTTTCTAGGCGCATTCTTAGTTAAAGGTAAATTTAAATATTGGTTACTGGCCACTACCGTTTTTTCAATAGCAATGAGTTGGGGAAGAAACTTTGAGGTTTTAACAAACTTTTTTATTGATTATGTTCCATTATATAATAAGTTTAGAGCTGTTTCTTCTTTTCAAGTAATTGCGGAATTATGTTTTCCTTTACTAGGAATTTTAGCAATTAAAGAATTTTTCTCTTCTAAAATATTAAAAGAACAGAAACAAGAAGCTTTAAAAAAAGCCTTCTATGTAACTGGCGGATTAATCTTTATAGGGTTGTTTTATGCAGTAGCCTTTTCGCCATTCGAAGGATTAAGAGATGCTAATTATGCTCAATATGAAGGTTTGTTAGATGCTGTTAAAGCTGATAGACAATCAATGTTGTATTCAGATAGCTTTAGATCTTTAACCTTAATTAGTTTAAGTTTTGGAATTCTTTGGTTATTCTCAAAACAACGGATTAATAAAACCAAAGCAATTATTGGTTTTTCACTATTAATTTTATTTGATTTAGTTCAGGTGAATTTAAGGTATGTGAATGAAGATGATTTTAAACAGGCAAGAAAAATTGATAAACCTTTTACAGCAAGTAATGCTGACCTTCAAATTTTAAGAGATAAAACCCATTATAGAGTAGCAAATTTTGCAGGAGACCCATTTCAAGACGGACGAACTTCTTATTTTCATAAATCAATTGGGGGCTATCATGCTGCGAAAATGGGTAGATATCAAGATTTAATTGAGTTTCAATTACAAAAACAAAATATGCAGATTTTTAATATGCTTAATGTTAAGTATTTTATTATTCCTGTAGACAATGGTAAAGAAGAAGCGCAGCAAAATCCTGATGCAAATGGAAATGCTTGGTTTGTAAATGAAGTTCAATACGTAAAAACTGCAAATGAAGAAATAAAAGCTTTGGATAGTTTAAATACTAAAAAAGTTGCCATACTTAAAGACCATAATTCTTATGGCTTCGAAGATTCAAGAAAATATGATATAGATAGTTTAGCGACGATAAAACTCACAAAATATTCGTTAAATGCACTTAGCTATGAATCTTTTTCAAACCAAAATGGATTTGCAGTATTTTCAGAGATATATTACAAGGATGGTTGGAATGCATACATAGATGGAGAATTGAAGCCCCATTTAAATGTTAACTATGTGTTGAGAGGGTTAGAGATTCCAGCAGGTAAGCATTCTATTGAATTTAGATTTGAGCCCAAAGTTATTCAAACTGGAAGTACGATATCTTTACTATCTTATGTATTTTTATTATTAATTCCGTTAGGTTGGTTTTTCTATGATAAAAACAAAGCAACTCAATAGTTCATTGTTCTAATCCATACAATATATTTATGTTAGCTAAACATCATCAAAGAAGATATAATCTAACTTTAAGTTTTTTGCAGAAGGTGCTTCCTGCCCCAGCAACCATTTTAGATTTAGGTGTTAGAAATTCTTTTTCTGAAATTATGGAACAACACGGTTATACCGTATATAATACAAATGGAGAGGATTTAGATCTAGTTCCAGAAATAGTAAAAAAGTATAATGTAGAAGCTGTTACAGCTTTTGAAATTTTTGAACATTTAATTGCTCCATTCAATATTTTAAATGAAATAAAATCGACGAAGCTAATAGCCTCTGTTCCTCTAAATTTATGGTTTGCCAAAGCCTACAGAAGTTCCACAGATAAGTGGGATAGACATTACCATGAGTTTGAAGATTGGCAATTTGATTGGTTATTAGAAAAATCTAATTGGGAAATTGAAAAAAAAGAAAAATGGACAAGTCCAATAAAAAAAATTGGTTTTCGTCCAATCTTGAGAAAATTTACTCCAAGGTATTATATAGTATATGCTACAAAATCTGTTAAATCATGAAAATTGGGATGATTTTAGACGAAGTGTTTCCGCCAGATCCAAGGGTTGAAAACGAAGCAATTACTCTAGTAAATTCTGGGCATGATGTTTTTTTATTCTGTTTAACTTATGGAAACCAACTTTTAAATGAAAGTACTAATGGTATTCAAATTAGGAGGTATAAATCGAATAAACTAACCCATAAACTTTCTGCGCTTTCCTGTGATTTTTTTGCCTACAAAATGATTATGAAACCAAAAATAGATGATTTTATAATAAAAAATTCTATAGAAGTTTTACATATACACGATATTAGAATAGCTGAAGCTGTATTTTTATCAAACAAAAAATTTCACTTAAAAACAGTTTTAGATCTTCATGATAACATTCCAGAAAACATGAAATTTTACCCCCATCTCAATAAATTTCCTGGTAAGTATATTATTTCCCCAAGTAAATGGAGAAAAAAAGAAAATGAATTTATTTTAAAGTCAGATAAAATTATCACTGTTTCTCCAAATTTTGCAGAAGACCTTATTAAAAAAAATAATATTGAACCAAAAAAAGTGGTGGTGGTGCCAAATAATGTCAGGCAATCTTTTTACAAAAAAGCCCTGTATTCTGATGTAATTGCAAATAAGTATTCCAATAAATTTGTCGTCCTTTATCTAGGGGACACCAACATAAGAAGAGGATTACTAACTGCTATAAGAGCTACCGAATTCCTTTCCAAAGAGATAGCAAATTATAAATTAGTTATTGTTGGTAAAAATACCACAGATTCAATTTTAAAAGACGAAACAAAAAAATTAAACTTAGAAGCTTTTGTAGATTTTGAGGGATGGCAAGATGTTTCTTTATTTCCGTCGTATATTGTTGCGAGTAATGTATGTATATCACCACTTTATAGAAGTGTTCAGCATGATGTTGCTTATGCAAATAAAATTTTTCAATACATGAGTTTTTCTAAGCCTGTTTTAGTTAGTAATGCTATTGCTCAAAAAGAAATAATTGAAAAAGCTAACAGCGGTTTAGTTCATGAAGAAAAAAATAAAGATGACTTTTCTTCAAAAGTATTAGAGCTCTATCTAAATAAAGAAAAAGCAGAAGAATTAGGTAAGAGGGGAAAGCAATTTATAGAAAATGAATTTTCATGGGAAATAACTTCAAAAGCCTTGGTAAAATTGTATGATGAGCTCTAAAAAGAAAGTATTAATTATCACCTATTATTGGCCTCCAGCTGGTGGTCCAGGAGTTCAGCGATGGTTGAAGTTCTCCAAATACTTGAGAGATTATGATATAGAACCTGTTATCTATACAATAGATAACCCAACTTATCCAATTTTAGATTCAAGTTCAGAAAATGATATACCACAAGGTATAGAAGTTTTAAAGCAACCTATTTTTGAGCTTAATTCTATTCTCTCTTTTTTTGGAGTACACAATAAAAAAGAAAGTGCTGGTTTTTTAAATCCAAAACCCACTTTATTTGGCAAAATGATTCAATACATTAGAGCTAATTTTTTCATACCTGATGCACGAAAGTTTTGGATACAACCTTCTGTAAAGTTTTTGAGTAATTATTTAAAAAATCATAAAATAGACGCTATTATTTCAACTGGCCCTCCTCATAGTGTTCATTTAATTGGGCTAAAGTTGAAAAAACAACTTGGAATTAAATGGATTTCAGACTTCAGAGATCCCTGGACAGAAATAGATTACTTCAAGCAATTACCTCTTACAAAAAAAGCAACTAATAAACACCATCAATTAGAGCAAGAGGTTTTAGTAAATTCTGACATGACTATTGTAGTTGGTGAAACGATGAAACAGAGGTACCTAAAACATACTAGTAGCATAGAGGTCATCACAAATGGTTTTGATACAATTCAAAATTCACTACCTCAAAAATTAGATAGTAATTTCTCTATTACCCATGTAGGCTCAATGAATTCTGATAGAAATCCTCAAATTTTATGGGATGTATTAAAAGAAATTTGTGACAGTAACTCAGATTTTAAAAAAGATCTTAGAATTAAATTTATTGGTAAAATTGATGATTCAGTTCTTCAAGATGTTAAGGTATTTGATCAAAAAACAATCATAAGAATACCCTATGTAGATCATAAAGATGTGAATTCATACCAAGTTTCTTCTCAGGTCTTATTGTTAAGTATTAACAACGTACCAAGTGCAAAGGGAATTATTACGGGTAAAATATTTGAGTATTTACAAGCAAAACGACCTATTTTAGCCATTGGTCCTGAAGATGGTGATGCAGCAATCATACTTAAAAATACAAATGCAGGAGAAATTGTAGATTTTAAAAATAAAAAAACTTTAAAAGCCCTTATTATAGATTTTTACAATACCTATAAAGAAGGTAATCTTCATGTAAAATCAGATAATATTAACCAATATCACCGAAAAAATATAACAAGTCAATTGGCGGAAGTAATTAAAAAGGTAGTATATTGATTTCATAAGAATTAATAGTTTAATGATATGATACAATCTTAATTATACCTATACAAATGAAAAAAGTAGTAACTGTCATAGGAGCAAGACCACAATTTGTAAAAGCGGCTGTATTGAGTAAAATCATCAAAAAACACAATACAATACAGGAGGTAATTATCCATACAGGGCAGCACTTTGATGCTAATATGAGTGCTGTTTTTTTTGAAGAAATGATGATCCCAAAACCAGCGTATAATTTAGAGGTAAACAGTTTGAGTCATGCTGCAATGACTGGGCAGATGATGGGTAAAATTGAGGAAATATTAGAAATTGAACGGCCTGAAGCACTAATTGTATATGGTGATACAAATTCTACTATAGCTGGTGCTTTAGCTGCCAAAAAAATGAATATTAAAGTAGTTCATATTGAAGCTGGCCTTCGTTCATTCAATATGAATATGCCTGAAGAAATTAATAGGATTTTAACGGATAGAATTTCTGATTTATTATCTTGTCCTTCTCAAGGAGCTATTAATAACTTGCATAATGAGGGCTTTCAAAATTTACCCGTTTTGATAGAGAATCATGGAGATATTATGAAGGATGCTGTCAGTTATTATAGTCAGTTTTCAGTAAATAAATCATCCATCATAAAAGATCAAAAATTACAGAAAAATGAATTTGTTTTAGCTACTATTCATCGTCAAGAAAATACAGATGAAATTTCTAAGTTAACAGCTATATTTAAAGCATTAGAGGAGATTCATCATACCCAACCTGTGATTTTGCCACTTCATCCAAGAACACGTATAGCTCTTGAAAAAGTTGATATACAGCCTAAAATTAACCTCATAGATCCTATTGGTTATTATGATATGTTAGAATTATTAAAAAATTGTTCAATGGTGATTACAGACAGTGGTGGATTGCAAAAAGAAGCATTTTTCGCCAAAAAACAATGTATTGTAGTTAGAGATGAAACAGAATGGGTTGAATTAGCGGCTCATGGATATGCAAAAGTTGTTGGAAGTAATACCAAAAAGATCATACAAACGTTTGATACTTTTAAGGCAACGAAAAAAGAGTTTACCATTGATTTGTACGGAGATAATGTTGGTGAGAAAATTTATCAATCTATATATGAATTAATACATTAAAGTTTGGGAATAGTACTTAAGCAATCTTTTATAAATACATTAATTATTTACCTAAGTTTTGCACTTGGTGGAATTAATGTTCTTATACTTTATCCTCAAGTTTTGGAGGGTAAATATCATGGGATTGTTGTGTATTTACTATCAGTGTCAAATATTATAATGCCATTAGCAGCTATAGGTGTTCATCATACTATCGTTAAGTATTTTTCTTCTTATGATAATAAAATAGAAAAAGATAAATTTTTATCAAGTATTGTTTTTTTACCTCTTCTAATAGCAATACCACTTGGTTTTTTTGTTTCAGAGTTTTATAACCAAATAG
>CAJQMN010000118.1 GCA_905479435.1 uncultured Flavobacteriaceae bacterium | reverse complement strand
TTACACTAGAAGACATCGACAACTATGACATGATTATGTTATCTCCTGGTCCAGGAATTCCTAATGAAGCAGGAATCCTTAAGGAAGTTATTCGCAGGTATGCGGGTAAAAAACCAATTTTTGGTGTTTGTTTAGGATTGCAGGCAATTGTTGAGGTCTTTGGAGGGACTATCATTAATATGGATCAAGTTTTTCATGGTGTTGCGACTAGTATGAAAGTAACAAAGTCTGATGCCGCTATTTTTAATGGCATACAAAAAGAATTTCAAGCAGCGAGATATCATTCTTGGATAGCATCTAATGAAAATTTTCCGGAGGATTTAGAAATTACAGCTGAAGACGAAGCAGGTGGAATTATGGCAATTCGTCATCGCCATTTTCCAATCAGTGCGGTGCAATTTCATCCAGAGTCAATTTTAACAGCGTTAGGAGAGCAAATTGTCAAAAATTTTATAGAAGTAAATAACAGATAGAATACCAAATTACGACTGAAAGAAAATTCAGCAGAAATGAAAAAAATATTAAACGATTTATATCAACATAAAAAGCTATCAAAATCTCAGGCAAAAAAGATTTTGTTAGAAATTGCTGCGTCTCAGTATAATGAAGCACATTTAGCTTCTTTTATGACAGTTTTTATGATGCGCCCAATTACTGTTGATGAACTTTCCGGTTTTAGAGAAGCTTTGCTAGAATTGGCTATAAAAGTAGATTTATCAGAATACAATACCATTGATATTGTTGGTACTGGAGGAGATGGAAAAGACACCTTCAATATTTCTACATTAACCTCTTTTATTGTAGCAGGAACAGGTCAAAAAGTTGCCAAACATGGAAACTATAGTGTATCCTCTAAATCAGGATCCTCTGACATGTTACAAAGTTTTGGTTATGAGTTTACAAACGATGAATCTATTTTAAGAAGTCATTTAGAAAAGGCAAATATTTGCTTCTTGCATGCTCCAAAATTTCACCCAGCAATGAAAGCTGTTGGTCCTACAAGAAAAGCTTTGGCTTTAAAAACATTTTTTAATATGTTGGGTCCTCTTGTAAACCCAAGCTCCCCTCAAAATTTACTATTGGGAACTTTTAATCTTGAAATAGCAAGATTGTACCATTATATTTTACAAGATGAAAAGAGTAATTATGGAATTATTCATGCTTTAGACGGGTATGACGAAATTTCTCTTACTAGTGAATTTAAGGTATTTACTAAGTCTGGAGAAGAACTTATTTATCCTGAAGACATAGGCCAAAAAAGAATTTTACAGACTGATATTTATGGGGGTGATTCCGTAACTACTGCTGCAAAAATATTTAAAAATATCATTGAAGGGAAAGGAACAAAAGCGCAGAATAATGTGGTGTTAACCAATGCAGCTTTTGCGCTAAAAATCATAGATGCGAACAGAACTTTTGACGAAGCTTTTAGTCTTGCCAAAGATTCATTATTTGGAAAAAAAGCGGCCCAATGTTTACAACAACTAATTACAAATTGTTAATATGACGATATTAGATAAAATAATTGCTTTTAAAAAGAAGGAAGTAAGTAAAATAAAGGCAGATGTACCCTTAAAAAAAATAGTGGAAAGTCCTTTGTTTAAAAGAACTCCAATTTCATTGAAAAAATCATTACTAGAGGTGAATTCAACTGGAATTATAGCTGAGTTTAAAAGACAGTCACCCTCCAAAGGCGTTATTAATGATAAAGCCACCATAGAAGAAGTTACTAATGGGTATTTAGATGCGAATGTAGCTGCACAATCTATTTTAACAGATACCTCGTTTTTTGGAGGTACTATGGTAGACCTGATGCAAGCAAGAACCATAAATTCCATTAAACCAATCTTACGAAAAGATTTTATAGTAGATGGGTTTCAAATTGTTGAGGCCAAAGCCATAGGTGCAGATGCTATTTTATTAATAGCTGCCTGTTTAACAAAAGAAGAGCTTAAAAATTATGGAAAACTAGCCGAAGATTTAGGGATGGAAGTGTTGTACGAAGTGCATACCCAAGAAGATCTTGATAAGATAGATCTTCACAAGAAAATTATTGGTATTAACAATAGAAATTTAAAAACATTTGATGTAGATCTTGAAAATTCTGTGAATCTTGCCAATCAAATTCCTGAGGATTGTCTCAAAATTTCTGAAAGTGGTTTAAGTGATCCGAGAATTATTACAGGGCTAAAAGAATATGGGTTTAATGGGTTTTTGATAGGAGAAAACTTTATGAAAACAGAGAATCCAGGAAAGGCATGTGAGATGTTTATAAATCAAATTAGGTAAGACATGAAACTAAAAGTTTGTGGGATGAAATATATAGATAATATCAAATCTATTGCAGATTTGAGTCCTGATTATTTAGGCTTTATTTTTTATGCGCATTCCAAAAGAAACTTTATTGGAAAAATTCCTGAGTTACCAGAGCACATTAAGAAAACTGGTGTTTTTGTAAATGAGGAACTTGCTGTTGTTATTTCTTTACAGAAACAGCATCAACTTCAGGCTCTTCAATTACACGGAGATGAATCTGTTGCTTATATCCAAGAGCTCAAGTCTCACATCTCAAATAAAGTTGAACTTATTAAAGTAGTTAGTATAGAAGATACTGCTAATTTTGAAGCGTTAATCCCTTTTGAAAAGGAAATAGATTATTTTCTTTTCGACACGAAAGGAAAAAAACGAGGCGGTAATGGCATACAATTTGATTGGTCTGTTTTAAATGCGTATCCTTTTTCAAAACCCTTTTTTTTAAGTGGAGGAATTGGACCCAATGATGCACAATCGGTAAAAGAAGTTGAAAAGAAGGGCTTACCAATTTATGCTGTTGACATCAACAGTAAATTTGAGGACAAACCTGGACTAAAGAATAGTATACAAGTGATAAATTTTAAGCATCAGTTATAATATGAAATCAAAATTTCATCCAGACAAGAATGGTTATTTTGGGCAATTTGGAGGTGCCTTTGTTCCAGAATTATTGTTTCCGAATGTAAAAGAATTAGAAGATAATTACATTCAAATTATTGAATCTGAAGAATTTCAACAAGAATATAAAAGCTTGTTAAAAGATTATGTTGGCCGACCCAGCCCACTATATCTTGCCAAACGTCTTTCTGAAAAATATGGCGGACATATTTACTTAAAAAGAGAAGATTTAAATCATACAGGAGCACACAAAATAAACAATACCATTGGTCAAGTCTTAATTGCAAAAAAACTAGGAAAGACAAAGATTATAGCCGAAACAGGAGCTGGACAGCACGGAGTTGCAACTGCAACAGTATGTGCGTTAATGGGGCTAGATTGTACTGTTTTTATGGGAGAAAAAGACATTGTAAGACAGGCTCCAAATGTAGCTCGTATGAAAATGTTAGGTGCAAAAGTTGTGCCCGCAACAAGTGGAAGTAAAACACTTAAAGATGCTACCAATGAAGCTATCCGATATTGGATTCAACATCCAGAAACTTTTTACATGATTGGATCGGTTGTTGGACCGCATCCACACCCAGATATGGTAGCGCGTTTGCAAGCTGTAATTTCTGAAGAGATTCAATGGCAATTAAAAGAGAAAACAGGAAAAACATCCCCAGATACTATTATTGCCTGTGTGGGTGGTGGGAGTAATGCTGCTGGAGCATTTTATCATTTTATGGATGATGAAAATGTAGAACTAATCGCTGTTGAAGCTGCTGGCCTAGGGGTCAATTCTGGTGAAAGTGCCGCAACTTCTCAATTGGGTGAGGTAGGTATTATTCATGGAAGTAAAACAATATTAATGCAAGATGACTTCGGTCAAATTATGGAGCCTTATTCTATTTCTGCAGGCCTAGATTACCCCGGTGTTGGCCCACTACATGCTTTTTTGTATGAGAGTAATAGAGCTATATTTATGAATGCAACAGATCAAGAAGCCCTTACTGCTGCATATGAATTAACAAAAATTGAAGGCATTATACCTGCTTTAGAAACTGCACATGCGCTGGCAGTTTTACCAAAACTGAATATTAAAAAAGACCAAGTAATCGTTATCAACCTTTCAGGAAGAGGAGATAAAGATTTAGAAACATTTATTAAACACCTAGACTAATGAATATAGAACACATTCAAAAAGAAATTGAAAGTTTACGTCAAGAATTAAAATCACATAGACTTTACGAACAATTAGAAACCATAGAAGACATCAAGATTTTTACACAAGACCATGTTTTTGCAGTTTGGGATTTTATGTCGTTGTTAAAAGCCTTACAAATAGAACTTACCTGTGTTTCAATTCCATGGGTGCCAAGAAAAAAAGGAAAACTTACTCAGTTTATAAATGAAATTGCTTTAGCTGAAGAAAGTGATGTAGATCTTTCTGGAGAAAGTAAAAGCCATTTTGAAATGTATTTAGAGGCCATGAGTCGTATGGGTTCAGATACACGAAAAATTGAAATTTTTATGAGTAAAATAACTCAAAACACCCCAGTAAGCGAAGCCTTAGATTTTGCAGAGGTTCCGGATGCTGTCAAAAATTTTGTAAAGCTTACTTTTGACACCATCTACAGTAATGATGCCCATAAGATTGCATCAGCTTTTACTTTCGGTAGAGAAGATTTAATTCCAGACATGTTTATAGAAATTATTCAACAAACCCATGAACAAGAGTCATTTAAAGATTTTTTATACTATTTAAATAGGCATGTAGAATTAGATGGAGATTCTCATGGACCTCTTTCTTTGGAAATGATAGTTGAATTGTGTGGAGACGATCAACAGAAATGGAGTGAAGTTTTAGCAACAGCAAAAGCCTCTTTAGAAGTAAGGATCTCTTTGTGGGATTATATAGCCGATACCATCTCTAATCATAAATTAGAAAAATAAGTACTGTGAATTCAATTTACAATTTATTACAAAATAAATCAAGAGATAATTTATCGATCTACTTTACTGCAGGTTACCCTGGTTTAAATGACACTGCCAAAGTAATCCAAGAATTAAGTAATGCTAAGGTAGATTTTATCGAGGTGGGTCTTCCATATTCAGACCCTTTAGCTGACGGTCCTACCATTCAGGAAAGTAGTCAGAAAGCATTGCAAAACGGAATCAATTTGGATATTGTTTTTGAGCAATTAGTACAGCTTAAAGCAACTAATAAAACCCCATTAGTTTTGATGGGGTATTTGAACCAATTACTAAAATATGGTGAAGAAAAATTTTGTCAAAAAGTAATTGATTGTGGAATTGATACCCTTATTTTACCAGATTTACCAATGGTTGAATATGAAAATCATTACAAATCATTATTTGATTCCTACGGAATTAACAATGTATTTTTGATTACACCACATACAACCGTAGAGCGAATTCTTAAAATAGACTCCTACACGAAAAGTTTTATTTATATGGTGGCTTCAAGTGCCATCACAGGAGCAAAAGGCGAAATTTCAAAAGAACAAATAGACTATTTCAATAGGGTGAATTCTTTGAAGTTAAAAAGTAAACTGATAATTGGTTTTGGAATTTCTGATCACCAAACTTTTTCCAAAGCTTGCCAATATAGTAATGGAGCTATAATAGGGTCTGCTTTTATCAACTATTTAGGAGAAAATGGCACAGAAAAGATTGG
>CAJQMN010000117.1 GCA_905479435.1 uncultured Flavobacteriaceae bacterium | reverse complement strand
TGGTACTGAAGAACAAAAACAAAAATATGTTCCAAAACTAGCCAGTGGAGAATGGATGGGTGCTTATTGTTTAACAGAACCTGGAGCAGGTTCTGATGCCAACTCTGGAAAAACAACTGCTACTCTTTCTGAAGATGGAAAGTCGTATAAAATTAATGGACAGAAAATGTGGATTTCAAATGCAGGATTTTGCAATTTGATGATTGTTTTCGCTAGAATTGAAGATGACAAAAATATAACTGGATTTATTTTAGAATACGACTCAACAGACTCCAATGGAATTATGTTAGGTGAAGAAGAACATAAACTAGGAATTAGAGCCAGTTCTACACGTCAGGTATTTTTTAATGACACCGTTGTTCCTATAGAAAATATGCTCTCTGTAAGAGGAGGAGGATTTAAAATAGCCGTAAACGCTTTAAATGTTGGAAGAATAAAATTAGCAGCTGCCTGTATAGATTCACAAAGAAGAATTACAGAAACGGCACTAAAATACGCTACTGAGAGAAAACAATTTAAAACTTCAATATCAAATTTTGGAGCCATTAAATCAAAATTAGCTGAAATGGCTACCAACACTTATGCGGGTGAGGCCGCAAGTTATAGGGCAGCAAAAGATATAGAAGATAGAATTAATGCCAGATTAGCCAATGGTAATTCTCACAGTGAAGCAGAATTAAAAGGTGTAGAAGAATATGCCATTGAATGTTCTATTTTAAAAGTAACCGTATCTGAAGACGTACAAGCCTGTGCAGATGAAGGTATTCAAATCTTTGGTGGTATGGGATTTTCTGAGGAAACTCCTATGGAAGCCGCTTGGAGAGATGCGAGAATTTCTAGAATTTATGAAGGAACCAACGAAATCAACAGAATGCTTTCTGTAGGTATGCTTATTAAAAAAGCAATGAAAGGCCATGTAGATTTATTAGGACCAGCTACAGCTGTTGGAGAGGAATTGATGGGTATTCCATCTTTTGACACCCCTGATTATTCGGTTTTATTTGCAGAAGAAAAAGAAATGATTGCAAATATGAAAAAAGTGTTTTTAATGGTAGCAGGTTCTGCGATTAAAAAATACGGGGCAAATTTAGAAGAGCATCAACAATTACTGATGGCAGCAGCAAATATCCTAAATGAAATTTACATGTCTGAATCTACGCTACTGAGAGCTGAAAAAAATGCTAAAAGATTTGGAGAGGATGCTCAAGATATTCAAATAGCCATGGCAAAACTTTACCTTTATAATGCAGTTGAGATCGTTATAAAAAACGGAAAGGAAGGAATCATTTCTTTTGCAGAGGGTGATGAGCAACGCATGATGTTAATGGGTTTAAAGCGATACACTAAGTATACTAATTATCCAAATGTAGTAGCGTTAAGGAATAAAATAGCAGAGAAATTAAGCACTGAAAATAAGTACTGTTTTTAATAGCTATTCTCTGAATAAAAAAATAAGTATTTAATTTTTTGTTTAAGAAGACCGTCATTGTATTGACGGTTTTTTTTATTTTCAGAATGTAGTTTAAATAAAAAAAGAGGCTGTTTAAACAACCTCTTAAAATACATGTAAGATCTATGTAAAGATTTTAATTTTGTAATTCCATTCTTTCAGATCTGTACAGAATATCTGTTTGACCCCAGCCACGCTTCTTTCCTTTATTAGTGCTTTTAAAGAATACAGTAGCCTCAAAAACTTCTTTGTTATTTTCTGGAGACACTTCAACAATTTTTGCTCTGTGTATATTTTTAGGACTTACAAAACCAGAAGTCATCAAAATATTTTTTGTTTTAGGAAGGAAATCCACATCACTTACTATGGAAGAAAATAATTCTATTCCTCTATTTTTACCGTATTGCCAAACTTGTTTAAAAGTTTTATCTACCTCATTAATCTCGTACTCTACTGCTCTTGAATAATTATTTTCATTATTGTAATTTCTAAAAGGACCATTATCAAACACAATGATATTACCACTAGGCAATAAATATGGAGCATGTGGCCCCCAGGGAAAATCAAAATCTTCTGCACTTTTATGACCTGTTTGAATATCCTTAGCATAAGGTAAACCCTTACTATTAACAGCAGTTAATAGATAAGGTTTGGTTTCATATCCATTACCTTTTCTTCCAGATTTTCCCCAATGTTGTTTTGGTGACATGATCCATTTTAGTTTATCATCCCACGATACTTTTATTAATCCCTGATTTCGTCCTGAAACAATAATAGTACTATCCCTAGGATCAAACTCTAATGCATTCATATGCAACCAATCACCTCCTCTAAAGAAGTTTAAGTCATCTCTACTGACATCTAAATGTTTTGCTAGATCCCATTTTTTCGCAACTTTAGATTGTTTCCTGTCATAATGAATCATAAAATCGCTATCAGACAAAATTGTTTTACCGTCTATCTCTATATAGGCATCTCTAGTTCCAACACACAACAACAAATCTCTGTTCGGTAATTCTAAAACATCATGATGAATTCCATAATTATTATCAATTTGAATCTTATCCATTTGTTTACCCATCATGTCGAACTCATAAATTGTTCTTCTTCCTGCAACTAAAATATTTCCGTTTTTAATTTTTTGGAATGGACTTAACATCGCTCCGTGAAAACTTAAATCTAAATACCACCTAATATTACCCTGATCATCAAAAATAATTGGAGCTGAACGAAACTTTCCAAAATTAGCAAAATGAATATCTAATGCATGCATACCAGGTTCCATAGCTTCCTTTTCTAACTTATCTACGTTAACTGTCGGAAAATAATTAGGTAATTGCTCGGTTTGAATTTCTATTACATCCACCTGTTGGCCTCCATCAAAATCTAGAGTGACTTCTACTTTATTTAATTGGTTTGGATATAGTCCCAAAACAGAAACAGTAGTAGCAGTATTAACATCTTTAATGGATTGTTCAACTGGAATATCTCCTAAAACTTTTACGCGAACACTACAAGGCTTGTCTGTATTTATTTGTAGAGTTGCAGTTAATGGTGAAATATTGTTTGGATTTAAAGTAGTTTCAATGGTATACTCTAATTCGGAATTATTACAACTAATAAAAAATAATGAAAGGGAAATAAGAGTAAAGATTGATTTTCTAACTAAAGATATTTTTGTCCACATAATTAAAATTGTTTAATCATTTATATATACATGTTATTTTCGACAACAATATACATTTATTTAATTTCTAAGTACTTCTATTGATGTAAAAAGGATTTATAGAGATTTTAAAAACTTAGGCTAAAGCGCCTAAATATCTTTCTGCATCTAGAGCAGCCATACAACCTGTTCCTGCAGCTGTAACTGCTTGTCTGTATTCTTTATCTTGAACATCTCCAGCAGCAAAAACTCCAGGAATATTTGTCTTTGTAGTTTTCCCTTCAGTTATTAAATAACCCGTATCATCCATATTCAACACTCCTTTAAACAAGTCGGTATTAGGCTTGTGCCCAATAGCAATGAATAAACCCATTACAGAAATCTCTTTTTTATCTCCTGAAATATTATTGACAACTCTTACACCATCAACTACATTATCTCCCAATACCTCATCCAATTCAGTATTGTATAATACCTCAATATTTTCAGTTTTATTAACTCGATGTTGCATTGCTTTTGATGCCCTCATATAGTCTTTACGAACTAACATGGTAACTTTATTACAAATATTGGCTAAATATGTTGCTTCTTCTGCAGCCGTATCTCCAGCTCCAACAACTACTACATCTTGTCCCTTGTAGAAAAACCCATCACAAGTCGCACATGCTGACACTCCTCCACCAATTAATCGTTGTTCACTTTCTATTCCTAAATATTTAGCAGTAGCTCCTGTAGATATAATAACAGTATCAGCCTCAATAATTTTAGTTCCATCAACGGTAACATGGTGAAGACCACCTATTTCTTTACTGAAAACTACTTCAGTAACCATACCAAAACGAACTTCTGTTCCAAAGCGTTCTGCTTGATTTTTTAAATCCTCCATCATAGCCGTTCCATCTGTACCATTTGCATAGCCAGGGAAATTATCAACTTCTGTAGTTGTAGTTAATTGACCCCCCATTTGAAGACCTGTATACATTACGGGCCTCATATCTGCTCTCGCTGCATAAATAGCAGCAGTATAACCTGCTGGTCCAGAGCCAATAATTAAACATTTTATTTTTTCAATACTTTCAGACATTATTATTCTATTTTTAGAGATACAAATATAATTTTTTTGATTTTTTTAAAAGATGTATTTTAATTAAATCTTTACATTAATTATTAACTTTATGTTTAGTAAAAGAAAAAAAATCACAAATTAAAACGGTTATTTAAGGCTATAATTTTAGAGTATAGAAATAATACAGTAAATTTGAGCCCGATTCAAAATCGGGGTGTAGCGTAGCCCGGTCATCGCGCCTCGTTTGGGACGAGGAGGTCGCAGGTTCGAATCCTGCCACCCCGACAAAATAAGCCTTGTTTTTACAAGGCTTATTTTTTTACATATCTAGACATAAGATACCTACTAACACAAAATATTACCTTGAAAAATTACCTTTTATAAATTCCAACAATTTAGAACACTATACTTTAGATTATTTATAAACTTTAACAAATCATTTTGTTTAATATTTTGCTTGAAACGTTAAACATTTAGTATTTTTATGGCGTAATATATAGTCATGGCAAAAAAGAAAAAAATCACACAAAAAGACATTACTTCATGGTATATGGATTATGTCTTAA
>CAJQMN010000116.1 GCA_905479435.1 uncultured Flavobacteriaceae bacterium | reverse complement strand
CATGAATTTAAAAACGTTGTTGTTTCACATAAAGCGCTTATTGAAGCAGATATTGAAATACAAAAGAAAGAAATTATTGGTCAACTAGAAAAAGGACAAGTATTAGAGGGTATTGTTAAAAATATTACTTCTTATGGTGTCTTTGTTGATCTAGGTGGTGTTGACGGATTAGTTCATATTACAGATTTATCATGGTCTAGAATTAACCATCCAAATGAAGTGGTTGAATTAGATCAAAAATTAAACGTAGTAATCTTAGACTTTGATGATAGTAAATCTAGAATTCAATTAGGATTAAAACAATTATCTTCTCACCCATGGGATGCTTTAAATGCTGAACTTAAGATTGGTGATAAAGTAACAGGTGAAGTTGTTGTGATTGCAGATTATGGTGCATTTGTAGAAGTATCTGAAGGTGTTGAAGGATTAATTCACGTTTCTGAAATGTCTTGGTCTACTCATTTACGTTCTGCACAAGATTTTGTTAAGGTTGGAGATAAAGTTGAAGCGCAAATTTTAACTTTAGATAGAGACGAACGCAAGATGTCTTTGGGGATGAAACAATTACATCCAGATCCATGGACAGATATTACCAAAAAATATCCAGTTGCATCTACCCACACTGGTACTGTAAGAAATTACACAAACTTTGGTGTATTTGTTGAGTTAGAAGAAGGAATTGATGGTCTTGTATACATTTCTGATCTTTCTTGGACTAAGAAAATTAAGCATCCATCAGATTTTGTTACTGTTGGAGATTCTTTAGAAGTTCAAGTATTAGAATTAGATGTTGAAGGAAGAAAGTTAAACTTAGGACATAAGCAAACTCAAGATAATCCATGGGATGCTCACGAGGCAACTTATTCTATAGATTCTGTTCATACAGGAACCATTAAAGAGAAAAATGATAAGGGAGCAGTAGTAACTTTTACTGATGGAGTAGAAGGATTTGCCCCTGGACGTCATTTAGAGAAAGAAGATGGAACTAAACTTGGTAAAGGAGATACTATTGAATTTAAAGTATTAGAATTTAGCAAAGAATATCGAAGAATAGTTGTGTCTCACACATCTATTTTCAAAGAGCAAGAAAAAAGAAATATGAAAGCTGTAGCAAAAAAATCTGCTGAAGCCGAAAAAACCACCCTTGGAGACATTGGAGGTCTTGCAGATTTGAAAAAGCAAATGGATGCTAAAGCTAAGAAGAAATAAGTTTTTCTTTTTACCTATAAATATCAAAACCACTGTATTTTACAGTGGTTTTTTTTATTTCATATATTTGATATGAATAAATTTTAAATCATGAAAATTAAAACCCTATTGTATGTTTCTCTTATATTTTTAATTGGGTGTACTACAAAACAAAAACAACTCAAAGAAATTGATCCTTCAACATATTGGGGTAAGAATCCATGGCCAGAAATTAGAAAAAAAAGAATCAATAAATTATTACCTAATGCATTGCAAGAGGCTAAAGTTGATTGTTGGTTAGTACTTTGTAGAGAAAACAATAATGATCCTTTAGCAGATCACATCGGAGGAGAAAATACAGGTGGGAGCGCTGTTTTTTTATTTTATAATGATGATCGAGGTTTTCATTCAAAGGTTTTCTCTCCTATTGGAGAATCAACAGCCTTGGATGAATTAAATATTCATGATGAAGTAGTTAGTGTTCCTAGGGGGATTTCAACAATCGATTTAGCAATTAATTTTATAAAAAATAAAAATTTTGAGACCATAGCAATAAATTCATCAACATCTAATTCAATTGCTGATGGATTATCGTATACCCAAAGAAAAGAAATAGAAAATTTATTAGGAAAAGATTCAAAAAAATTAATATCGTCTTCAGAACTTGTCTACAATTGGTTATCTATAAAATTACCAGAAGAAGTAGCAATTTTAACAAAAGCAGCAAAATTAACTGCTGAATTTCAAATTGAGGCATACAAAACAGTTATTCCAGGAAAATCAACAGATGCCGATATAGCAAAATTTTTAAAACAAAAAATGTTAGATTATGGAGTAAAAGACGGTTGGTCTCCAGACCAAAACCCTAATGTAAATTCAGGACCAGATAGAGGCCATTCTCACGCAACCAATAAAATAATAATGCCTGGGGATGTTATTCAAATTGATTTTGGAATAAAAGTTTATGATAGGTGGGTTAGTGATATTCAACGTTTTGCATATGTTTTAAAAAACGATGAAGTCAAAGCACCAGAAAATATTCAATTTTATTGGGAGAGTGGCAAGGCAGGAAATAGAGCTGCACTCAATGCAATGAAGCCCGGAGTAAAAGGTATTGATGTTGATAAAGCTCAAAGAATATTGATGAAGAAAGCAAAATCTGAATTTGTCATGTGGAGTACAGGTCATCCAGTAGGGTATGTTGCTCATGATGTTGGACCTAATTTGGGTGGATCTCAGTCAACACATGTGAGACCTGCATCAGAAAAAAAATTAAAGGAAGGAATGACTTTTGCTTTTGATGGTTTTCATGCCTGGAAATTATCTGATACAACTCTTAAAACAATATCTGTAGAGGAAATGGCAGTAATAACTAAAGATAGAGCAAGATATCTTACAAAACCTCAAGAAAATTTAATTTTAATTCCTAGTAAAAATTAAAATAGATTAAGTAGATTTCATTAACTTATTTTTTTTGGTATTTAATTAGAAGTCGATAAGAATAAATTATCTTTGTTAAACAAAAAAATGGCATGACATTAATCAAATCAATTTCTGGAATTAGAGGAACGATAGGAGGTCAAACTTCAGAAAATTTAACACCCATTGATACAGTGAAATTTGCTGCAGCTTATGGTACTTTTATAAAAAAAAGAAACCCCTCTAAAGATAAAATTAGTGTGGTTATAGGAAGAGATGCTCGTATTTCAGGTAAAATGATTAGCTCTTTAGTTGCTAATACTCTAGTTGGGTTAGGAATAGATGTTATAGATCTAGGATTGTCTACAACACCAACTGTTGAAGTTGCTGTTCCTCTTGAAAATGCAGACGGCGGAATTATTTTAACTGCAAGTCACAATCCTAAACAGTGGAATGCATTAAAATTATTAAATGAAAAGGGAGAGTTTTTAAATGGAGAAGATGGAGAGGTAATTTTAGAAACTGCCGAAAGAGATGACTTTAATTTTGCTGAAGTAGATGATTTAGGAACGTATTCAAAAGATCAGACGTATTTAAAAAAACACATACATGAAGTTTTAAACTTAGAATTAGTAGCTGTTGAAGCCATCAGAAAAGCTAAGTTTAAGGTAGTTGTTGATGGGGTAAATTCTACTGGAGGAATTTTTATTCCTGCTTTGTTAAAAGAGCTAAATGTAGAATGTATAGAATTGTATTGCACACCAAATGGGCAATTTCCACATAATCCCGAACCCTTAAAAGAACACCTCACAGATATTTCTGAATTGGTGATCAAAGAAAACGCAGATTTTGGAATTGTAGTAGACCCCGATGTAGACAGACTGGCTTTAGTTTGTGAGGATGGTTCTATGTTTGGAGAAGAATATACTTTAGTAGCCTGTGCAGATTATGTTTTAGGAAAATTAGGGGGTGGTAATACCGTTTCAAATTTATCATCTTCAAGAGCATTACGCGACATCACTCACAAACATGGTGGAACATACACAGCTAGTGCCGTAGGAGAGGTGAATGTTGTTATAAAAATGAAAGAAACGAATACAGTTATTGGAGGAGAGGGAAATGGAGGAATTATTTATCCAGCATCTCATTACGGAAGAGATAGTTTGGTTGGTGTTGCTTTATTCTTATCACTCATGGCTCATAAAAAAATGTCTTGTAAAGCTTTAAGAGATTCTTATCCAAGTTATTTTATGAGTAAAAATAAAATTCAATTAACTCCAGAGATTGATGTAGATCGTATTTTAGAAACGATTGCCAACAAATATGCTGGTGAAGAAGTGAATACCATTGATGGTATTAAAATTGATTTTGCCAAACAATGGGTACATTTACGTAAATCAAATACAGAACCAATTATAAGAATTTATACAGAGAGTAATTCTCAACAATCAGCTGATGAATTAGCCGAACGTTTCATCACAGAAATTACAGAAATTATAGCTTAACCAATGAATTCCTTAGAACAATATTTTCAGCAATTTAGAGATCATATCATAGGTATTGATCAAGATTTTGTTACTCCATTTGGTCAGAAAAAATTAGTATACACTGATTGGACGGCCAGCGGAAGATTATATCGTCCTATAGAGCAAAAGTTAACCAATGAATTTGGGCCTTTTGTGGCTAATACACATACAGAAACCTCTACATCAGGTGCTGCTATGACTCTTGCTTACCATGAAGCTAGAAATATTATTAAACGTCATGTAAACGCAAATGATAATGATGTTTTGATCACTGAAGGCTCAGGAATGACAGGTGTAATTAATAAATTTCAGCGAATTTTAGGGTTAAAAGTTTCTGAGAACCTCAGAGAATATACCGAAATTCCCGATGACATTAAACCGATAGTTTTTGTTTCACATATGGAACACCATTCTAACCAAACTTCATGGTTAGAAACTATTGCAGATGTTGTTGTTGTCCCTTGTAATAAAGAGGGAACCATATGTTTGGATACTTTTGAGGAACACATTAAAAAAAATGCGGATAGAAAAATTAAAATAGCCTCTATTACCTCATGTTCTAATGTGACAGGAATTAAAACACCTTATCATGAGATTGCAAAAATCATTCATAAATACAACGGATTATGTTTCGTAGATTTTGCCTGTTGTGCACCGTATGTAAAAATTGATATGCATCCGTCAGAGAAAGACACACATCTAGATGCTATCTTCTTTTCTCCTCACAAATTTTTAGGTGGGCCTGGTAGTTCGGGTGTTTTAATTTTTAATAAAAAGTTATATAAAAATTTAATTCCTGATAATCCAGGTGGCGGAACAGTGAGTTATACAAATCCTTGGGGAGAGCATGATTATTTTGATGATGTTGAGACACGCGAGGATGGGGGTACACCAGCTTTTTTACAAACCATACGCATAGCACTTTCTGTTCAATTGAAGGAAAAAATGGGAATGGATATGATAAAAAAGAGGGAAGATGAGCTCAATGAAAAATTTTTTCAAACCTTAGAATTTATTCCAAATATTAAGGTTTTGGCTCCTAATCATAAAGACAGATTGAGTATTTTTTCTTTTTATGTAGAAAATATTCATTTTAACCTCATAGTAAAATTATTAAATGATCGCTACGGGATTCAAACTCGTGGAGGATGTTCTTGTGCAGGAACTTATGGGCACTTTTTGTTGAATGTAGATCAAGAAACTTCTCATAAAATTAAAAATCAGATTTTAGAGGGTTGTTCCACCGAAAAGCCGGGTTGGGTTCGCATCTCTATGCACCCCACAATGAAAGATTCAGAATTAGAATTTATAAGTAATTCGCTAGTAGAATTATGTGAAAATATTCACGAATGGTCAAAAGATTATGTGTATGATTCTTCAAAAAACGATTATGTACACAAATCAGTGGTGCCAATTGAAAAACAAATGGTAAAAAACTGGTTTCAAGTGTAAATTAGTAAAGCTAATTTACTGCCATTCTTTAGGAACTTTATTTCTGTGTTTAAAACGTTTATGAGACCACAAGTAATAAGCTGGTTGGCTATTGATGTTTCTTTCTGTAATTGCTAAGTACTTGTCTGTAATTTCGTAATCTTTAAAATTATTAGGGTGTTCTGTGATGGTTTCAAAAGTAACTTCAAAATACCCCCTTTTTAGTTTTTTAACGCTATAATTTACAACAGCCATATCAAACTTTTTAGCAATCATTTCAGCTCCTGTATGAATAGGAACTTTTATTCCCATAAATTCTCTCCAATAATGTGTTTTGTGTATTTGTGGAGATTGGTCACTCAATAATAAATATAAGCCCTGAATACCCTCATCAAAATTTCGAGTGATGGATTTAATAGTTTCTGAAGTTTTATACCCTATGAATCCAAACTTAGTTCTGGATTTTTTTACGGTTTTATCAAAATATGTATTCCCAATTCTTGTGTAGGCACCAAAGCATTTAATTTTAACATACAAAGGAATACTGATAGACCATTCCCAGTTTGCTTGATGAGCACCCATAAAAGCAATGCTTCTCCCTTTGTCGTATAATTCGTTAATTAGTTCTGGATTTGTGAATTTATATCGTTTTAAGAGCGTTTTTTTAGTTATAGAAAATGCTTTAATACTTTCAACAAATATGTCTGTAAAGTGTTTAAAAAAATCTTTTTGAATAGTTTTTAGTTCGCTAAGATTTTTTGTCGGAAAAGCGAGTTGTAAATTTTCAAGGACCACTTTTTTTCTATAACCAATTAGATAGAAAAATAATATATATAAGAAATCAGATAGAATATATAAAACTCTCATTGGTAAGAGAGATAGGATCCAAATGATAGGGTAGGAAATAGCAAAAATTAAAAACTGCATCAAAAATTTTTATACTGCAAATATCGGATTAAATTTTTTAATGTCATGTGATGAATTAATTGTTTTCTTTATGTTTGTGGTATGATACAAAATATGAGTCAAGCAGTTTTAATTCTTATCGTAATAAACGTTTTGTTTACTATTAAAGGGTTTGGAGATCACCTGTTTTTTGAGAAATTTAAATTTCAAGTCAATCAGATTTTGAATGGTGAAAAGATTAGAATGATAAGCTCTGGTTTTTTACATGTAGATTGGTTACACCTTGGTTTTAATATGTATGCCTTATATCTTTTTGGGGATATTGTTGATGCAAGACTTGGGTCTTTCGGTTTCCTTGTAATTTATTTTGGTAGTTTATTAGCAGGAAGCCTATATTCTATATCCTATCATAAAAATGAGCTTTATTACAGTGCTGTTGGTGCATCTGGTGCTGTCTCTGGAATTGTTTATTCATGCATCATGTTATATCCAGAAATGCAACTAGGACTTATTTTAATACCCATTCCTATACCAGGATATATTTTTGGAGTTGCCTACCTTTTGTATTCTATTTATGGCATGAAAAATAGAGTTGGTAATGTTGGTCATTCTGCTCACTTGGGAGGTGCTATTGGCGGGTTTGTTTTTACCTTACTATTATTTCCTGAAGTTCTCAGAGAAAATTTATTAATGATTATTTTTCTCTCTTTACCTATCTTATTTCTATTAGTCTTCGGAAAAAAAATAAACGTATAAAAAAAGTCTTATCAATGATAAGACTTTTTTGAGCGAGAGACCAGGTTCGAACTGGCGACATTCAGCTTGGAAGGCTGACGCTCTACCAACTGAGCTACTCTCGCTGATAGACGATGCAAATATAAAATCATTTTTGGTTTAGGCAATAAAAAAATGAAAAATTAATACGAAATTAATTGCTGTATTTTTCAACTTGTTATTTAAAAACAACATTATTTTTTTAATTTTTTTTTAAAAAAACTCAATATCCTAAGAATCTTCTAATTACAAAAATTAATGTCTTGTTTTTTTTAAAATAAAGCCATACAAGTTCTATAACCAGTAGAAAGTAATTCTAAAAAACTACTTTTCTATTAGTTTAAAGTTTAGAAAAAAGAAAAAATACTAATGAAAAAAGCCGAGTAAAAACTCGACTTTTGAAGTGTAGCGAAGACGGGATTTGAACCCGTGACCTCAGGGTTATGAATCCTGCGCTCTAACCAACTGAGCTACCTCGCCATAATAATAAGGCTGCAAATATAATTCAATTTTGCAGTACTGCAAGGAGTGTTTTTAATTTTTTTTAACTAGATATATTAACTATATTGGCTTAGTCATAAATTTTTTTTTCATCTATATAATATTAATGAAATTATGGATAAAGTTAAATTCGAAATAGAATTTCCAATTCATGCATCACCAAATATGTTATATCAGTATTTTTCAACTCCATCAGGTTTAGAAGAATGGTTTGCTGATAAAGCAAACTCAAGAGGAAAAGTTATAACATTTTTTTGGGATGATTCTGAGGAACAAGCAACGATTATCTCAAAAAAAAATGGAGAAAAAGCCAGATATAAATGGATTGAAAGTGGTAATGATGAAAGTTATTTCGAATTTAGAATTCAAGTTGATGAAATCACGAAAGATGTTTCGTTAATGATTACAGATTTTGCTGAAGAGGATGAAGTTGAAGAGTCAAAAATGTTTTGGGAGAATCAAATTGATGAGTTGAAACACAGAATAGGAGCATAAACGATTTTATAGATTATATTTAAAATAGCTTTGGGTAAAATCCAAAGCTATTTTTATATACAAAATGCTCTAATTCCTTTAAATTTGTGAATTATTTAGTTTTTTTAAAAATAGAGATATAATGTTAAATTATAATGGAAATTTAGTAGCCTTTGAAGATGTAAAAATCACTCCCGATAATAGAGCATATAAGTATGGAGATTCAGTTTTTGAGACTATTAAAGTTATTAACGGAAAATTAGTTTTCTGGGAAGAACATTACTTTAGGTTGATGGCATCAATGAGAATGCTTCGAATGAAAATTCCTATGAATTTTACGTTAGAATTTTTAGAAAAAGAAATATTAAAAACAGTAAAAGTAACTAACTCAAACACTACTTTAAGAATTAGGCTTACTATTACAAGAAAAGACGGTGGTTTTTATTTACCCTTAACAAATGAAGTAGACTACCTTATTGAATATCGTGAAATTAGATTTTTAACAAAAGATAATTATAAAGTAGATTTATTTAAAGACTTTTATCTGTATTCTGGACATTTGTCAACTATAAAAACTAATAATAAGTTAATTCATACACTAGCTAGTATTTTTGCTAAAGAAAATGATCTAGACAATTGTATTCTTCTCAATGAAAGAAAAGGAATTGTAGAAGCAACAAACGCTACTCTCTTTTTGATAAAAGGAAATACAATTAAAACACCTTTGTTGTCAGAGGGGTGTTTAAAAGGTATTGCTAGAGAGAAAGTAATTAATATAATTGAATCCAATAATGATTATGATATTGAGGAGACTGTAATTTCACCTTTCGAAATTCAGAAAGCCGATGAGGTTTTTATAACAAATTCAATTATTGGGATTCAACCTATTACAAACTATAGAAAAAAAACATTTTCTACAGACATCTCAAAAAAACTCGCCATGAGTTTAAATGTTTTAGAATTAACGAGTAAGTAATTAATTTAAATTTATATTATTTGGTGCATTTGCCCAAATTTTATACTCACCACCTTTTTGCATTAATTTATTTTTCCAAAGTGTTCTATTGTCTGTAGATAATATATTTTCAAAATCATTTTCTGAAACAAACCAAGATTTGTTTACTACTTCTTCTTCTAATTGTATTTTAGCCCAACCCGAGTACCCCAAGAAAAAACGAATTTCTGTATTTTTTATTTCTTGTTGTTGTAAGAGGCTTTTTAAAGATTCGAAGTTACCACCCCAATAAATTTGATTACTCACAGGTATACTATCAGGTATTAATTCTGGTATTTTATGTATAAAATATAAATTATCTTGCTCTACTGGACCTCCCTGGTAAATTTTAAAAGAACAATTAATTTCTGGTATAAGGTCTTTAATGGTATAGTTCAGAGGTTTGTTTAATATAAAACCAACTGAACTTTGTTCATTATGTTCTGTGAGAAGAATTATAGATCTGTTAAAAGAATCATCATTTAAAATTGATGGTTCAGCTATGAGAAGTTTTCCTTTTACTATTTTCAAAACAGATGCTTTATTTCTTAAATTTAAAAAAAAATAAGCACAAAAAAAAACCCTCTTTAAGAAGGTTTTTTTTTTGATAAAAAAAGTTATTAGTTTACAGCACTGCTTAAACCAGCTCCAGCTTTAAACTTAACAACATTTTTTGCAGCAATTTTAATTTCTGCTCCAGTTTGTGGATTTCTCCCATTTCTAGCAGCTCTTCTTGATACTGACCAAGTTCCCCATCCTACTAAAGCAACTTTTCCACCTGATTTTAAAGTAGACGTTACATTAGAGGTTACTGATTCTAGAGCAGCTTTTGCTGCTGCTTTTGAAATTCCTGCATCTGCAGCCATTGCATCGATTAAATCTGATTTGTTCATAATAAATAGTATTTAAATTAATTGTTTTATTCGCATAAATGCTTTAACAAATATAGACGGATTAAGGGCTTGTGCAAGTTTAGGCCTCAAAAAAACCGCTTTTTGTTAATAAAACTATGTAAATTGTTAATAAGGAGCTTCATATTTACATCAAAACGACAAATGTACTGCTACTAAAGGCTTTAGCGCATTTTTGCATTCATAGAAAAAGAGTAGCCATTTAGAAGACTTTTACTGTCTAGTTTTTTCTTTCCAGAAATCTTTAGTTCATCAATAATTATATACCCTCCATTAACTGCTATTTTAATGTCATCTTTAGTGGTTGTAATTGTTTTAATCGTCTCTTTGTGATTTATGATTTCTTTTCGAATTTTATATATTTTTAAAGACGTGACATCATTATTATTTAGCATTTGGGTCCAAGCACCTGGAAAAGGATTTAGGCCTCTTATATGATTGTATATTTTATCTATTGAGTTGTTCCAATCTATTTTGCAGTTTTCAGGAAATAATTTTGGGGCTATTTTTTTACTATCATTTTTTTGTTTTTGAGTTGTTACTGAATTACTTTTAATACTTAAGACTGTATCAGAAACTAAATTTGCTCCCAAACTCATAAGTCTATCATGTAATTCTCCAACTATTTCATCATCATGAATAGTTATTTCTTTCTGAAGAATTATATTACCTGTGTCTATTTTTTCATCTATAAAAAAAGTAGTAGCACCGGTTTTTTTTTCTCCATTTATAATGGCCCAATGTATAGGTGCTGCTCCTCTGTAGTCGGGTAGAAGGGATGCATGTAGGTTAAAAGTTCCATATTCAGGCATTTTCCAAACAACCTTTGGTAGCATCCTAAAAGCAACTACGATTTGAAGATTGGCATTTAGCGCTTTTAAATTTGATAAAAACTCTTCGCTTTTTAGGTTTTTAGGCTGTAATAATTTAAGTTTATTTTGAACGGCATATTTCTTAACAGCTGACTCATTTATTTTACGTCCTCTTCCAGCCTTTTTGTCTGAAGCAGTTATTACTCCAACGATATTAAAATTATCTTCTACTAATTTTTTTAAAATAGTAACAGCAAATTCTGGAGTTCCCATAAAAACTATGCGTAGATCTCTCATAAAATAAAAAATTTATTATTTTTTGTTAAACCGATCTTATCTTTTGACAATAGGTAACGCAAATGTATTAAAATTGCTTTTTCATCTCTATCTAAAGAAAAGATAATTTCCTTTTGTGAAATTTCTTTTTTGTGATTAAAAAGTTCTAGAATATCTTTTTCTAATCCAGAGGTGTTATTTGTTTTTTCAGAAATACAAACATCACATATACCACACTTTAATGCTTTTTTTTCTCCAAAATAATTAGATAATTGAATACTTCTGCATATAGTGTTGTTTTTAATAAAGTAAATTAAATCTTCAGATTTTCTAATTTGTTGATTTAAAAATTTTTCAATTGGAGTAGATAATCTATTAATTGTTCTATCATCTTCTCTTGGGATTAAAAATGTAAGTTCTTCGTTACTATTAGCTTCCTTGTAGTCAATAATGTCTAACTGATCTAATGCATGTAATTCGTTTCTTACTGTCAAGGAATTAATTTGTAAACTCTTGGCAATGTTAAATTCATTTATTCTTATCTCTTTCTGAAAAACTCCTCCATGACTTCTTAGAATTAAATCTATTAATTTTTTTGTTAATTTACTATTGTAGTGCTGTCTAGCTAAGTGATTGCCTGGTATTTTAAAAATAATTGTAGACTTTTTACTGTATTTGGAATTAATTTCAATAATGCTATTATTTACAAGAATTCGAAAAATATTAGCAGTCTTTTTGTGTGAAAAATTATAAGTTTCACAAAATTTTAAAAAATTAAAATCTAAAGAATTTTCTCTTAATTCTCCTTTAGCAATTTGAAAGTATTGATATAATTTTTGATGTACAATCTTAATTTCTTTGAGGGTTGGATATCCCTCTAATTTATTTTTTTTGAAAGCATTAATGTCATTCTCATTTTGTAAGATTACTGAAAATGATTTTTCTCCACTTCTTCCAGCCCTTCCAGCTTCTTGAACATAATTTTCAATACTAGCAGGAAGATCTAAATGAATTACTATTTTTACGTTTGGTTTATCTATACCCATTCCAAAGGCATTTGTAGCTACCATGATTAACTTCTCTTCTTTCATCCAGGAATTAAAAGCCTTGGATTTACTTTTTGAATTCATTCCGCCATGATAAAAAGTTGAAGAATACCCTTTTGAATTAATAAGGTTAGAAATATCTTCCGTTTTTCTTCTGGACCCAACATAAATAATTGTAGGGTAAGGGTTTTTCTTAAATATTTTTTCAAGTTTTCCAATTTTGTTTTCAATTTGAATCACTTGATAAGCTAAATTTTCTCGAAAGAAAGATTTTTTAAAAACAGCTGACTTTTTTAAATTTAAATTTTCAATAATATCTTTTGTTACTTTTTTTGTAGCTGTTGCGGTTAATGCAATAATATTTACATCAGGATGTATTTCTCTTACCTTATGAATAAGTCTATATGATGGTCTAAAATCATGTCCCCATTCAGATATACAGTGCGCCTCATCTACAGCGATTAAATTAACTTGAATTTGTTTTAATTTATTCAAAATAAATTCTGAATTCAACCTCTCAGGTGATAAATAGAGAAATTTATAGTTGCCAAACTTAAGGTTGTCAAATAAGGTGACTATTTCATCAACACTTGATTTACTCTCAATAGTTAACGCTTTTATTCCCTTTTTCTCAAGTTGTTCTATTTGATCTTTCATCAACGATATCAGTGGAGAGATCACTAAACACACCCCTTCTTTTGCTAATGCAGGAATTTGATAACATAAAGATTTTCCAGCACCAGTGGGAAGAAGAGCAAAAACATCATTTTTAGATATAACAGCGTTTATTATTTCTTCTTGTAAATTTCTGAAAGAAGAATGCCCCCAATACCTTTTTAATATGTCTTTAGGTAGCATCATGCATTATTTTTGAGCCAATTAAGAATGAAATTTGATCGATTTTTAATAGTATCAAAAGGAACTTCAATTAAAGTATAATTTAAATCTCTGTAAGATTTCTCTAAATACGTATCTATAATTGTTGCTTCTTTAAAGCTTTCATATCTCTCACCATCTGTGATAAAAATTTCTTTCCATGGTTTAAAAATAAATACATAATCATATCTGTATTTTGTGCTAGATTCTTTGAAATACGATGGGTATTTTTCTTTGGTATAATCTAAGTAGGCATGAATGTCTGGTAAACCTCTATCAAAAAAAACTAAATTATTATTACTTCTAGAGGCTTCTAGGTATTGTTCTTTTCTGCCTTTATGTAACTGTTTACTAAATAATATAGGTTCTGTTAAAAACAATTGTTCTACCCCTTCCTCTTGAGCTCTTATGGTTATTTGCCTAGAAATCTCTTCCATACAACAAAATCCGCTACTTTTAAGTTGTTTTAAAACGGATGATTTTCCCGTTCCAGGACCTCCAATAAGCACAATTTTTTTTTGCATAAAACAAAAATATAGTATTAATTTATTATAATAATATAATGATGTAATTTTGTAAAACTATATTATAATAGTTGTTAAAATTTTAAAATGAAAGATAGAGATAATTTTTATAAAAAGTTAAAAAATCAACTAGATGACACAACAAGTTTTCCGTCTGATTATTTATATAAATTTATTGTATCAACTGAAGGAAATAAAGTAGCATTAGTTAAAGACATTTTTAAAGATAAAGGTGCAACTATTACCACCAAAAAATCAAAGTCTGAAAAATATAATAGCATTTCTGTAGTTATTCATATAGAAAACTCAAACCAAGTAATTTCATATTACAAACAAGCTGAAAAAATTGAAGGAATTATATCACTATAACAAAATGAAAAAAATTATTTTCTTATTACTAACAGTACACACTTTAAATATTTTCTCACAAAAGGATACAGATATTTTAGTAACTATAGACGATGAAAAGGTGTCTGTAGAGGATTTTAAAAGAATTTATGAAAGAAACTTGGATGCTATAGACAATGAAGAATCAAAGGATGTAAATAAAAATCTTAATTTATTTATTAATTTTAAACTTAAAGTTAAACAAGCATATGAATTAAAACTAGATACGCTAACTTCTTATACAAATGAAATTGATACTTATAGGAAACAATTGATTGCCCCTTATATTCAAGATGAAAATCAATTAAAATCTCTTGTTAAAGAAGCCTATGATAGAACTAGAACCGAAATAAGTGCTAGTCATATACTAGTTAGGCTTCCCCGAAACTACAAACCAAAAGATACTCTTTTACCATTCTCAAAAATAACAGAGGCTAGGAATAGAGTAATTGCTGGTGAATCTTTTAAGCAAGTAGCTGTAGAATTATCTGAAGACCCATCAGCAAAAAAAAATGGTGGTGATTTAGGGTACTTTTCAGCGTTTAATATGTTGTATGATTTTGAAGATGTGGCCTATAAAACTTCCCTTGGTGATGTTTCACAAATTTTTAAAACTCGTTTTGGCTACCATATTTTACAAAAAACAGGTTCTAGAACTTCCAAAGGAGAAAGACAAGTTGCACATATTCTGATTTCAGATACAACCTCAAACGGAAAGAAACTAATTGACGAAGTTCATGTTAAGCTAAAAAATGGAGCAATTTTTAAGGAATTAGCGCTCAAATATTCTAACGATTCAGGTTCTAAAAGAAAAGGTGGTGTTTTACCTAAGTTTGGATACAACAGAATGGTAAAGCCTTTTGAGAGCGCTGCTTATTCACTTGATTCTGTAGATCAAATAAGTATGCCTTTTAAAACAAAATATGGGTGGCATATTATAAAGTTAATAAAGAAATATCCCATACTTCCATTTGAGGAATTAAAAAAAGAAATTTCACAAAAAGTAAAAAATACAGGTAGAGTTAAGTTATCAAGTAGTTCAATATTAAAAAGATTAAAAAATGAGTATTTAATAAACATTACACAGTCTGTAAAGGAGTCTCTTCAAAATAATAATTTTGAAGATTCACTAGAATCTATTTTCTTAACGATTAACAAGAAAAAAATAACAAAGGGTGACTTTGTAGCTTACAGATCGAAAAGAAGTCAAACGCCACTTAGCACTTTGCTGAAAAATTTTATCAATGAAGAAATCTTAGCTTATTACAAAGAAAATTTAGTACATACCAATAAAGAGTTCTCTTCGACACTTGCAGAATATCAAGATGGTCTGTTACTTTTTGAATTAATGCAGCAAAAGATTTGGAATATTTCGTCAGATTCAATTGCTCTAAACACCTATTTTATTGCTCATAAAAACTCATATGAAACTAATGACTTAGAGAGTATTAAAGGTAAAGTGATGAACGATTTTCAAACTACTTTAGATCGTGAATGGATTCAAGAGTTAAGATCTAAAAGTATCATTAAGATTAATAAAAAAGTTTTAAAAAAGGTAATTAATTATTACAGAAAAGAATCTTGAAAAACTATTTCTATATATCGGTATTTTTAATGCTTTTTTCATGTGATTCGTTAGAGTTTCAAAAAAAAGAAAATTATGCAAGTGATTTACCAATTGCAAGTGTGTATGATGAAAGTTTGTTTAAAGAAGATTTAAATTTTTTACTTCCCAAAAACATAGATAAAAATGATAGTATTGTTCTCACTAAAAGTATAATTAATAGTTGGGCAATACAACAGTTATTATTAAAAAAAGCTGCTGAAAACACCTCGCAAAATGATAATGCTGAGATCAATGATTTAGTCAGGGATTATAGGCAAGCTCTTTTAATTAATGGTTACAAAGAGAGACTTATAAAGCAACAACTAGATACCGTTATTGAAAAAGAAGAAATTATAAATTACTATAAGAAGAACAGTAATAATTTTAGATTAAATGAAGAGCTAGTCAAAACAAGATTCATTCATTTCTCTAATGATTTATTAGATAAAAAAGAAGTTCTTAAGTTCTTTAAAAAGGGCTCAATTGAAGATTTAGAAGCTTTAGAATTAAAACAACTTTCCTTTAAAAAGATGATGTTAAATGATTCAGTTTGGACCCCTTTAGAAAATGTTTTGTTAAAATTGCCATTTTCCCGTAATGATTTGTTAAAAAAAACGGATTTAATTAAAAAAGAAGATTCTTTAGGTTTATATTTGGCTGTTATAAAGGATGTTTTATTAAGAAACCAAATAGCACCCCTAGGCTATATAGAACCTACAATAAAACAAATGATTTTACATCAAAGAAAATTACAACTAATTAGAGATATTGAAAAAATAATAGTAGAAGATGCCATTCAAAATAAAATTTTTAAAATTCATTAGCTTAACGCTATTCATTGTATTGTTTAATCAAACAATAAATGCTCAAAAAGTTAAAATTGACGCAGTTGGGGTCGTTGTTGGAAAAAACATTGTTCTTGATTCTGATATTGAAAAGTTTAAATTAGAATTAGAGAACAGTAGTGAAGGGAAAATAAAAATTTCAGACTGCGAAATGTTAGAACAATTAATGTTGCAAAAATTATTAGCTCATCATGCTGTTGTTGACAGTATAATTGTTTCAGATGCTGAGGTTAATGACCAGGTTGAAAGAAATATTCAATTTTTTAGTCAAGAATATGGAAGTATCGAAAAAGTTGTTGAAGCTTATGGTTTCAATGATATAGAGGACCTTAAGAAAGAACTTTTTGGTATAGAAAAAGAAAATTCTTTAATTCAAAAAGAACAAAGACAAATTACTGAAAATATTGATGTTACGCCAGAAGAAATAAGAATCTATTTCAATGGTTTGAAAGAAAAAGGTGAATTACCAGAATTTCCAGCGGAAATTCAAATTGCTCAACTAGTTTTAAATGCAGAAGCAACTCAAGAAGAATTGGATAGAGTAATTAATAAACTCAATCAATTAAAGAAAGATATAGAAGGTGGATCAAGTTTTAAAATGAAAGCCATCATTAATTCAAATGATCCTGCAGTTACAGAAAATGGGGGTAGATATTCAATAGATAAAAACAGTGCATTTATTAAAGAATTCAAAGAAGCCGCTTTTTCTTTAGATGTGAATCAAGTTTCTGAACCCTTTAAGTCTAAGTTTGGTTATCATATTCTTCAATTACATGAAATAAGAGGTGAAACTAGAGTCGCATCACATATTTTAATTCAGCCAGAAATACCTCAAGAAAAATTAGATGAAACAAAAGCGAAACTTGAAAAAATAAAAGAAGATATAGATAATGGTCTGATCACTTTTGATGAGGCAGTGAAAAAATACTCAGAGGATAAAGATACCAAGAATAATGGAGGCCTAATTGTTAACCCTTATTCGGGAGAATCTACTTTTGATCTTACAAGAATGGATCCAGCTTTGTATGCAAGAGTAAATAATTTGCAGAAAGGTGAAATGTCTGATGTATTCTATGATGAGGAACGTGAGGGGAAGAAGATGTATAAAGTGATGATTATGAATGACAGAACAAATACTCATATAGCCGATATGGTAGACGATTATGTAAAAGTTCAAAATTTAGCACTTCAAAAGAAAAAACAAGAAGCCATTGCAAAATGGTCTAGAGAAAAAATAGGTGATACTTACATAAAAATAAGTGAAGAATTCCAAAAATGCACCTTTGATAAAAATTGGACGAAAGAAATTGCTAACTAATGTCTGATGTAGCTGAAATTGACGCTCTGGTTATTAAATTTAAAAATTTAAAAGCAGAAATTGGAAAAGTAATTGTTGGTCAAGATCAAGCTATTAATTATGTACTATTGTCTGTTATCTGTGGTGGTCATTCTCTTTTGATTGGTGTTCCAGGCCTAGCTAAAACGTTATTAGTCAACACAGTATCAGATGTTCTTGGATTAAACTTTAAAAGGATACAATTTACACCAGATTTAATGCCCTCCGACATTTTAGGGAGTGAAGTTTTGAATAAAGAACGTGAATTTACTTTCTTAAAAGGACCTATATTTTCAAATATTATTTTAGCAGATGAGATCAATAGAACACCTCCTAAAACACAAGCTGCTCTTTTAGAGGCTATGCAGGAAAAATCTGTAACTATATCTGGAGAGCATTATAAATTAGAGTTACCGTTTTTAGTCTTAGCGACACAAAATCCTATAGAACAAGAAGGAACCTATCCGCTTCCAGAAGCTCAATTAGATCGTTTTATGTTTTCCATTAATCTAGAATATCCAAGCTTTGAGGAAGAAATAGAGGTAGTTAAAAATACAACAACAGAAATTATAACTAAGGTAGAATCAATAGTATCAATTAAAGAAATTCTCAGTATCCAGCATTTAATAAGAAAAGTCCCTGTAACAGATAATGTCATAGAGTATGCTGTTTCTTTGGTAGGTAAAACCAGACCAAATAGTGCTAAAGCAACTGATTTAGTGAAAAAATATGTTGATTGGGGTGCAGGACCTAGAGCTTCTCAGAATTTAATTTTAGGTGCCAAAGCTATCGCTGCTGTAAAAGGTAAATATTCGCCGGATATTGAAGATGTAAAAACTGTAGCTATTCCAATTTTATCTCATAGAATTGTGAAAAACTATAAAGCAGAAGCAGAAAATATCTCTGTAGCCGATATTATTGAATCATTGTTATAATTCTTTGCTTGTGTCATAAAAACTGAAGACACTTCCACCATATTTTTTTGAATAATTATAAAAATTATTTTCTGACAAATCCATATGTTTTGAATGCTCAATAATTAAAATACCGTTTTCATTTAGAAGGTTTCTTTCAAATACAATTTCAATTATTTTTAAAAACATATTCTTTTCAAGATTGTATGGTGGGTCAGCAAAAATAATATCAGTTTTTAGAACAGTTTTCTCCAAAAATTTAAACACATCGCTTCTGTAGGTATTGATATAGAATTCAAACTCTGAAGAAATTTTATCAATAAATTTCACACAATTAAAATTACCATCTACAGCATGAATGTTTTTAGCACCTCTTGAAGCAAATTCGAATGCAATATTTCCCGTACCAGAAAACAAGTCAATAACAGAAATAGTATCTAAATAATAGTGGTTGTTTAAGATGTTAAATAATGATTCTTTTGCCAAATCAGTAGTTGGTCTTACAGGAAGGTTTTTAGGAGCTGTAATCCTTCTTCCTTTTTGTTTTCCTGAGATTATTCTCATCCTAATAAAATAAAATTTGAATGTCTATTTATTTCTGTTTGATTGTTAAAAATGGGATTTTTTGAGTTGAAAAAACTTATATTTCTAACATAAGTGTACAAAATTTTATAAAGCTCAGATTGTTTATTAATATCTCCTAAAAGTGAGACGTTAGTGTTATCTGTAGAGAGTTCAAGCTGTTCTAGTGTAAATAAAATATAATAGATAAAATCTTCTTTTGTTTCATATTCAAAAATGTTATAAAATAAAATTTTAGAGTCTTTTAGAACCACTATATCAAAAAGACTTTGAGAAATATTTACAAAGAAATTTAGAGAATTGTCAGATTGTGAAAATAATTTTTCCAAAAGTATACTTGAATGATGCTTGTATTCAAATTCTCCGAAATTTTGAAAAATAAAATTATTAATATTTACAAAAGGGACATAAACATTTTTAGCCTTTATCAAATTTAAATCGTCATAAACAATAAGATCTGTAGTAATTGTCTTCACTGAGTATTTTAAATACTTATTAAGATTATCATCTTTAAAATATTGATTAGGAACAAGTGTGCTTAGAGTATTTTGATGAACGACGCTAACAGTTTCAAAATCCTGTTGTAAAGTTTTTTCATTTCTAAAAATCTCTTTAATCTCTTTTAATATTAATTCAGGAGACTTAATTGGTTTTGTAAACTTAAATGAAGTAAACTTTGAAATAATATGATGTGTATTGGAGATATAAAAAGAAAATCCATCCAAACTGAATTGGATGGATAATTTCTTTTTTGAAGTTTCTTCTATTTTTTTATTGATCGTCTTCTTCTTCACGATTTGCTTTGTCATAAGATGGTGGCCAATTTCCACCAGTTGTTACTTCACTAAGAGAACCAACAGAAACATATTCTCCCTTGATTTGATCACTTTCGATGGCTTCCATTTCTTGTTTAACTAAAGAGATGTCCATACCTTTTAATAAATCTTTTTTCTCAGTTCTTGCCTCAAAAACAGGTACTTGTAAGCCCGCTATTTTTTCAACAAAACCAATAGATAGTTCAAATTGTTTATCATCAACTCCTGGAACATTGAACATGTTTTTATAGTCCTTATCTTGAAAGCTTTTTAAGATAGGCTCATAACCAATTGTGTCAACTATTCTTTTCTCAACATCAACAATAACAGGTTGCCACTTACTTCCCTTGTTCACTTTAACTACGGTGTCTCTTACTTCTGTAATGGCAAACTTGGCACTGTCTATAAATTGAATTAACCCTTCTTTATTGTTGGTGTAGTTTCCATTTACTTTGTAGTAAGCTAATTCTGCATCTCTAATAATTTTTAGATGTTGAATTACTTTAACATATATAACTCGTTTATCTTTGTTAAAATTGATGGGTTTCATGATTCCATCATAAATTTTAAAAACTAAAAGAGCACCTAAGAAAACTAACACTAAGGAAACCATCCATTTAAATTTTAATGGCAGGTATTTTACTATTAAATAGGCAAATCCAAATGTGGCAGCAACAGCTAGAATAATCAGTATAATCATTTTGTATATTTATTTTTTCACTTAAAGCAAATCTACAATTTTTTTTTAATGATAAAAACTTTTAAAGACAAATCAATGTATCTTTAACGCTTAATAGCTTTCATGTTAAAAAACGTTATAGATTTTCGCAAAGAACTTTTAAAAAAGTTTTCTTATAGCCCAACTTCAAGGCAATCAAAGTTATTTGTAATGTTGGTAGATTTTGTCTTCTCTAAAGATTATCAAACGTTATTTTTAATGAAAGGATATGCAGGGACAGGAAAAACTTCAGCAATAAGTGCATTGGTTAAGACCTTGAAGGAAACTGAAAAAAAATCAGTTTTATTAGCACCCACAGGAAGAGCCGCAAAAGTAATTTCAGTATATTCAAAAGTTCCAGCTTATACCATTCATAAAAAAATATACTTTCCTAAAAAACAACAAAATGGTTCTGTAGATTTTGTTTTACAAACCAATAAGCATAAGAATACTATTTTTATTGTAGATGAAGCTTCTATGATTCCAGATAGACCACAAAACGGTAAATTGTTTGAGAATGGTTCTTTACTAGATGATTTAATTTCTTACGTTTATTCAGGTTATCGTTGTAAATTAATTTTAATTGGAGATACTGCACAGCTACCACCCGTAAAATTATCTATCAGTCCAGCATTAGATGAGAATCGATTAGAAATAGATTATGATAAAAATGTGTGCAACATCGAATTAAATGAAGTGACACGTCAGCATGAGAATTCTGGAATTTTATTAAATGCTACCCTGCTCAGAACACTAATAGAAAACGACGCTACTAACTTTAGGTTTGATATGAACTATCCTGACATAGTGCGTTTAATTGATGGTTATGATATTCAAGATGCTATTTCTGGATGTTATGATAATGATGGTGTAGAAGACACTGCTTTTATTGTGCGTTCTAATAAAAGAGCTAATCAATACAATCAACAAATCCGTTATCAAATACGAGGAAAAGAAAATGAAATTTCTACAGGAGATTATATAATGGTAGTAAAGAATAATTATTATTGGTTAAATGAATCTTCCAGTGCAGGTTTTATTGCAAATGGTGATACCTGCGAAGTATTGCGAATTAATTCAATTAAGGAACTGTACGGGTTTAGATTTGCCGAAGTAGAAATTAGAATGATAGATTATCCAGATCAAAAACCCTTTGAGACTGTTTTATTATTAGATACACTTACTAGTGAAACTCCTTCTTTAACTTATGAAGAATCTAATAAGTTGTATGAGGCAGTAAGAGAAGATTATGCCCATGAAAAATCAAAATACAAACAGCTTTTGGCAGTGAAAAAGAATATTTTTTTTAATGCATTACAAGTAAAATTTTCCTATGCTATTACCTGTCATAAATCTCAAGGTGGTCAATGGAAGACAATTTTTATAGAACAACCTTATTTACCGGAGGGCCCCTCAAAAGGGTATTTTAGATGGTTATATACAGCGATCACAAGAGCTCAAGAAAAATTATATTTGATAGGCTTTAAGGATGATTACTTTGATAATGATTACTAGATAAGTTACTTTTTTTTTGGTGAAGATTTTTTTATTGAGTACTCAAAAAATTAAACCACACTTTTTATTGTGTTTCTGTACTTTCATTAATAGAAAAATAGAATTAATGGTAACAGATTAGTTCAAACCTAAAATATATTACTCAATTAACTAAAAGTTTAAAAATTAATAAAAAAAAAGTAATATTTTAGGGGTCAATTTAATTTTAAATGACAGCACCTAAACCCTTTTTAGAAGCACTAGATTTTTTTGAATCTAATTCTTCACAAGAATTAATAAGCAAATTAAATACCAAAGGGATATCTTGTCAAAAGGTATTTGATGTTCTAACTTATGAAAAACAATTAAGGTTTTTACAAATAGAATTGGTTAAACTTCAACAATGGGTTTTAAAGGAAAATAAAAGAGTTGCCGTTGTTTTTGAAGGAAGAGACGCTGCTGGAAAAGGAGGAAATATCAGAAGGTTTATGGAACATTTAAATCCAAGATCTTCGAGGTTGGTGGCATTGAATAAACCAACAAATGTTGAAAAAGGACAATGGTATTTTCAACGGTACATAAAAGAGTTACCAAACCCTGGAGAAATTGTATTTTTTGATAGAAGTTGGTACAACAGAGCAGTGGTAGAACCAGTAATGGATTTCTGTACAGATAAAGAGTATAATGAGTTCCTTGTGCAAGTTCCTGAATTTGAACATATGTTATACGAGGATGGTTTAATCATTATAAAATTTTGGCTTTCTATATCAAAGGAAGAACAATTAAAGCGATTTAATGCTAGAAACGAAAATCCATTAAAAAGATGGAAATTTAGTCCAGTAGATAAAAAAGGTCAAGAGCTTTGGGACATCTATACACATTATAAAGAAGAAATGTTTAGCAAAACACATACTTCTTACAGCCCATGGATGTTAATTAAAACCAATAATAAAAAAACAGCTCGATTGGAAGCTATGAGGTATGTATTATCTATGTTTGATTATGATGGTAAAAAGGATTCAGAAACAACATTAACTCCAGATCCAAATGTAGTGATGCGTTACTACAGATCTGCTTTTCAAATAGATTAATTATGAATAGAGAATTATCATCTTCAGAGTTAAAAAAATTAAATTCAAAGAAAGGTTTAATATCAATTTTGTCCAAAGACTCAATTAATGTTGACAGAACGCTCAGATATATTGAGTATGAACGAAAATTAGTAAAATTACAAATAGAGGTAATAAAACTTCAAACTTGGGCAATCAATAATAATGAACGTGTTATTATCCTATTTGAAGGAAGAGATGCAGCTGGTAAAGGTGGTGCAATTAGGAGAATTACAGAAAGAATTAATCCAAGACATATTAAAATCGTAGCCCTACCTAAGCCTACAGAAGATGAACAAACACAATGGTATTTTCAACGATATATAGAACAATTTCCAAAAGCGGGAGAGATGGTTTTTTTTAATAGAAGCTGGTATAATAGAGCTGTTTTAGAGCCAGTTAATGGCTTTTGTTCAGACGAACAGTACACTACATTTATGGGTCAAGTTAATGATTTTGAAAGAATGGTTTTAGAATCTGGTATTCACTTGGTTAAAATCTACATGTCCATTTCTAAAAAAGAACAAGCAAAGCGGTTTGATGATTTAAGAAGTGATCCTTTGAAACAATGGAAAATGTCACCTGTAGACGAAAGGGCTCAAGAATTATGGGATGACTACACGAAGTATAAACAGGCCATGTTTACAATCACAGACACTCAAAAATCTCCATGGAAAGTGATAAAGGCCAATAGAAAGACAGAGGCTAGGGTAAATACCATTAACCATATATTAAAAAGTATACCTTACGATAAGGACATTCAAATCTAATTATAACAACTTTTTAATTTCATTGAAAAGAAAATACATTTGAGCAGCAATAATTTTGCTAGTTTTTAGATAAGTTTCATCTTGTGTAGCAGTATCATCAGAATGTTTGGGGTCTATATAAGGAACATGAAATCTATCAATTGCTTCAGGAATAAATGGGCAATTTTCATCGGCATTATTACAAGTAGTCAATACCAAATAAGGTGTTTTATTTGTTTCGTTATCATATAATTTTGAGAAACCTAATAAAGAAGGCTTGTCATCTCCAAAAGAAATTCTGTAGGTTGGATTTGTATGAGAAAATACATCAATATCAAATTTAAATCCCACATCTGTTAATGTTTTTACTGTATTCCTGTGAAAGGCAGTTACTTCCGTACCACCAGAGAAAGCACTAATTGGGAGATTAAAATAGTCAGCAGCATAAAAACTCCAGACTTGACCCAGTTGACTTCTTCTAGAATTATGAGTGCAAATAAAATTAATATTTACATTTTCATTATTGTAATTGGCAGCAATTTCATTAGCTATTTTTAACAAAAGATTCTTTCTATTAGTATCAATAACAATATTTTGTTGGGACGTTTCAAAGAAATCTTTTACCATTTTAGGGTTTGTCTTTAACATCTTCTTACTTTTGCTCCAAAGATACTACAACAAGATACACACAAATATTAAGTTAAGGTTAATTATGAAATTTATCGTAGGTAAAAAAGTAGCTGTATTGGATGATATTTTAAAAGGTGTTATTGTTAGTATAGATGATCAAATAATAGGTATTAAAGATACTGATGGTATGGTATATCAATACCATCAAAAAGAATTAGTGCTTATCGAAGAAGATCAGTATCAATTATCTAAATTTTCAGACATTAACAACGCTCTTTTGAATGAAAAGTTAGAGGAGACTTCCTCTAAAACATCTAGCTTTAAAAAAGAGAAAAACGAAGTAATACTTGAAGTAGATTTACACATCAATCAATTGATAAAAAGTACCAAAGGGATGGATAATTTTGATATGTTAACGTTACAGTTAAACACAGCGAAAAGTAAAATTGAGTATGCCATTTCAAAAAGAATTTCAAAAGTTGTTTTTATTCATGGAGTAGGTGAAGGGGTCTTAAAAAGTGAGCTACATTATTTATTTAGTCGGTATCCGGTACGCTTTTATGATGCTTCCTTCAAGAAGTATGGACTTGGAGCAACTGAAGTTTATATATATCAAAATCCAAAGTCATAAATAATAAATACTTTTGTAGAATGAAAAAAATTTATTTAGATAATGCTGCAACAACACCAATAGCTCAAGAAGTTATTGATGTGATGCATGAATCTATGCTAGAAAATTTTGGAAATCCATCCTCTACCCATCAATTTGGTAGACAGGCAAAAAATTTAGTTGAGACTGCTAGAAAAAGTATTGCAAACTTGTTAAATGCTTCAGCTTCTGAAATTATTTTTACAGCTGGTGGTACAGAAGCAGATAATCTAATTCTACACAATGCTGTTAATAATTTAGACGTAAAACGTATCATTACCTCAAAGATAGAACATCATGCAGTATTGCACACGGTGGCTTTTTTAAAAGACACATATAATGTAGAGGTAGATTTTGTTGCTGTTCTTCCTTCGGGAGATATTTCTTTAGAACATTTAGAAGATTTACTAAATCAAAATGATAAAAAAACTTTGGTAAGTTTAATGTATATTAATAATGAAATAGGAAATATTTTACCATTAGAACAAGTTTGTGATTTGTGTAAAAAGTACAACGCTTTATTTCATTCAGATACAGTCCAGGCAGTTGGTCACTATACAATTAACTTACAAAAAACTCCTATAGATTTTATGGTAGCAAGTGCACATAAGTTTCACGGTCCAAAAGGAGTAGGCTTTGCATATTTTAAGAAAGGTTTTGGAATTCAACCCATGTTTCATGGTGGAGACCAAGAAAAAGGAGCAAGATCTAGTACAGAAAATGTTCATGGAATCCTAGGAATGGAAAAAGCATTTTTAATTGCTTCTGAAACATTAGAATCAGATATGATTACTATGAATGCTTTAAAAGTTTTTTTTATGAAAGAATTGTTGAAAATCAATTCTAATATTCGTTTTAACGGTCAATCTTCTAATATTGACTTGAGTAGTTGTACTATTTTGAATGTTTCGTTACCAATTAAGAATGAATTATTATTATTTAATTTAGATCTTTATGGAATTGCTGTTTCAGGTGGAAGTGCATGTCAGAGTGGAAGTTCTAAAGGGTCACACGTCTTATCAGAAATTATAAAAAATGATATCGATGGATATACATCTATCAGATTTTCGTTTAGTAGGTATACAAAAAAGGAAGACTTAAATTATACACTTCAGCAACTAAAAAAAATGCTGTAAGATTTTAAGTAATTTAATTTATAGCTGTAAGAAATTAATTTCTACCAGTTTTATCATATTGGCGTATCATAAAAAATGCCCAAACTAAAACAAAAGCAACTACAAATATCGAAAAATAAAGGACTATATTATCTGCGCTCATTTTCTATAAGTTTTAGATAAATTAATACTCCCAACAATGTTGGTGCCCATAAACCGATGAAAATTCCATGCAATTTGTTTCCAGATAAAAACATATACTCAGCAATGACTATAATCATAAAACACAATGCTAACATAAGTAAGTTAGACAATCCTATTTTTTTTATAAAATTCATTAATAACTATTTTTGATAAATGTAAAAAAAAATGATAGACAATTCTTTTTTAAATTAAATAATTTTTTTCATACTTGTTATGAATTGAAAGTATGGCCAAACCAAATAAAACTGCAACAAGAATTAGTATGGTGTTAATTAAACCACTAACTCCGAAAGACATGCGTATTAAAATAGTAGAAATGATAAACCCTGAATTTCTGATAATTTTATGAAATTGGTCTGTATAGAAGAAAGAAATTAAAAGTAAAATTACATCTACTAAAATTAATACAGTAAAAAATTGATCAAAAAATAGATTATTAATACTTTCTAGTGACGGAAATTCACTTGAAGAAATAGTAACCCCTGTAGACCATTTAATTAGCGTATTTAGAGCCATAAAAAAAAACAAAGGCACTAGAATAACAGCTATTAATCGTTTCTTCTGGACAAATTTTTCTATTACGGGCTGTAAATTAATTTGTTGTTTAATTTTTTGTTTTCCTTGCTTTTGAAATAAATAAATTAAAAAGAATAGAAGTAGGGAAGCAATCAAATCATATGTAAATTGTAAATCTCCTTTTATTTCAAACCAATCTGATGTTAGCTCCAATGCTGATAAATCTTTAAATAATTTTCGAATTATAATAAGTGTAATTATTTGATATTGTTTTGTAATGTATGTAGTAAAAGATTTCGGTAAATAATATATCAAGAGATACACTTCATAAATAAGAATAAATGAAAAAGGTGTATAAATTGCAGATATAGGATTGTTTAATAATTCAGAACTTGAGGTGAAATTTATGATATCTAATTTAGATAAATATATAAATGTTAAATGAATAAAAAAGCTAAATAGCGCTATATTCAGAATTACTTTTTCTGTCTTAGTTCTTGTTTTATCTGAAAGAAGTTTATCAAATAGAAGTTGTAATATCTTGTTTATTTTGACCATGTAATACATTGTATTATAACATTTTGTGTAATTATCTACACAATTATTAACTAAAATAGTGAAACAAATTCAACTAAAGTTACATTAATAGAATTTTCTATTAATTATTTATGGAATACTTAAAACTTCTTTTATATTTTGGCTCATAATTAGCATTGCTTTGAGAAAAGCTAAATCTCTAATTTAATTATTTTTTAGAATTTAATGATTAATTATATACTCTATTCCTGTGATAGATTATTTATGGTATTTTTACAATAGAAAAAAAAGATTTAAAATGAATCATCCTTACGTCAAGCAATCCATTGAAGGTCAAATAGCATATATTGAGTTTTATCACCCGTCTCATAATTCATTGCCAGGAGATATTTTACAAAAATTAGTTGATTTAATAGAGAATACCGGATTAAATAAAGAGGTCAAAGTAATTGTATTGCAAAGTGGAGGAGATCGAACTTTTTGTGCTGGTGCTAGTTTTACTGAATTAATAAATATTACTGATGAAGAATCAGGAAAATTATTTTTTTCTGGGTTTGCTAATGTTATCAATGCAATGCGAACTTGTCCAAAGATTATTATTGGTAGAATTCAAGGAAAAGCAGTAGGTGGAGGTCTAGGTATTATAGCTGCTTGCGATTATTGTTTAGCAACAAAACATGCAGAAATTAAATTGAGTGAACTTAATATAGGTTTAGGGCCATTTGTTATTGGTCCTGTAATTGAACGCAAAATAGGATTAAGTTCCTTATCACAAATCTCTTTAAATCCAACAGAATTTTATTCTGCTATATGGTCACAACAACAGGGTTTATATGCTGAGGTTTTTGAAAGTATTTTAGAACTAGACCGAGAAGTACAGATTTTTGCTGACCAACTATGTAACTATAATGATGAAGCTATGAAAGAACTGAAAATATTATTTTGGAGAGATACAGATCATTGGGATACATTATTATATGAACAAGCAAAAATTAGTGGAAGATTGGTGCTATCTAATTATACAAAAGAGAGGTTAAGAAAGTTTAAAAACTAACTTATCTTTTTTTAAAAAGAAAAATTAATAATTATTCATTAACTATTTTTTCTGTCTCATAACTTTTATTAAAATACGTTATTTTTAATTATTTACTTCATTTAATCGTTTGTAATGGAATATTATCAATGTTTTTAACAATTTGATGTTAATATTTTTTTAAAAAAACCTTATTTTTATGAATATGATAAAATTGATTCTTTATAAAGAGATATTCATATTTTCACTTCTTTCATAATTACAGATATTACATATTTCTGATTTTTAGACCCTTTTTTTTGACAGACTCCTGACCTACGAAAACATTTTCGTAAGCCTACACCCCTTTGGTTATTTGGTGTTACGGTTTTTTTGTTTTTAAATTCGCAACTCTAACTTTTAAAAAAAAAGAAATGACAAAATTCAAATTAACCATGTTATCATTAGTATTACTTACAAGTTTTAACATGTACTCTCAAGAAAAAGATGAAAAAGGTACATTTACTCTAAGTGGAAGTGTAGATACTTATTATTCTACAAATTTATCAACATCAGACATTGGAACTATTGGAACTCTTACTGATGTACCTGCTAATGGTTTTGGTTTAGGTATGGCAAATACAGTATTTTCCTATGAAAAAGGAAAAACTGGAGTGGTTGCAGATTTAGCTTTTGGACCTAGAGCAAATGCAGCAAATGCTTATGATGGAGCAATTAACCAATTATATGCATACTATAACGCTTCTGAAAAAGTAACGTTTACCTTAGGACAGTTTAATACATTCTATGGTTACGAGGTAATATCTCCAACAGGAAATTTTAATTATTCAGTTTCTTACTTATTCAATGCTGGTCCATTTTCACACACAGGTCTTAAATTAGATTATGCTGCCTCAGAGGATTTATCTTTTATGCTTGCTGTAACCAATCCCCATGGATTAACAGCTGGTTCAAATTTTTATGGTACAATAGATGACAATGGTGAGGAAACCTACTATGATTATTATCAATTAGGCTTTCAAGTTGGTTTTAAAGACCAATTTTTTAACCTAGCATATGGAGCAGACGGTTTTGGTTATTCAGATGTTTTATATCTTGATTATACAGGTGGTTTTGATTTATCAGACTCTTTCTTTTTTGGAATTAATGCTGCCTATTCAAATTCTGAAGATGCTGACTCAGGTTATCAAGGTTTTGCCTTATACCTTCAAAATGAGTTCTCTGACACTTTTGCTCTAGGTTTAAGGCCAGAATTTTTCACACTAACTTCAGGTGCAGGAAATCAAACCATTTCAGCATTCACCTTAACAGGTAATACTACATTATCTGAAAGTTTAAAACTAATTACTGAATTAAGATATGATACTTCAGGTGACGATATAATTTTTGTAGGAGGAAAAGAAAATGCAACTGGTTTAACTGTAGCAGCTGTTTATTCTTTTTAAATAATAATTTAACTAAAACTTTATAATTATGACTAATTTTTTACCTAAACTAATTTTGAGTTTACCTAGTGTATTTCAAGAGACTGTAACAGACTCCTTAAGTGTTGTTGCCGGAGTAACGGAAGAACAACTTACTGCAGCTGTAGACGCAGCTGTTAAATCTACGACTGAATCAATCTATGGAGACATGGGAATGCTATGGATGTTATTATCTGGTATTTTAGTATTCTTCATGCAAGCAGGTTTTACGTTAGTAGAATCAGGTATGACTAGATCCAAAAACGCAGTAAACATAGCTATGAAAAACCTTCTAGATATTTGTGTTGGATCTTTAACTTATTGGTTGGTTGGATACTCATTAATGTATGGTGATACATCAAACGGATGGTTTTTCTGGAGTGGTTTATTTCAAGGTGAAGGAGCAGATTTGTTTTTTCAAACCATGTTTGCCGCAACAGCTGCAACAATAGTTTCTGGAGCTATAGCTGGTAGAACTAAGTATTCTACATATGCAATTTTTTCAATAGTGATGACAGCAATTATATATCCAATATCTGGAGGATGGCAATGGCAAGGTTCAGGTTGGTTAACCGAATTAGGATTTATTGATTTTGCTGGATCTTCAATTGTACATTCTGTTGGAGGATGGGCTGCATTGGTTGCTGCCATATTGGTGGGGCCAAGAATTGGAAAGTTTTTAGATGGAAAAGTAATGCCTATTCCAGGTCACAACCAGGTGTTAGCAACATTGGGAGTTTTTATCCTTTGGTTGGGATGGTTTGGTTTTAATGGTGGATCCCAATTAGCATGGGGTGGTGCAGATGCTATTGGTGCTTCTAATGTAGTTTTAATAACAAACTTATCAGCAGCAGCAGGTGGTTTAGGAGCATTAATTACTACATGGATATGGTATGGAAAGCCTCATTTAGCACAAACTTTAAATGGAGCCTTGGCAGGGTTAGTAAGTATTACTGCAGGATGTGGAAATATGTCTTCTGAAGGAGCTGTTTTAGCCGGATTACTTGGAGGTATATTAGTTGTTTTCTCCATTGAATTTATTGAGAAAAAATTAAAAATAGATGATGCTATTGGAGCAGTTTCTGTTCATGGTGTAGTTGGTGTCTGGGGAACCGTTGTAATTGGTCTTTGGGGAATTGACGCAGATGGTGGAATAGGATTATTTAATGGAGGTGGAGCTACTCAATTAGGAGTACAAGCACTTGGTTCATTGGCATATGCAGTATGGGCAGTTGCTTTATCTTGGATCGTTCTGTTTACATTGAAGAAAACAATTGGTCTTCGTGTAGACAAAGAGGTTGAGTTAGAAGGACTTGATATTACAGAACATGGAACAATAGCTTATCCAGGAAAAAGAGATCGAGGAGAATAATTTATCACCCCTAAATAATACGATTTAAATTTCGGTTAAAAAGAAATATAAATAGTTTTTAACGAAGTGAAAATGCATTGATACCAATGCATTTTCCTGCGTTTTATATTTCTACAAAATTAGTAGTAATAAATAGAAGATAGAATAGATGAAAGATCAAGGATTGTATTTAAGTGAGTTTGAACACGAAAATTGTGGCGCTGGCTTTATCTGTAACTTAAATGGAGAAAAAACTAATCAAATTATACACGATTCACTAGAAATACTAGTAAAACTAGAGCATAGAGGTGGTGTTAGTGCAGATGGAAAAACAGGAGATGGGGCTGGTTTATTAATAGACATTCCTCATGACTATTTTAAGAGAGTATGTGATTTTACCATTCCAAATCAAAGAGAATACGCAGTTGGAATGGTATTTCTTCCTAAAGTTTCTAATCAATATGATTTTTGTAAAACAATTTTTGAAAAAGAACTAAAAATACAAGGACTTGCTGTTTTGGGATGGAGAGAAGTTCCTGTAGATTCTTGTCAATTAGGAGAAATAGCCTTAGCATCAGAACCAAATATAGAACAACTTTTTATTGGAAAAACTGACATAATTGACGAAGCTACTTTTAAAGCGAAACTATATGCCGCCAGAAAAATAGCAGAGCACACCATCAGAAAATCAAAAATTTCTGAAAGTAACTATTTTTACATTCCTAGTTTATCTATCACTACTATCATATATAAAGGTATTATTATGCCTGAAGATATTGGGCCTTACTATAAAGATTTACAAGAAATAGATTTAGTTACTCGTTTAGCATTAGTACACCAACGTTTTTCTACCAATACAATGCCCACATGGGAATTAGCTCAACCTTTCAGACACATGTGTCAGAATGGAGAAATAAACACACTACGAGGCAATGTAAGTAGAATGCGTGTTCGTGAAGAAATCATGAAAAGTGATGTTTTTGGACCACAAATTGACAAACTTTTTCCAATAATTTTACCAGGTAAATCTGACTCTGCCTCTATGGATATGGTAGTTGAACTGTTAACACATACAGGTCGCTCATTGCCAGAAATTATGATGATGATGATTCCTGAAGCTTGGGAAAAACATAAAACCATGTCTAAAGAGCGTAAAGCTTTTTATGAATACAATGCATGTATTATGGAACCTTGGGA
>CAJQMN010000115.1 GCA_905479435.1 uncultured Flavobacteriaceae bacterium | reverse complement strand
CTCGGCAGCAGGTTATGGAAGTTCATTTCCTGTAAATAGAGAATTTACAACCAAAGAGCTTGGTTTTAAAACACTCAAATATAACGTAGTTGCTGCTCAAATGGGTAGAGGGAAAAATGAAAGAACAATTGCGGCTGCTTTAGGTAGTTTAGCAAATACACTGTCTAGATTTGCAATGGATATTTGTTTGTATATGAGTCAGAATTTTGATTTTATTGCTTTTCCAGATGCTTTAATAACCGGAAGTAGTATTATGCCACATAAAAAAAATCCAGATGTATTTGAATTGATACGTGGAAAATCTAATAAAATTCAGGCATTGCAAATTGAAATGATTCTAATTACTAATAATTTGCCGAGTGGCTATCATAGAGATTTTCAACTATTAAAAGAAAATATGATCTCAGCCCTCGAAGAAATGAAGACTGTCTTGGAAATTTTCAATTACTCAATTCAGCAAATTCAAGTAAAGAAAATTAATTTACAGGATGAAAAATATAAACATTTGAGTACCGTAGATTCCATTAATAATTTAGTTATGGACGGACTGTCTTTTAGAGAAGCCTATCAGCAAATAGGAGCTACAGTAACAAACGGAACCTATGAAGCCACTAATACAAAGCAACATACGCATATTGGGAGTATTCATAATTTAAGTTTAGATAAGATTAGAGAAAAATTTCCTAAGGGAAAGTCAATTTTGTAGTTTTAAAAAAACAGGTCCTAGAATCGTTTTTTTTTAGAATTTAAAAACTTGATTTTCATCTATTTAAATTTAGTAAATAAAATAGGCAAGGTGACTGTCTATTTCAAGTATTATGAATAGATTTGCGCTCAATTTGAAAAATAGTACAAATGAAGCGTATCAAAGAATATAAAAAACTGTTTAAAGTAGAAGGAGCTATAGACTTGAAGGAATTAAAAACAACCTATAGAGGACTTGTAAAAGAATGGCATCCAGATAAGTTTCAAGAAGAAGAAAAAAAGAAAGAAGCTGGCGAGATAAGTTTAAAAATTATTGATGGATATCATTTTTTGGTAAGCATCGCACCAGAAACCAAAGCGGCAAATTTAGAAGACTACAAAGCTACTATTACAGCCTCTAGAGTAGATGATTTTCATCACAAAAGTATGTTGATGGAAGTTACCTTTACCGATGGGAACACCTATGAATATTTTGGTGTAAATAAAATTTTGTTCAATAAATTTGTGAATAGCAAATCTATTAACAATTTTGGTAAAAGAAATATTTTCAATTCTTTCTTATATAGAAAGTCTAAAAAAGCTGCTGTAACTGTTTAATAAAAATAATAACTAATAAAAAAGGGAAAAGAGCCAAAGCTCTTTTCCCTTTTTTATTGAATAAACTTTATGTTTAAATAATGGTTGATTGACCCAAGTGCATGTTTGTAAAATTAACATTAGTATCATTAGGGTTGTTTATGAAATCTTCAATAAAATCGCCAACTTTAGAAGTAGAGACCATGTCTGTTTTTGTATTTAAATCTGGTGTTGTAATTTGTAATTTTAAAGATTTATCTACAGCTTTTCTAATTAAAGCAGCTTCTTCAATGAGTTGAAAATGATCTAACAACATAGCAGCAGATAAAATTGAAGCAATCGGATTGGCAATTCCTTTGCCTGTTGCTTGAGGATAAGATCCGTGAATAGGTTCAAATAAGGCATATTTTTTACCTATAGAAGCCGAAGCTAATAAGCCTATAGATCCTCCAATAACACTTGCTTCATCACTAATAATATCTCCAAACATGTTTTCTGTAAGAATTACATCAAACTGTTTTGGGTTTAAAATCATTTGCATGGCTGCATTGTCTACAAATAAGAAATCTAATGCAATAGTTGGGTATTCTTTGGCAACCTCTCCAACTACTTTACGCCACAACCTAGAGCTTTCTAAAACATTTGCTTTATCTATAAGGGTTACTTTTTTATCTCTGTTTAGAGCAGCTTTAAAAGCTAAATGTGCTATTCTTTCAATTTCAAACCTACTGTATTGGCATAAATCTGAAGCAGTATTTCCATCTTCACTCAGATTTTTTTCACCAAAGTAAATTCCACCTGTTAATTCTCTGTAAATGCTGATATCTGTTCCCGAAATAATTTCTTTTTTTAACGGAGATTTATCAATAAGTGCTTCATAAGCTTTTACTGGACGAATGTTGGCAAACAATCCTAATGACTTTCTTAGTTTTAGCAACCCTTGTTCTGGTCTTACTTTAGCAGATGGGTCATTGTCATATTTTGGATGCCCTATAGAGCCAAATAAAATAGCATCTGTGTCCATGCACAATTCTAATGTTTTGTCTGGTAAAGGGTTTCCAGTTATATCAATGGCTATGGCACCAACACTGGCTTCTTTGAAAATGAATGTGTGATCAAATTCAGAGGCGATCGCTTTTAAAACTTTTACAGCTTCGTTGGTTACTTCAGGCCCAATTCCATCTCCGGGTAATACTGCTATATTTAATTTCATTTTTTTAGTTGTTCCGGTTAAAAACGGAAATATAATATTTTTAAATTTATTTTAATTGTATTCTTTGTGCTTCAAAAGCCTCAATCATTTCTTTTTTACTTAACAGATAATCAATATCATCATAGCCATTAATCATACATGTTTTTTTGTATGAGTCAATTTCAAAACTTTCAGAAATACTTTTTTCTAAAAGTGAGATTGTTTGATTTTCTAGATCGACTTCAATTTCAGTTGCTGGATTATCCTGAACAGATTTCATCAAAACAGCTAAAAAAGTAGGTGATACCTGTAAAGGTAATAGCCCGTTGTTTAATGCATTTCCTTTAAAGATATCTGCAAAAAAACTAGAAACAATTACTTTAAAACCGTAGCCAACAAGAGCCCAGGCTGCATGTTCTCTACTAGAACCACATCCAAAATTATCTCCTGCTATTAAAATATTTCCTGAGTAGGAAGTATTGTTTAATGAGAATTCAGTGTTTAACTCTCCATTCTTATCAAATCTCCAATCTCTAAACACATTATCTCCAAACCCTTTTTTATCGGTAGCCTTTAAAAAACGAGCTGGAATAATTTGATCTGTATCAACATTTTCTATGGCTAACGGAATTGCCTTCGATGTTATTTTTATAAACTTTTCCATTAACTTAATTGTTTAGTAATATCAATAATTTTTCCTTCAATAGCTGTAGCTGCAGCAACCAAAGGACTAGCTAAAATAGTTCTAGATCCTTGTCCTTGTCTGCCTTCAAAGTTTCTGTTAGAAGTAGAAACACAATATTCACCTTTGGGTATTTTGTCATCATTCATTGCTAAACAAGCAGAGCAACCTGGCTGTCTTAGCTCAAAACCCGCTTCAACAAAAATATCTTTTAACCCCTCTTTAATAATTTGAGTTTCTACTTGTTTACTTCCAGGAACTAACCAAGCGGTTACATTAGTGGCTTTTTGCTTCCCT
>CAJQMN010000114.1 GCA_905479435.1 uncultured Flavobacteriaceae bacterium | reverse complement strand
ATATGACATATCACCTACCTCAAATATGTATATACAACCAACTACTAAAGCACATGAGGTATTACATAGAATACATAAAGATAAACCAAATGTAAATGAGTTTATTCCCGTAGTTAAACACTATGAGGTATGTGAGAATATTTTTTTAGACTTAAAAGCAAATATAAATAAAGTAGACGATTATGGACAGTTTTTCAACAATAAAGTATCAGTGGTTTTCAATGCAATCGAACGAAGTGGAATATCAATACATAGAGAACACTTCAAAAAACACTTTTATGATGAGAGTGAATCAAAGGTATACACTAACTACAACATTCGAACAACAACTACAAGACCATCCAATATATATAAAAGAGTAAATTATGGGGCCATTAGTAAAAAAGATGATAGAAGACAATCCTTTATACCAAGTAATGATGTTTATGTGGAATTGGACATTTCTGCTTTTCATCCTTCCCTCGTTTGCAACCTTATTGATTATGTTTTTCCCAATATGGTGGATATTCACTCGCATTTGGCAGAGATGTATGGTGTTGATTATAAGAAATCAAAGGAGTTAACATTTAAGCAGTTATACGGAGGAGTATTTAAAGAATACAAAGACATTGAATATTTTAAGCGTATTGATATATACGTGAAAGAGTTGTGGGATGAGTTTAATAGTAAGGGACATATAATATGTCCTATATCTAGCTATAAGTTTGAAAAAAACGAGTTAAAGGATATGAATCCACAAAAGCTATTTAACTACCTATTACAAAACTTAGAAACTAGTTTAAACGTGCTAATACTATGGGATATACTGAAAATATTACAAGGTAAGAATACAAAACTGGTACTCTATGTTTTTGATAGTTTTTTGTTAGATGTAGATGAGAAAGAGTTAGATGTAGTAGAGGAGATAAGAGGTATATTTAAAAAATATAAGTTAAATATTAAAGAAAAGAAAGGAACAGATTATGAGTTGCTTGGATAAGCAAAAGATTTTACATATATTGGTGTTTATATAATAAATTAAAATAAAAGTTATGTTAGAAGAAGAGATTAATATTTATGATATGAGTTATGATTTTATAACTGATAACATAAGGGTAGGAGATTTGAATAATAAATTATTTTGTACATTTACAAACTTAGATAGTCTAGATAGATTGTTGGAGGATATAACATCTAAGTACACTATAATGTACAATAAGATGTTTGTTTTAGAAATCATTGGAAAAGATGAATATGTGGTAACATATAATGTTGATCAAGGAAATATTAATAGTATTCCAGATAACACAATATTGGTACATAGAAAGAAGGAATCCAATACTCTATATACTATTAACGCTCTTAATGAGTTAATCAAAAAACTAAATAATGGTGTTGTAGATACCAGTTATCAAGTAGATTGGCAACACTATAAAAATTGTATATTGTTGACACAGCATAACGATTTAAATCAACTAAATACCAAAATATACAAGATAATCGATCTATGAAAAAAGATATTATACTAGAGGAATATAAAAGAATGCAAAAACTTGCAGGTGTACTTAAGGAATCTGCACAATCAGATGAATTATCAAAAGAAATTGATAAATCTATATCAAAAATTGATGATAATATGTCATATGTAGATTTTGCTCATGCGGTTGCAAATATTTTAAAGAGTGAATATGGTTCACACCTTTATGGTAAATTTATTGATGAGTTAAAAAGTAAAATGATTGATTTATGATTAAATTGTATGAACTTTTAACTGAAGCTATAGCTGAAGCCACTATGGTTGAGAATAATATAGATTTAGGGGATAAAACTCAAGAATTTCAAGAGAAATTGGAGTTAATGAGTAGTAAAAATCAAACTTTACTAATAGATTTTGTTGAAAAATTAAATGATTCAGAAAAAAAAGAATTAGGATCTTTAATAAATAGGTATTCCTCTGTTAATAATTTAAAGGCTCCAAAAACTTCTTTTGAAATCAAACTTTCATTATTATTTGTTAATCCCGTAGGACCTGGAGAAATTCTTTTTCATTTAGAATTACAAGATTCAAATATGGATATTGGTGATCAAACCAACCATGATCTTATTGTTAAAGGAAAAATTTGGGAAGTTAAAAAAGTAATTGGTATTACCCCTAATGCTATTCCCACATCAAAACCAAATCAACCAAAAACCAATTTTAGACTAGCTAAAAAGGGTAAAGCCTCCCAATTTAAATTTAATACAGATTTATTAAAAACTGTAATAATAATAGATGATATTAATGCTACTTCAAGAATGGAAGAAGATTTTAATGATATATCCCCTAAATTGCGTAAGGCATTAGATGACTTTGATTCTCTAATTTTAAGTTCTACCCCTAGAGAAGCCATACTAAGAGGAGACCATAATGGTAGATTTAAAAAACAAATGATTAAAATAATTAATGATATAAAATCAGAAATTGAAGTTAATACTGATGATGAATTCACTAATGTAAAATTTGGAGGAGTAAATGTAGTGCCTAAAGAAAAAGGTATAGATCCTGTTAGTATAAATACTGTAAATGATGATTCTATAACTCTAAATTTTATAGGAAGAGATACTTTAAAAGCTATAGAAAAATTAAATGATCTTCCATATGTACAAGATGCAGATTTTATAAATGATATGGATGCTGCGGTAATGGAAGCACTAGAAGATATGCCTAGTATGATTATTTGGGGTCAAGATGGAAAAATACTTATTATTGAAAAAGAAAAATTTAAAGAAATTTTTGAATTTGGGGGAGTTTCTCAAGGTAATCTTCAAGTTAAAGTAAAGGATGATGTTTGGAAAAATGCGTAACCTAACTTGGAGAAGCAAAATACTGTTCGTATATTGACGGTATTAAAATAAATAAATGTTATAAATAAATTAGTTATTATGGACTTAAATGCACTGAAAAATAAGTTGGAGGGACTCCAACAAAAACCTGTTGTTGGACAAAAACGGGATTACAGTTTAACCTTTTGGAAACCATCTTTAGGAAAACAACAAATTAGAATAGTACCTTCGGTATTTACACCGAAAAACCCATTTACAGAACTTAAGTTCTATTATGGAATCACAAATAAAGTAATGCTTTCACCAGCAAACTATGGTGAAAAAGATCCTATTGCTTTGTTTATCACTAAACTTAGATCTGAATATAATACAGAAAATTACCAACTAGCTAAAAAATTAGAAGCTAAAAATAGGGTTTTTGTTCCTGTAGTTGTAAGAGGTGAAGAGGAAAAAGGTGTTAGATTGTGGCAATTTGGAAAACAAGTATATGAAGAATTACTTTCATTAGCTGTTGATGAGGAGATTGGTGATTACACTGATATTGTAAATGGTAGAGATATAACTGTTGAAACAGTTGGACCTGAGTCTACTGGTACACCTTATAATAAATCATCAGTTAGAGTTAAAATGAAGGAATCGGCACTTAGTACTAAGGCTGATGAAGTAACACTTTGGACAACTGAACAACCAGATCCAAATGGTGAGTTTAAAAAGTTTACTTTTGATGAAATGAAATCTGCCCTAGAACAATATTTAACTCCTGAGGCAGGAGAGGATGAGATTATCTCTGAACCTGCTGTTGGATTTGAAAGTGAAGCCCCTAAGTTGAAATTTAATGTTGATACTTCTCAGGTTAAGAAAACCAAATCTGATCAGTTTGACTCATTATTTGAGGAAAAAGATAGTGGAACATCTGACTTACCTTGGGAAAATTAATGGCTAAAAAGAAAGCAAAATCTTTATCTGAAGCAGTATCTGCTGAAGTAAGGAGCAGTTTTGATCTAAATAAATTTAAGAATAAAAAAGGTTTAGACAAAAATGTAAAGTTTAAGGATCAAGAATGGATTCCTTTATCAAAAGCATTTCAAGATGTTACTTCTATACCTGGTATCCCTATGGGTCACATTGTGATCTTAAGGGGGCACTCAGATACAGGAAAAACCACAGCGCTAATTGAAGCAGCAGTATCAGCACAAAAAAGAAAGATATTACCTGTTTTTATTATTACTGAAATGAAATGGAATTGGGAACACGCCACCCAAATGGGTCTAGATATTGATATTGAAAGAGATCCCGAAACAAATGAAATTACAGATTATAACGGTAACTTTATTTATGTAGATAGAGAAACATTACATACAATAGAAGATGTTGCTGCCTTTATTTTAGATTTAATAGATGAAC
>CAJQMN010000113.1 GCA_905479435.1 uncultured Flavobacteriaceae bacterium | reverse complement strand
TCATTTCCTAATCCGTTTGGAAATCTTTCAGACTTCGATTGTAATAGGATGGAAGCCGAAGCTATAGCAGATGCACACAAAAAGATAACTTTCGCATTATAGGTATGGATTTCTTTGGTTTCTGCATCAATAATTCGAACACCAGTAGCTTGTTTTGTAGTATCATCATAGATAACTTCGTGAACAATAGAATTGGGTCTTAAGGTCATGTTTCCTGTAGCATCTGCAGCTGGTAATGTAGAGGAGTTACTGCTAAAATATGCACCATATGGGCACCCTCTCATACATCTACTTCTATATTGGCAAGTACCTCTACCTAGCCCCTCTTTGGTTCCCTCTGTAATATGAGCTGTTCTCCCAATGGTTAATACTCTATCATCATCAAATTTCTCTGAAATCTTATTTTGTAAATGTTCTTCGACACAATTAAGATCCATAGGTTTTAGTAACTTTTGATCTGGGAAATGTTTCAAGCCTAAGTTCTGCCCACTAACACCAATATATTCTTCAACTTTATCATACCAAGGCTCTATGTCTTTATAACGTATTGGCCAATCTACGGCAACACCTTCTTTTTTATTGGCTTCAAAATCAACATCACTCAATCGATAACTTTGTCTCCCCCACATTAAAGAGCGCCCGCCTACATGATAGCCACGCATCCAGTCAAATCTCCTTACCTCATTATATGGGTGCTTAACATCATCTACAAAAAAATGTTCTCTAGCTGGGTGAGTAGTATACCCAGTTCGGTTTTGTTTTGGTTTACGATCAATTATTTCTTGAGTTGTTTCACCACCATTGGGTAAGTCCCAAGGATCAAGGTGAGCTGTGGTATAATCTTCGATGTGTTTTACCATTCTACCGCGTTCAAGAACCAATGTCTTTAAGCCTTGCTCACAAAGTTCTTTTGCTGCCCAACCTCCAGAAATGCCTGTGCCTACTACAATAGCATCAAATAGGTTATCTTCTGTATTTGCCATGTTATTATTCATTAATTATAATTTTTGAGACTTTTAATTGTGATATTAAGAAATATATTGGTATAAAATTACATATTTCTAAGCCAAATTAATTAATTTGCAAGCCTAAAATGTTCAAAATATTTCAGTGAAAATAAATATACAAAATATATTGCCTTTTAAAGAGAATGGAATAGAGTATTATGCAGATACTTGTCTTCCTTTAGTAGATGCTGTAAATAGAAATAAAATAAAATTTAATGCTTTAGCAAGACATACCTATCCAGGCAAGCGATTATCTGAAGACACTCTAGGGCTTAGCAGCATTGGATATTGGGATGCTAATGAGCCGCAAGATTGGGGTTTGGATTGGCATAGAAATGAAGGTATAGAAATTCATTTTTTAGAATCTGGGTCTATGCCCTACTCACAAGAAAATCAAGAGTTAGAATTAATGCCTAATAATTTAACAATTACAAGGCCTTGGGAGGTGCACAAGGTTGGTAATCCTGTCATTGGAATGGGAAAGTTTTACTGGATAATATTGGATTTAGATGTGAGAAGGCCTCATCAAAATTGGTCATGGCCAGATTGGATCATATTAGCACCAGCAGACTTAGAAAAACTAACAAATATTTTACGACAAAATGAAAAAGTGTGTTGGAAAGCAGATAAACGTATTTTAGATTGTTTTCAGAAAATTGGAAAGGCTGTAGATACAGACTTTGAAGGTAGTAATGCCTCTAAAATAAGACTATTAGTAAATAATTTATTGCTACTACTTCTCGATTTATTAGTTATTGAAGAGGTTCAGTTAGACGAAAAGTTGATGAATAGCTCTAGAAGTGTTCAGCTGTTTTTAAAAGAGCTAGACATGAAATTATCTGAAAGTTGGACTGTGGAAAAAATGGCGAAATCATCTGGTGTTGGTTTAACACGCTTCACCTTTCACTGTAGACAATTGACAAACTTAACACCCATGAAATATTTGATGTTAAAAAGATTAGAGATGTCAAAAAAAATATTGCTAGATCAATTAGAAATGAATATCTCAGATGTAGCTTACCTCTGTGGATTTTCTACAAGTCAATACTTTGCGACAATGTTTAAAAAACATGAAAAATGTACACCTGTAGAGTTTAGAAAACGAACCTTAAACTATGTTTAGAATTTGTTCAAATTTTTTCACTGACCAATTATACACATAGTTTTAAGGTCTATGTTTTACTTTCAACTTTGAAAAAGAATATAAACTTATAAATAACATGAATTCAATTAGTATTTCAAAAATAATTTTCACTGCAGTAATATTTGTTAGTTTTTCAATTTCTAGCTGTAAAACAGACCGCCCTAAGCATTCAAATTCTTCAGTAAAAACACAAACGAACAAAGAGTTATTTTTTAAATTATCACTTGCTCAATGGTCATTGCACAGATATGTTAAAGAGGATAAGAAATCACCTTTTCATTTTGCAGCTCAAGCTAAAGAAATGGGTTTTGAGGGGGTAGAATATGTAAGTCAACTTTATACACATGAAATCAACAAATTAGGTTTTGATACCGTTATAGATTCACTAAAAGTAATAAGTGAGGAAGCAGCTATTCAAAATATTTTAATCATGGTTGATGATGAAGGAGATCTTGCTGATCCTGATGAAAATAAAAGAAATCAGGCAGTAGAAAATCATAAAAAATGGGTTGATGCGGCCTCAAAATTAGGCTGTCACTCAATTCGTGTAAATACTTTTGGAACAAATGATCCAGAAATTTGGAAAACTACTGTTGTAGATGGGTTGAAAAAGCTATCTGAATATGCTGCAACAAAAAACATTAATATTTTATGTGAAAATCATGGGTGGTTGTCATCTAATCCTGTGGCTTTGATGGCCGCAATTAAAGCCGTAAACATGAAAAATTGCGGAACACTTCCTGATTTTGGCAATTGGTGTGTGAAACGATCAGATATAAAGGAAAAATGGGGCGATTGTGCTGAAGTTTACCCTGACAAATACCAAGGCACAAAAATGATGATGCCTGCAGCAATGGCAGTAAGTGCCAAATCGTATAATTTTGATGAGGGTGGTAATGAAACCACAATAGATTTCGTTAAAATGTTGCAAATAGTTAAAGATGCTGGATATACTGGTTTTGTAGGAGTTGAATATGAAGGAGATCTATTAGGTGAAAAAGCAGGAATTGAGGCCACCAAAAATTTATTATTATTGGCATCTACTAAACTGAAATAATTACTATTAAAAAATTAAATGATTTAACCTATATATTATGAAAAAATCAATACAACTTCAATTATCATTCATGATGTTTCTCGAATTTTTTATTTGGGGAGGCTGGTTTGTTACCATGGGTACTTTTTTAGGAAGTAATTTAGGGGCCTCTGGAGGAGAAACTGCGATGGCTTATTCTACTCAGTCGTGGGGAGCTATTATTGCTCCTTTTATTATAGGACTAATTGCTGATCGTTTCTTTAATGCTGAGAAAATTTTAGGAGTACTTCATTTACTGGGTGCAGCTCTTATGTATCTCATGTCTCAATCTACAGAGTTTTCTGTCTTTTATCCATACGTATTGGGGTATATGATTGCTTATATGCCAACTTTGGCATTAGTGAATTCAGTTTCTTTTAATCAAATGTCAGATCCTGCAAAACAATTTCCTTTGGTTAGGGTATGGGGTACAGTAGGATGGATTTTAGCTGGCTTAGCTATTAGTTTTCTATTCAAATGGGATTCTATTGAAAATATTAGTCAAGGCATGTTGTCAAATACATTTATTATGGTTGCTTTAGCATCTTTAGTCCTTGGAGTTTTTAGTTTTACTTTGCCAAAGACGCCACCCTCAGTAGCTAAGGGTGATAATGTTACCCTAAAAGATATTTTAGGTTTAGATGCTTTAAAATTATTAAATGATCGAAACTTTTTAGTGTTTTTTATATCCTCGGTTTTAATTTGTATTCCTTTAGCATTTTATTATCAAAATATCAGTCCTTTTTTAACAGAATATCAGGTAGAAAATTCTACCGCATGGGCTTCTTTAGGTCAAATATCTGAGGTAGCCTTTATGTTGTTATTGCCCTTTTTCTTTAAAAAGTTTGGTTTTAAAAAAACAATTCTTTTTGGAATGTTAGCCTGGGTAGTCAGATACCTGCTTTTTTCTTATGGTAATAATGGGGATCTATTTTTTATGATTATTACAGGAATAGCCTTACACGGAATTTGTTATGATTTCTTTTTTGTGTCTGGTCAAATTTATACAGACTCCAAAG
>CAJQMN010000112.1 GCA_905479435.1 uncultured Flavobacteriaceae bacterium | reverse complement strand
GAGGATAACATTAAAGAGTTAGTCGAAACCGCTGTTAAATTATACCAAGCTGACGGGCTCCTTGCCAAATAACTATCGCTAACAATATGTAAAAAGCATTGAAACGACTTTTTACATTTGACCGTTGTAAACAATACGAAAAAAAAATTGAGCAAATTAATCAAGATAACTTTAGTAAGTTTCAGCTTAATTATTTTAATAATTGCTGTGCTGATTTTTAGACCCGTACCAATCGTATCTGAAAGTAATGCTATTTCGGAAATTGGAATTGTAAAGGAAATCTACAGTAACAAAGGAAATGACGTTATTTTTGTTATGGAAAATACTGACCGCAGATTTTATATAAATAGAGGACTAGAAAATGGATTGGAATTAAATAATCTGAAAGAAAAATTAATCGGAAACTCAATTGTTGTGAAATATCCAAAATATTGGACACCACTAGATTGGAATGATAAAATCAAACATATTTCTAAAGTTGAATTTAATAATGAAATTCTATTTAACGAACTGAAAGGAGAATAAAAACTGGCCTAAATGACACAAAAAACTTTGAAGAGTAATGCAAGTAGTGAAAATAAATTTTACTAAAACTTCAGATATTTTGAATAAAGAAAATAAACACTATTGATTAATATATAACCTCTTAACAATACAATGATTAAACAACTAATTACTCTTGGAACTCTATTTTTAACCCTATTATGTAATGCTCAAATTAACGCGGTTACTGAAAATGGAGATGCAGTTTTATTATATAAGGATAACACTTGGAAATACTCAAATGAAAGTCTTAATGAGACTGTTGAAATCTTAAAAAATGACACCCCATTTACTAAAGCAAAAAAATCTTCTTTTTTGGTTAAAAGCTCAAAAACAAATGCTGGAATTTGGATTAATCCTAAAGATTGGAGTTTTTCAAAAGCAAAAACAGATAGCCCGTCAGAATTTCAGTTTAGTCATAAACAACTTGATGTTTATGGAATGTTAATTGCTGAAAAAACAGAAGTGGCAGTAGAAGCATTAATTAATATTGCATATGAAAATGCTCTTGAAGCTGCGCCAGATATTAAAATAGTTGAAAAAGAATACCGAACGGTAAATGGTATAGAAGTAATCATGATGAAAATGAAAGGTACAATACAGGGTGTAAAATTTGTCTATTTTGGATATTACTATTCTAATGCTGAAGGAGCTTTTCAGTTTTTGACATACACTTCGCAGAATGTGTTTAACGAATATGAGAATGACATGTTGAATTTACTTAACGGTTTTACGGAGTATTAATTAATACGCTCATAAATGTCTAAACTAATTAAAATAAAATTTCAACAAATAAACATGAGGGATGAATAAATTTCTATTAACTACACTGCTGTTTTTATCAGTTACACCCATTGGATTTTCTCAGACCTTTGACAAGAAAAAATTAGATACCTATTTCCAGGTACTTGAAAAAAATAATAAGTTTATGGGTAGTGTTGCTCTTTCAAAAAATGGAGAACTTATTTATACAAAATCTATAGGCTATGCAGACCTTGAGCATAAGATTAAAGCAACAGAAAAAACAAAATACCGAATAGGTTCAATAACTAAATCATTTACCTCTGTTTTAATTTTCAAAGCAATCGAAAAGAAAAAACTAGATTTAAATGAAACTATTGATACATGGTTCCCCACAATTACAAACTCAAACAAAATAACCATAAAACATCTATTAACCCATAGAAGTGGTATTCACAACTTCACAAATAATGCAAATTATCTTCAATGGAATACGCAGTCAAAAACTGAGATGGAAATGATTGAGATAATACAAAAAGGAGGGAGTGACTTTAAGCCAAATTCTAGGGCAATGTATAGCAATTCAAATTTTGTGTTATTAACTTTTATCCTTGAAAAGACTTTTAACATGTCATATTCTGATCTAGTTCAAAATCAGATCATTAAACCTCTTCATCTAGCAAATACTTTTGTTTTTGGTAAGATTAACCCTAAAAATAATGAGGCTAAGTCTTATCATTATTTTGGTTCTTGGAAAAAAGAAGCTGAAACAGATTTTAGTGTTCCCCTCGGTGCAGGTGCCATTACATCTACTCCAACGGATTTAATAAAATTTGCAAATGCATTGTTTGAAGGACAGCTTTTAACTCCAGAAAGTCTTAAAATAATGAAAACAATAAAAGAAGGGTATGGTAGTGGATTATTTCAAGTTCCTTTCTACTCAAGAATAGGCTATGGACATACTGGTGGAATTGACGGTTTTAGATCTGTTTATTCCTATTTTGAAGATGATAAAATTTCTTATGCGTTAACTTCTAATGGGACTAATATGAATAACAACGATATTTCCATTGCTGTATTAAGTGCAGTTTTTAATAAATCTTATCAAATCCCAGTATATACAAACTACACCCTAACTTCAGAAGATCTTGATAAATATTTAGGGGTATATGCCTCTAAACAAATACCATTGAAAATAACTGTAACAAAAAATAAAAATACCCTAATTATTCAAGCTACAGGGCAACAGGCTTTTGTTGTTGAAGCTAAAGAAAAAGATAAATTTAGTCTAGACCAAGTAGGTGCAAAATTTGAATTTAATCCAACAGAAAAAACAATGATATTGTTTCAAGGAGGTGGGAAATTTAAATTTAAAAAATAGTAACATTTAATTTCTTTTTTTTATGAATACAACACATTTTAAAAAACTTGAACGAATGTATTTGCAGGCAAATGTAAATACCATGGTCTTCAATTCTACTTCATGTAATATTAAGGAAGGAGAGGCTGAAATCGGGTTAACAATCTCGGAAAAGTATTTCCATGCCTTGGGTGCTGCACACGGATCAGTATATTTTAAATTATTAGATGATGCTTGTTTTTTTGCGGTTCAATCACTAGTAGAGGATGTATTTGTACTCACTACCTCTTTTAATATAAATTTAATTAGACCTGTAAATCAAGGATTAATAAAAGCTGTTGGCAAGTTAAAGTATGCATCAAAGGAAATATTTGTAGCTGAAGCCAACCTATACAATTCTGAAGGAAAAGAAATCGGTTTTGGAACAGGTAATTTTACCAGAAGTAAAATAGTATTATCCGAAGAAATCGGGTATAAATAATTTGAAAAAAAAGTAAGCAAACTCTTCAAATCTCTTGACCTAGTTTCAAATGATTAATTTCTTTTCTATATTAGTAGCTTTAAACAACTAAAATATCGAAATGAGAAAATTATTATTATTGTTATTCGTGGGGGTTATCTGTTCCTGCGAAAACCCAAATGGAACAGTGACCACAAACGATGAACGCTCTGAAATTATTAAAACTCTTTTTAAAAACGTAAGTGAAGAAAATATAGACTACCTGAAAGAGGTATTCTCTGATGACATGACCTTTGTAGACGCTAGAAACAATACAAAAGACAAAGCAGGATTTATTGCTGGAGTTGAAGGACTGTTTGAGATGTTTGATGAAATTAGCTTTGAAGATGTAGACGGAGATGCTACGGGTTCTGAAATAGAAACAACAGTCTATAACAATGGAATTGTTTGGACCAATATTTGGAATACCTTTAGCGCTACAGGAAAATACACTGGACAAAAGGTAAGTTTCCCTTTTCACATATCCTATCAATGGGACGGTCTAAAAATAAGTAGAGAAGTTCAATTTTTTGATAATGCTGTTTTTGATAAAGAACTCAATGCTATGCAAGCTGCCAATAATGTATCAGAAAAATTAGTGATTTTACTAGAACTAAAAGTAACTAAAGGCAACACTAAAGAAGATGTGCAAACATTGGTTAAAAAATTAAATGATTTTGTAAGAGCTAATGAGCCCAACACCTATGACTATACCTACTTTATTTCTGAAAATGGAAAACGTGTATTTTTAGTAGAAAAATACCTAACCTCTGCAGACATGATATTGCATGCAAATAACTTTGAAGGTGGGCCAAACTTTGCTCCTTTTATGAAGATGTTTGAAATCGATAAATTTATTATTGCTGGAAATGCAACAACTGAATTAAAAGAGCTATTAAAAGCCTATCCAATTGAATACAGAACCTCTGTTGGTGGTTGGATTTACTAATTAAAAAAACTCTCTAATAACAATAACTATTAATTAAATTTTAAAAAAATGAAAAACGTATTTAAAGTATTAGTAATGGCAGTATTAGTTACTGCTTGCTCAACAGGAAATCATGCAGATTTTGAAAAAAACACAGCAGCTGCAAAAAAATATTTTGAACTACATCAAGCAGAAAAATCTGCAGAAATGTTTGAAATGATTCACGATGATTTAGAATGGCATATGCCCGTTTACGGTTCTGAAATGGCCGATGCACAAGGCTTAAAAGATGCTCTTGTAAATTACCAAAAAGAGTTTGACAATATGAATTTTACAGCAGATTACTGGTTGCCTGGAGTAGATGAAACTACTGGATTATTAGATGGAAGCACAAGAGTATATGGTACTTGGACTGCAGATCATGTAGCCTCTGGAAAGTCTGTTAAATTAACCTCATACCATGCTTTTGCATTTACAGATGGTAAAATATCTGGCGGTGGAGATTGGTTTGATTTTGGAGGAATGATGAATTCTTTAGCTGCCGATACTGAAGCAGCTACAGAAGAATAATCTTACTATTTACAAACACACAAAAGCCTTCTTTCAGAGGGCTTTTTTTGGTGTATACTTAAAAAACCTATGAAGATCATCAGAACAACTTATGTAAATCCTGCATTTCAAGAACTTGTAGGACATTTAAATGAAGACCTAGCACAAAGAGATGGTAAAGACCATCCTTTAGCTCAGTTTAATGAAATTACGCATCTAAAGCATGTTGTAGTGGTGTATCTTAAAAATAAGGCTGTTGGTTGTGGTGCAATTGCTAAGACCGATCTTTCTGCTATGGAAATTAAACGAATGTATGTAACTCCGGCACATAGAGGTCAAAAACTAGGAGAAAAAATACTCACCGAATTAGAAAATTGGACCAAAGAATTAGGGCATAGCAAATGCATTTTATTTATGGGAGCAAATCAACCGGAAGCCTTGAAACTGTATCTAAGAAATAACTTTTCTATCATAGAAAACTATGGAAAATTAAAGGACATTCCAGATAGTATTTGTCTTGCTAAAACTTTAACATAGATAAATTCCACTTGAATAAATGATTCTAATACTACAGAATTATTGCATATTTGTTATCTAGATATTAAAAACCCCATCATGAAAAAAATTATACTTTTTGGTTTTGTAGCCATCCTACTTATAGGATGTGAAAATTCAGAAAATCTTCCGGCACCATATTATTCTATAGAAGGTAAATGGTTAATAGAAGGGACTATTCCTGCGGGAAACACGATGTATCTCTATGAAGATGGAGTGCGTTACACGTATTACTGTGTGGCAGATGATTGTAATGCTTTGTACAATTCATACGAAGCAAATGATGGAAATCATCTTCCAGGAACAAATAATTATACCGTTGAAGATAATATTCTAACAGTTGACTTGAATTTTGGAAATGAATTAGTTACTCCAATTACATTTGAATGTGATGGTGGAGAGGCTATTTTTGAAACACCAGAATATAGTTTGTTCCGGTTAAATTCTGATTGTAATTAGACTTTTTTAACAGTTACGTTTAATCTTCTTTCCCTTATTGTTTCTGCACCTAAAGATGCAAAGCATACAGAAACCTGGTTTTTTCCAGATGGAAAAACATTATTTTTAAGTGTTCAGCACCCTGGTTAGCAAACAAAAGATCTGAAGAATCCTGCAAGTACATGGTCTTTTGATGAAGACAACATCCCTAAATCTGTGGTAGCAGCCATTAAAGGGGACTTAATAGAAAAAATGAATAGGCTACATCTGCTTTTTTAGTTATTTTTTTGATAGTATTAATTAATAGCTCTCTTAGCTAATTTTAGATTTAAAAAAGAGTCATAACTTACTTAGTAAACCGATAGTTCTTAAAAAAACGCTTACTTTAGGGGCTTTTATTTTCTACAATTTCATCTATGAAAACTAACCATTGGTACGAACGAATTCCGCATGCAGTAACCATGCTGTTTCTAATCATTGTTTTTGTAACTCTTTTAACCTATATCATCCCTGCAGGTGAATTTAAACGCATATTAATAGAGGGAAGAAATAGAGTTATTCCGGGATCTTATAGCATTATTCCTAACACACCTATTGGTTTTTTAGATATGTTTAAAGCCATCCCTTTAGGGTTTAAAGCGGCCATAGAGGTGATGTTTGTGGTATTTTCTGGAGGAATTATGTTTGGGGTGATGGAAGAAACTAAGGCCATAGAAAATGCTGTAGGTACTTTTGTTCATAAAATTGGACGAGAAAAAAAATACTTAGCAGTTGTTCTCATGACATTCATCTACGGGGCTATGGGAATTTTTGTTGGATATGAACATAATATTGCACTAATCCCTATTGCTGCTGTAGTCAGTTTAGCGCTTGGTGGAGACTTGGTATTGGCAGCCGGTATATCGGTTGGTGCGGTAACTATAGGTTTTGGACTTTCTCCTATAAATCCATATACGGTGGGTATTGGACATAAAATTGGAGAACTCCCTTTGTTTTCTGGCGCTTTATTAAGAAGTATCTTATGTTTTTCTGCCCTAAGTTTTTTAGCTTTTTACAATGTTAGCTATTTAAAAAAGATTTCAAAAAACCCAGATAGTAGATTAGGAAAAGGGTTAAATGAAGACGGAATTGTACTTTCTAAACCTTTAACAGACTATTCTATTTCTCTAAATAATTGGTTGGTCATTAGTGCTTTTATTGTTGGTTTAGGAGCCATTTTGTATGGTGTTTTTAATCTAAATTGGTATATCAACGAAATATCTGCCATCTTTCTAATGGTTACTATTGCTTCAGGCATAATAGGAGGCATGAAAGGGAATAAAATAAGTGAAACGGTTTTAAAATCTGTTGCCTATGTTGCTCCTGGAGCATTTATGGTGGGTTTTGCAACCACCATTAAGGTATTGATGGAAATGGGCCACATTAGTGATACTATTTCTTTTCATTTATCTGAGGTGTTAAAAACATTGCCCTTGTATTTATCTGCTATTGGAATGTCTATTTCCCAAAGTATCATCAACTTTTTTATTCCTTCTGGAAGCGGACAAGCACTAGCTACCCTCCCAGTGATGCTTCCTCTTGGAGAAGTGATTGGTCTTACAAGACAAACCACTATTTTAGCGTTTCAAATTGGTGATGGAATTTCTAATCTTATAAACCCAACTCTTGGCGGCTTAATTGCCATGTTAAGCATGTGTCGAGTGCCGCTAGATAAATGGTTGCGATTTATTTTTCCGGTGGCAATAATTGTATTTATGCTCTCGGCAATCTCTTTAATTGTAGCAGTAACTATTGGATATCAATAATATGAAAGTAGAAGATATTTTAGCAAAATTAGTAAGTTTTCCAGTATTAGGAGGAGATCATAATCTCGAGATTATCCATTGGATACAAAACTATATTGAACCCTTTGGAATAGCAACTACTCTAGTGCCTAATGAAGAAAAAACTAAAGCTTCTTTGCATTGTAGAATTGGACCTTCTGTAGACGGTGGAGTGATATTATCTGGCCATACAGATGTTGTTCCTGTTAAAGGACAAGCTTGGGATTCTGATCCATTCACACTAACTAAAAAAGACGGTAAACTATTTGGAAGAGGAAGTGCCGATATGAAAGGTTTTATTGCCTGTTGCTTAGCTTCATTGCCAACTTTAGTCAAGGCAGATTTAAAAAAACCCATTTATTTTGCTTTTAGTTATGATGAAGAGATTGGGTGTTTAGCCGCTCCAGAGCTTATAGAGCACATCCAAAAAACCTATTCTGAAAATGCTAAATATGCCATTATTGGAGAACCTTCATCTTTAGAGCCTGTGATTGGTAAAAAAGGGGTATGTTATGTACTAACAGAAGTAAATGGTTCTGCTGGACATAGCAGTGGAATTCACAAAGAGATAAGTGCTATCCATGAAAGCACACGCCTTATTATATGGTTAGAAAATAAGATGAAAGAATTATCTCAAGCTACCCAAGATCACCGATTTAACCCTCCTCATTCTACCTTACATGTTGGACAAATAAGTGGTGGCGTAGCTACAAACATTGTTGCTGACTATACTCGTTTTGAATGGGATGTACGGGTAATTCCAAAAGATGATATTGAGGCCATTTTTAACGATTATTTTTCGTTTTGTAAAGAACGTGAGCTAGAGGTCAGAAAACAATTTCCTGATTTTACTATTACGAACACCTTTGTTCACCCACCAGTACCAGCACTAGACACCAAATTAACCGATGATATTGTTGCGTTAACTCAAAAAATATCTGGTCAAAATTCTTGGAAAACTGTTTCTTATGCTGCAGAAGCTGGACAATTTCACGAGGCGGGTTACCAAAGTATTATTTGCGGTCCAGGCTCTATCGAACAAGCACACAGGGCCAATGAATATACCACTCAAGAACAACTTAATGAGTGTGTTAAAATGTTACAAAAGTTGGTCGTTGAATTTTCGATTTAAATCAATAACGTTTATTTTTATAAAAAGTTTAAAAATTTATGAAGAAACTGATTTTAATTTTTTCTTTTCTAACGGCAATTATCAGCAGTTGTAATAATGATAACGCCAAAGATTATGATAATTCAGAAGGGTGTTATTCTAATACCAATTCACAAACAATAGTTCATGACGGCATGAATAGAGAATATATTTTATATGTACCTAATTCATATGATGAAACTTCTGCAATACCTATCTTATTTAATTTTCATGGTTTTGGAGGTAGTGCAAGTCAATTTATACAAGAAGCAGATATGAGGGCAGAGGCAGAATTAAACTCGTTTATTTTAGTATATCCCCAAGGCAGTTGCTTAGATGGCTCTTCACATTGGAATCCTTGCCCCATAGATGGAGATAATAAAAGTTCAGCCGATGATTTAGGGTTTGTTGAAGCTATGGTTAATGAGATTTCATCTCAGTATAATCTGGATATGGAAAGAATTTATGCTGCTGGATACTCAAACGGAGGTATGATGGCTTATGGGCTTGCAAATTATAAAAGTAATCTAATTGCTGCAGTAGCCTCTGTTTCTGGATCTATGCTTGACTGTTTAGGAAATACAAGCCATCCAATGCCTGTCCTACATCTTCATGGAACTAACGATGGTGTTATCGCCTATGATGAGAGTAGTAATGATTACAACTCCGTGCAAAGCACATTAGACTATTGGACAAATTTCAATAACACAGTTTCTACACCTACCATAAATAGTGATAATACTAGTGGAATGACCATTGAACATTTTGTATATGATCAAGGAGACAATTCAGTTTCTGTTGAACATTATAAATATATTGGCGGAGACCACGTATGGTTTAGCAAAACTTATCAGGGTCAAAATGCTTCTAAATTAGTTTGGAATTTTATGTCTAGATATGATATTAATGGGTTGAGGTAAAACTAATCTCTAAAAAGGGATAAGGGCATGCTATTTTGATTATTGAAAGTGTCAATAAAACCTGTATCAAGTTTTCTGTTTGATATGGATTTGTTAAATTAGATTTTGTAATATTATCCTCAGTTAATTTATATTTCAGAGGCATTAATCAATCATCTTATTTATGGGCTTTATAAACAATCCAATATATGTTTTAACTGTATTAAGCCTTGTGGTTATTTTAGGCATTTATGTTGGTAAAACTAAACTTGGTAAACATCTTGGAGCAGCGTTACTAATTATCATTTTTACAGCCCTACTTGCCAACTTGAAAGTGATTCCGTCTGCATCAACAAGCATTCCATTGTATGATGGTATTTTTACCTATGTTGCTCCGATTTCTATTTTTTACTTATTACTAAATATCAATTTATCGTCTATCAAAAGAGCAGGAATACCAATGATAGGCTTATTCATCTTAGGGTCTTTTGCAACCGCATTAGGCATTCTTGTCTCATGGTATTTATTATCCCCTGAGAACACCCTAGGTGAAGATGGTAAAATTATTGCGGGAATGCTCACAGGAACATATACTGGTGGCAGTGTAAATTTTAATGCGATTGCTTTAGAATATGGATTTCAAAAAAAAGGCGCTTTGTATGCAGGGACTATCGCCGTAGATAATGTAATTACCACACTGTGGATCATTGTAACTCTGGCGTTTCCTATATTTCTTTCTCGTTTTTGGCCAAGTAAAACAAGAATAAAAAGACCCCGAGAAAATGAAGAATTTATTGAAGATGAAAGCATCAATTTAACATCACTTATGTGGTTGGTTTTTTTAGGTTTAGGTGCTTACTTTGTATCTGATGAATTAAAAAGGCATATCCCTCAAGTTCCTTCTATTATAACCATTTCAACCCTAGGAATCTTATTAGCTCAAACAACATTTGTTTCTAAATTAAAAGGAAGCCATAATTTAGGATTGTATTTAGTATTTTTATTTTTGGCGGTCATTGGAGCATATTGTGAACTTACTGCTGTAATAGATCTTAAAGATCTTGGTCTTACCCTGTTTTTGTTTGCAGGTTTTTCAGTAGTATTTCACGGTGTAATTACTATCTTAGTTGGAGGATTTATATATCGTGATTGGGAAATGATTGCTATTGTAAGTCAAGCCAATGTAGGAGGTAGTTCTACAGCCATTGCTTTAGCAGAATCTTTTAACAGAAAAGAATTAATAGTACCCGCAATTTTAGTAGGATCTTTAGGAAATGCTTTAGGTACCTATTTAGGTTTTTTAGTAATTTATATACTTTAAAATTAAAAAAATCGAATGTCAAATAAAGAAGACTACAGAAGCAATGAATTAATTGATCGACTGCCTAAGCACCTTAAACAGTTTATCAAGCCTCAAAATTATGAGGATTATTCTCCAATAAACCAATCAGTATGGAGGTATGTAATGAGACGCTTATTAAAATATTTAACCAAAGTTGCCCATTCTTCTTATCTCGCTGGATTAGAAAAAACCGGTATAAGTGTTGAAGAAATCCCAAACATGTATGGGATGAATAGAATTCTAAAGGAAATAGGCTGGGCTGCGGTAGCTGTAGATGGGTTTATACCCCCAAATGCATTCATGGAATTCCAGGCATATAAAGTGCTAGTTATTGCTTCAGACATCAGGCAACTCGAGAATATTGAGTACACCTCTGCACCAGATATTATTCATGAATCTGCTGGTCATGCGCCCATCATTGCAAACCCTGATTATGCAGAATATTTAAGAAGATTAGGAGATATTGGATCAAAAGCCATTCTGTCTAAACATGATATGGATTTATACGAAGCTGTTAGGAAATTGTCTATTCTAAAAGAAGCTGAGGGTATTAGTGAAAAAGAAATTCATACCGTAGAAATGGAGATTCATAGCCTTCAAAGTAAGAAAGTAGAGCTCTCTGAGATGGCGCAAATGAGAAATTTACAATGGTGGACTGTTGAATACGGGTTAATTGGAGATCTCAACAATCCAAAAATATATGGTGCAGGACTATTATCTTCTATTGGTGAAAGTATTTCGTGCTTAAAAAGTGAGGTAAAAAAAATTCCATACACAGTAGCTGCTGCTCAACAACCATTTGATGTTACTAAACCACAACCACAATTATATGTTACTCCAAATTTTCCTCATTTAATGGAAGTTCTTGAGGAATTTGCAGATACCTTAAGCTTACGAAAAGGAGGAAAAGAAGGAATTCAGAAACTAATAGAATCTCAAATGGTTGGAAGTATAGAGTTAACAACCGGGCTACAAGTGTCAGGCAAGTTTTCTAGGATACTATTAGATGAAGATAATAAGGTTGTCTTCTATCAAACCAAAGGGCCTTCGGCATTAGCATACAGAGAAAAGGAGTTAATTGGTCATGGAATAAACTACCATAAAAATGGGATAAGCTCTCCATTAGGAAAGTTAAAAAACATTGAACTTGCTATTGAAGATATGGGGCCTAATGATTTAAAAACATATCATTTTCATGATGGTGAATGGCTTTCTTTTGAATTTGAAAGTGGAATAAAAGTAGAAGGATTAAATATTACGGGGATAAGAAATGCAAAAGGAAAGTTAATTTTAATCCGATTAAAAGACTGTACCATAACCTATAAAGAAGAGTTTTTATTTTTACCAAAGCATGGTATTTATGACATGATTATTAGCAAGGACATTGTATCTGCTTTTGCCGGTGCTGCCGATAGCAACTCTTTCCCTAATTTGTATGCTGAATCTTCAACAAAAACCATAAAAAAAATAACATCTAAGTCTACAGTATCCTTAGAAAAATATTACGGTAGTTTACGAAAGTACAGAAACCAAAACACCAATGATCCTGAATTTCTAGAAGATTTATTTAAAAAAATAATAGTCCAATATCCTGCAGAATGGCTGCTACTTCTTGAAATTATGGAAGCAGCAAACAAGTCCTCTTTAATTCAATCAATTCATGACTATTTGGAGAAGTTAATAGTGTTATATCCTAAATTAAACTCCCTTATTTCCGATGGAATTAAAATGATAAAATCTTGATTATAAGATAATTAAATTATCTCACCAGATAACCAGCTACCAAAAAAAACTTTAGAACTGTTAAATTTTTATTTACTAATTTAGTGCGTTTTCAAAACAATATAAAATATACATCACAAAAAATTATACTAAAATAAATGAGTTCGGGAAAGATAATTATAGGAAGTGTTGAATGGTGTAGCTTTCCACAAATAAATATACCAACAATAAAAGCCAGAATAGATTCAGGCGCCAAAACCTCTGCCTTACATGCAATTAATATTACTACATTTAAAAAAAACAACATTTTATGGGCTAGTTTTGATGTTCATCCTATTCAAGATGACGGAAGAACTGTTGTTCATTGTGAAGCACCTGTTTTTGATAAAAGAAGAGTTAAAAGTTCTAGTGGGAATAGTGAACTTAGGTATGTAATTAAAACAATTTTATCTATAGCCGAAAACACTTGGGAGGTTGAGCTTACATTAACTAATAGAGATTCTATGGGGCATAGAATGCTTCTAGGTAGGCAAGCAATGTCTGGAAAAATGCTAGTTGATCCTGAATCTTCATTTTTATTGGGTGAACCAACACATGATTTACTTAAACAACATTATCATTCAAAAGTAGTGAAGAACTCTGGTTTAAAGATTGGTCTTCTTGCTAGCAACCCAAATTTATATAGTAACCGAAGAATAATAGAGGCTGGACAACAAAAGGGTCATAATATAGAATTTTTAAATATAAAGGATTGCTACATTAAATTAGATGGTAAAAACCCGGAAGTTCATTATCGAGGAGGTAGAGTTTTAGGTGATTTTGATGCAATAATTCCTCGAATTAAACCCAGTATGACCTTTTATGGTTGTGCGTTAACACGTCATTTTGAGGCGATGGGAGTTTATACGCTTAACACAGCCGCTTCAATCACAAAATCTAGGGACAAGCTATTTTCATTACAAATGCTAATTAATAAAGGACTGCCTATACCAACAACTGGATTTGCAAATTCTCCTCTTGACACAGATGAATTAATAGATATGGTTGGAGGTGCTCCTCTAATTGTTAAGCTTTTAGAAGGAACTCAAGGTAAGGGTGTTGTTTTGGCTGAAACAAAAAAAGCTGCAGAAAGTTTAATAAATGCATTTAAAAGTTTAAAAGCGAATATCTTGGTTCAAGAATTTATTAAGGAAGCCAAAGGAGAAGATATAAGATGTTTTGTTATAAATGGCAAGGTGATTAGCAGCATGATGAGAACTGCTGCTCCTGGAGAATTTAGGGCGAATATACATCTAGGTGGAACCGGATCTAGTGTAAAAATAACATCAGAGGAGAAAAAAGTGGCTTTATTAGCTACTAAAACTCTAGGTTTAAAAGTAGCTGGTGTAGATATCATTAGAGGTCAAAAGGGTCCATTGCTCCTAGAGGTTAATTCATCTCCTGGTTTAGAAGGGATAGAGAGTATATCTAATAAAGATATTGCTGGAAAAATGATTGAGGGGATGGAAAAAGACTTGAAATACAAGGGTGAAAATTCTAAAATAAAAATAACAGAATAATTTTTTTACATTACTTATCAAATTAATTATCATGGAAAATGAAGCTTTAAGTAAACTTATCCCTGTATCAGTTCTGTTATTTTTGGGTATTATTGAAGCTTTAGGCGGATTATATTTTAATGATAGAAGAACAAAAAACGACTTTTCTATAGAATTACTTAGTCTTATTACATTACCAACATTAATTCAGCCAGGAATCTTTCTTTTTGTTTTATGGTTTATGGGAGCTAGTTTTCCTGGATTAGAAGATTACTATATCACCTCTTCGCTTTGGTGGCAGGTTGTTGCCTTTCTTATACTAGATGATCTAACTCAATACTGGTGGCATAGACTATCGCATATAAACAAAAAAATGTGGAAGCTTCACAGGCCTCATCATGTGGTAGAAGAAATGGGAGTACTTGTTACCTATAGAAACGCAGTCTTATACTATGCATTTATGCCTGGAATTTGGTTTTCAGCTGTTTTAATCTATCTGGGAATGGGGTATGTATACTTATTTTATCTGCCCATAAAATTAATTGTTATTCTATTGGCGCACAGCGAAACTAAATGGGATAAGTTTCTGTATCGGTATAAAATTTTAAGCCCTTTAGCATGGATTATTGAAAGAACTATTTCTACGCCAAGTACGCATTTTGCTCATCATGGTTTAACCGCCGAAGACGGAGTTTCTCATCCAAACGGCAACTATGGAAATCTACTTTTTATATGGGATATTATTTTTGGAACGGCTAAAATTACTCGAAAATACCCCTCTAAATTTGGTGCTTGGAACAGGTTAAAAGAACCTTGGTATGTTCAACTTTTTTTCCCAATAATCTCGTCTAAGGACCCAAAAAGTGAATTGTATTCGATAAAAACAAACAACGATTATGATCCGTCAAAAGAGTATAAAGAATTTACAAAATAAAATGAGTCTTATAATGTAACAACTACTATTTATGAAAAAAATAATTCGTTTAATTGTCACTGCTGCTGTCATTATTATAGGTGTTTTACTTTTTAACACCCTAATGCTAAAATCTAAACAAGTAGCATCAGAAAATCTAGAAAAAATAGCACTCTCTAATGATGTCTTTCAAAATCTTTCAAAAGGGCTGCAATACCCTACAATTTCTTATAGTGAAAATGCAATCCCTGATTCAATAGCTTTTTTTGGTTTTCATCGTTTTCTTGAAAAAGCTTTCCCCTTAACTCATGAAAAACTTTCGCTTAAAAAAATTAGTACCTATAGTCTTCTTTATACATGGAAAGGGTCAGATTCATCAAAAAAACCAATAATATTGATGTCACATCAAGATGTTGTTCCTGTAGATCAACCCACTTTAAATGATTGGGAGGCTGGCCCATTTGAAGGTAGAATATCTGAATCATCAATTATTGGACGAGGAGCCATCGACGACAAAGGCACTCTAATTGGATTGTTGGAAGCAGTTGAAAAGCTTTTGGAAGAGTCATTTACACCAACACGAACAATTTACCTTGCTTTTGGTCATGATGAAGAAGTTGGGGGCGCTAATGGAGCTGCAAAAATAGCTTCATACTTAAAATCTAACGGAGTTCAAGCAGCTATGACACTAGACGAAGGTGGGTTTTTAGCAGAAGGATTGGTTCCAGGGGTTGATAAAACTGTTGCCATGGTAAATTTAGCCGAAAAAGGCTTTGCTTCTTTTGAACTAACAGTAGAGACCAAAGGTGGACACAGCTCTCAACCACCTAGAGAAAATACTATTGGTATGTTGGCTCAAGCTATCGTAGACCTTGAAAATAATCAATTGCCATTCAAAATGGTAGCTCCTGTTAATTACCAATTTGAGTATATGGGTGCAGAAATGCCTTTTTTTAGTAAACTAGCATTTGCCAATCCTTGGTTATTTAAAAATACCATTTTAGAAGCCTTAAATGCCCATACAACTACAGCACCAACTATTATAGGTGGTGGAGTTAAAAATAATGTGATTCCCACTGTTGCTAAGGCAACTATCAATTTTAGAATTCTTCCTGGAGAAACCATTGAGTCTGTTCAAAAACATATTGAAAATACCATCTCTAATAAAATAAAGGTTGCTCCTGTTGGCTTTTTAACCAATCCTTCACCGGTTTCAGAAATTAACTCCGAAGCCTATAAAGTATTAGAGAAAACAATAAGAAGTATGTTTCCTAATAGTATCGTAGTTCCTGGTTTAGTTGGAGGCGGAACTGATGCTCGTTATTTTTATGATATTTCAGATGATGTGTACCGATTTTATCCTATTAGATTGAGCCCAGAAACAAGGACTCGTTTTCATGGAATTGATGAAAAAATAAGCAAAGAAAATTACAAAGAAATCATAGAATTCTCATACCATTTAATTAAGCGTTTCAATTAAAATGAATACTCCTCAATTATAAAATCTACCAGTTGATTTTATATTTGTGTTTTTATTTGGTAACTTTAATTCTTAAAATCTATCCATACCTTCATTAATAACAAGCCAAAATCAATTTCATGAAAACACTCAAACTTATTTTTATCTGTCTTCTTATCTTGCCAATTACTGTAAACTCACAAAAAAGAAAAAAGAAAATACAAAAACCTGTTATTGCTATAACAGACTCTTTATATCACGGTTTAAAATGGAGAAATATTGGGCCTTTTAGAGGTGGAAGAAGCGTGACTTCAACCGGAGTTATTGGCAAACCTCACACCTACTATATGGGCTCTACAGGAGGAGGTGTTTTTAAAACTACTGATGATGGAATTACTTGGAAAAACATCTCTGATGGATTTTTTAAAACCGGTTCTGTAGGTGCTATCGCTATTTCTGAGAGCGATCCTAATATTGTTGTAGTTGGTATGGGAGAACATGCTGCTAGAGGGGTAATGACCTCAATGGGAGATGGCGTATACAAATCTATGGATGCGGGAAAAACATGGTCTCATCTAGGGCTAGATAAAACGCGTCATATCTCTGATGTTGTTATCCATCCAACCAATCCAAATATCATATATGTTACTGCACAAGGCGCACAATACGCTCCCTCAAAGGAGAGAGGAATTTACAAAACAACAGACGGAGGGAAAACCTGGAAAAATATTCTTTCTGTGAATAATACCACTGGAGCTTCTTCTTTATCTATGGATATGACAAACCCTCGTATTTTATATGCTGCTATGTGGCAGCACCAAAGATATCCTTGGGTGATGGAATCTGGTGGTGAAAATTCTGGATTATTCAAATCTACGGATGCAGGAACTACATGGACAAAGATGAAATTAGGCCTACCAAAAGATTTTGGAAAATCAGGAATTTCTGTTTCTAGAGCAAATCCAGATCGAGTTTTTGCAGTTATTGAAGCTGCTGGTAAAAAAGGCGGTGTATACCGTTCAGATAATGCAGGGAAAACATGGAAGCAAGTTAATAGCAATCGAGTTAATATTGCTAGATCTTGGTATTACATGGAAATATTTGCTGACCCACAAAATGAAAATACGGTGTATGTTTTAAATGCACCCGTTATGAAGTCTATAGATGGAGGAAAAAGTTTTTCAAACATTCCTGTTCCACATGGAGACAATCATCATTTATGGATAAACCCAACTGACAACAAAAACCTCATCAATTCTAATGATGGTGGGGCTAATATATCCTTCAACGGAGGAAAAAGCTGGAGTACGCAACAAAATCAAGCAACCTCTCAATTTTATAGAGTAATTACAGACAACTTAGTACCTTATCATGTATATGGCGGACAGCAAGATAATTCTGCAATTGGAATTGCTAGTAGAACCAATGATGGGGGTATTGATTGGAAAGATTGGTATTCTGTAGCTGGAGGAGAAAGTGCGTTTATTGCTTTTGATCCAGATGCCCCTGAATTGGTTTATGGAGGTACCTATCAAGGAAATATTAGCACATGGTCAAGAACTTCAAGAGAACAAAAATCAATTAAAGAATATCCAGAATTAGGCTTAAGTATAGCCCCAAAAGATTCAAAATATCGATACAATTGGAATGCTCCAATCATTACATCTCCACATGATAGAACTACTGTTTATCATGCTGGAAATGTTGTTTTTAAAACTACTAACCAAGGAATTAATTGGACCGTAGTAAGCCCAGACCTTACCAAAAATGAGGTAGAGAAACATGGTCCAGGAGGTGCTCCTTACACAAACGAAGCCGCCGGTGGGGAAAATTATAATACAATTACAGCTTTGGTAGAATCTCAGCACGAACAAGGCGTTTTATATGCCGGTAGTGATGACGGACTTATACACATTACAAAGAATGGAGGAGAAAGCTGGGCCAATATTACACCCAACGGAATTAAGGATGGTATCATAAATAGTATAGACATTTCCCAACACAACCCTGCAACGGCCTATGTGGTAATTATGAGATACAAATCTATGGACTTAAACTCTCACATCTTTAAAACCAATGATTATGGGCAAACTTGGACTAGAATTGTAAACGGTTTAAATGATCCTAATGGTTTTGCTAGAGTAGTTAGAGCAGATAAAAAACAACAGGGGTTATTGTATGCAGGAACAGAAACAGGACTATATGTCTCAAACGATGATGGTGCATATTGGCAACGATTAAAACTAAATTTACCCGTAGTAGCTATCAACGATTTAATGATTCAAGATAATGATTTAGTGGCTGCAACATCGGGAAGAGGTTTTTGGATTTTAGATGATTTAGGGGCGCTTCAAAATAAACGTAGCTATTCAAGAGCTATTGAGATTGTACCCCCTAAAGATACTTATCGCATCTTTGGAGGAAACTCTAAAGCTGTTGGGCAGGGGCAAAACCCAAGAAGTGGAGTTACCTTTGATTATTATTTAAATAAGAATGTTGATTCTTTAGAACTAACGTTGGAAGTTCTGCAGAATTCTGAAGTTATAAGAACTTATACCAATAAGAAAGATCCTAATTTTAAATCATGGCCAGGTGGCCCCTCTAAACCTCAAGTTTTAGGATCAAAAAAAGGTGTTAATCGTTTTACTTGGGATTTCAGAAGAGCCCCATTGCCGTCTATACATAAAGTATTCATTTTTGGAGGCTTGGCCGGCTCTAGCGTGGCCCCCGGAAAGTATACGTTAAGAATGACATTAGGAGATGTTATCTCTGAAACTGAGATAACTATTCTTCCAAACCCAAAAGTTATTTCAAGTTCTGAAGATTTTATAGCGCAACAAAAGATGCTAGTTTCTATAGAAAATACTGTCAAAGAAATGCATGAGTCTGTGAACCAAATGCGTTCTGCAAAAACACAGCTTAGCCACTATGCTAAGCTCTTAAAAGACTCAAAAAATGCCGATGCTTTGTTAGAAAAAGGGAAGGAATTAACTAAGCGCATTAATAGCTGGGAAGAAAACCTAATACAGGCAAAGCAAAAAACGTTCCAAGATGTTATTAATTTTAACAATAAGTTAAATGCTCAATTAATCCAGCTAAAAAGTTATATAGATCAAGCAAACCCAAAGGTTACTAATGGTGCTAAAGAACGATTTGAGGATTTAATGAAAGACTGGCAAGTGTACAAAAATGAACGTGATACTATCATTAATACTGAAATGCAAACTTATAACAGTCTTTTCAAAACATTAGCCATTCCTGCGCTTATTCTAGAGCAAAAACAATAAAATCTATGTTTAATTAGCTTGTAGTTTATTTACTATCTTGCCTAGCAATAATAATCACTATAAAATAATTAACCAAAAAAATACACAAAATGATGAAGGAAAATAAAGAACTAATGGCCGAGGCTAGAGCATCTCTCTCAGGAAACTGGGGACTGGCAGTGGGTACTTTTTTGGTATATATTATAATAGTTGGGTCTATTCAACTTATTCCTACTATAGGGGACGTTCTATTCCTTTTTATTGCTGGCCCCATGGCAGTTGGTATTTGTATATTTACCTTGAGCCTCTCTAGAAATGAAAATGCAAGATTAGAGCAAATTTTTGAAGGTTTTAGAAATTATGGTACTGTTTTAGGCGCCTATATTCTAATGATTGTATTTATTTTCCTTTGGGCATTATTATTAATTATTCCTGGTATAATTGCAGGTCTTGCTTACTCACAAACCTTTTATATTTTAGCAGAAGATGATACCATTGGTTCAATGGATGCTTTACGAAAAAGTAAAGAAATGATGGATGGTTATAAATGGAAATACTTTTGTTTAGGATTGCGCTTCATCGGTTGGGCTTTGCTTTGTGTACTAACACTAGGAATTGGTTTTTTATGGCTAAGCCCCTACATACAAGTTAGCTATGCGAAATTTTATGAAGATTTAAAATTAAATCAAACAGTAAGCTAACACCTGTTTTCTAATAAATTATTTAAACAATGAACTATAAAGAGTTAATCACATTTTCAATTATCCCTTGGATAAATGTTTTGATGCTCTATGCGTTTCACTTTTTTAAAATTGAACACACATTAATTGGGGTTTATCATGAATTAACAATGCTGCCCTCTCTACTTTTTGGATGTGTTTTCCCTGTGCTATTGGCAATTAAATTTTTTAGAAATTTTTTTACACCTAGTTGAACCTATTTTTGAGACTAAGTCTTGAAAAATTAAATTACTGTGAGATGTATTTAATGGTTAAGAAACTCTTTTTAATTTCTTTCTGATGTTTAAATTATGACTCATATTATAAAAAATAATACACTAGAGGTTGCTGTTGATATACCATTAGAAAACTATAAAGGCTCAAGATTTGATTGGTCTGGGAAAATTTCTTCTATTAAGTTTGAAAACCTTCCTTTAACTACTATTGAAGATACAGAATCTAAAAATATTAATTTTTTAGGAAAAGGGCTTTACAATGAATTTGGAATTACGAGTCCAGTAGGTTTTGAAGAAACCCCTATGGGCGGATGGTTTCATAAAATAGGTATTGGCCTTCTCAAGAAAGAACACAAAAACTACCTTTTTCATAGAAATCATCTTATAAAACCAGCTCATTTTGATATTACTTATAAGGATCAAAAAATAATAATTGTTTGTAAGTCAGAGTCTGTAAACGGCTATTCCTACATATTAAAAAAAGAAATTTCAATATCTAAAAATAGTATTTTAATTAATTATTTTTTGGAGAACACGGGTGAAAAACAAATTATTACCGATGAATATGTCCATAATTTTATGGCGATTGATAATGCCTTAATCGATAAAGACTATACATTGAAATTCCCTTTTCCACTAAATCCAACACTTTTTGATGAAACAGTAAATAGTGAGAACAAAGTTGAAATAGGTAGTGATAACATCTCCTTTAATGAAACCCCTAAAAAACAATTCTTCTTCAGTAATCTAACGGGAGGAAAAGAACTACAAGCGGAATGGGTGTTAACAAATTTAAAAACCGGGGTTGGAATAAAAGAAATTGGGAACTTTAAAACAAATAAAATAAACCTATGGGGCTGGGGGCATGTGATTAGTCCAGAATTGTTTTTTAAAATTTCAGTAGGCCCTAAAAAATCAATTGAATGGTTAAGAAAATTCGAAGTATTTAAAATTAATCCCTAAATTTAGAGGATCATTAGAATAATTTTCAATCCATAAAATTTTACCTACATGAAATACTCAATTTCTGTTATCTGCCTTTTAGTCTGTTTTAATCTTTGTTATGGACAACGTTTAAAAACACCAACACTGAGTCCTTTTAGTAAAATTTCACAACAAGTTGGTCTTACAGAAGTGACTCTTCAATACTCTAGACCTTCAGCCAAAGGAAGAGTTGTTTTTGGAGAACTAGTTCCTTATGATAAAGTCTGGAGAACTGGAGCAAATAGGGCTACAAGAATTACATTTAAGGAAGTTGCAAAAATTGGAGGAAAAAAAATACAGCCAGGAGAATACGCTATTTATACCATTCCTAATCAAGGGTGTTGGACCATAATTATTCATGCAAACACTTCACTTAGAAGTATTGCAGGAGGTGCTTACAAACCGTTAAACGATGTCTTCAGATTTGAGCTAGTGCCAGAAAAAAACAACAACTATGTTGAAACGTTTACCTGTCAATTTTCAGAGGTTAAAACAAATTCTTTAATGCTCGATATCACATGGGAAAATACCTTAATTTCTATTCCAATCGAAGTAGAGGTTGATAAAAAAATTGAGTCTCAAATGCAAGTTTTTATGAAAAACCCTGAGAAGATACCTCACAGAACCTACTTTGAAGCTGCCCAATATTATAGTAATAATGGTAAAGATTTAAAGGATGCACTAAACTTTATTGATAGTGCTCTTAATAAAAGTCCAGAAAATTTTAGATACGGATTACTTAAGGCAAAAATCCTTGCTAAAATGAACAACTATAAAGAAGCTTTGGTTATTATAGAAGCAGCAAATAACTGGGCAAAAAATAAAAACAATGCCAATTATATAGAACAAACAAAATTATTTTGGGACTCAATATTAACTAAAAAGTAATGTTAGATCTTTATCAAGTAGATGCCTTTACCAATTCTATTTTTGAGGGAAACCCAGCCTGTATTGTTCCTTTACCCTCATGGCTTCCTGATGAAATATTATTAAAAATTACACAAGAAAACGCCGTTGCAGAAACTGCTTTTTTTGTTGCTAAAGAGAATAAATTTCATCTACGATGGTTTACACCAGAAATTGAAATGGATTTGTGTGGGCATGCAACTTTGGCAACTGCTCACTGTTTAAAAACAATTTTAAAATATCCTTCAAATAATATTGTTTTTGAAACTGCAAGTGGAGACCTAACGGTTACTGTACAAGATGATTTTTATTTTTTAGATTTTCCATCAAGAATGCCTGTTCCTGCAGCGCTTCCTGAACTCATAGAAAAATCTTTAAACATTCCTCCAAAAGCGGTGTATAAGTCTAGAGATTATGTCTTAGTATATGATACTGAACAAGACATAAAAAACATTAAAATAAACAGGCAAATTTTTGACCAAATAAATCTTGGTACAGGTGGGGTAATTGTTACCTCTAAAGGGACTAGCTGCGATTTTGTCTCGCGTTTTTTTACTCCCCAAGCCTCTATTCTAGAAGACCCTGTAACCGGTTCAGCGCATTGTTCTTTAATTCCTTTTTGGGCAAAAAAACTGGATAAAAAAGAGCTCTCTGCTATGCAACTTTCTAAAAGAAAAGGGATACTAAATTGCACAGAAAAAAACGATAGGGTTATTATAAGTGGTCAAGCAAAAACCTATTCTATTGGTAAATTATGGATTGAATAAACTAGGAGTCTAACTATATTTTACTTTTCTGAAAACACGAAGTGCTTCTTTATATTTTATGTATGTGGTTTTATCTTCTATACTTTTAATATATTCTTTTGCTTTTTTTAATTGCTGAACCGAATCTGAGTATCCGTATAAAAAACAAAGTAAATAGTTTTTTGGCAACCTGAGTACATCTTCGTGTTCTAATACTGAAAGCGGGATTCCTGCTTCAATTTTAGAAATAATTACATTATTATTATGATAAATATGCTGAATCATAATATCATCAAATAATGGTGACTTAAATAAGAACTCGGTAACGATGTCATGTTTCCCATTTTCCTTAAAATTAATAATCGTTTTTTCTAAAGGATAGTATTTTTCCTCCTTGTCTAATCCAAGAGAAATGAATTCTGTAATGATAAATGAATTTTTATTATAACTGATTTGAACCTCATCTAAGGATGAAAAAAATAATCGAACTTGCTCGTTTATTAATTCAATATCTACACGTGTGAAAAACTCTTTTCCATCTAAACGTTTTTTCTCTCCTGCCCAACACAATACAAATTGCTCATTAAAAACTTTGTATTGGGGGTTATATTCTGGCTTGTGATTATTAAAGAAATCAAAAACACCGTCTAAAGTTAGCTTTATGTTATTATTTGCATTCTTTTCTATGGCATCAACTGTGAGTTTATTAGTATCTCTTAACTCAAAATTTTTAGAGGCAGGCATGGAATTACTTCCCCTTCTGTAGAAAATAGTGTCTTTTCTATATTTCCACGCATTCTTTAATAAAGAGGTAATAGTACCGTTGCAATGAATCGTTACTAAACCAACTACTTTATGTCTAGGTAAACTTGGAAAAGGAACATTTTCGTAGGTGATTTTTGGGGGGTTTTTTAAGTATGCATTTACAAGGTTCTGTATTTTGCTATCGTCAAAAAAATCTACTCCAATAATCTTATTTTCTTCGTCTTCAATGCCAATTATGATGTAAGAATTGTTCGTTGGGTTTGAATTGGAAAGGGCACAAATATGCTTTAAAAATTTACCTTTCCCTTCTTTGCTTGTTAAGGATAGCTTCATCTTTTTATCATAAAAACTATTCTCATCATTATGACTGAGCAAGTTTTTAATTAAAAGACGTTTATTAATCATATTTACGGAACTTTGTGACCTTGACACTCTACCAGTAAGGTAAACCAATCTTCAAGCTCTAGATTAATGTTTAAGGCTTTTGTTGCATTTTCTAGTCTTACCTTTGAAGTTGTTCCAACCACAGGTAAGACTCCTGAGGGATGCTGTAAAATCCAGGCTAATAATAATTGATCTTCAGATGCATTGTATTTTTTTGTTAACACATCCAATACTTTTTTTATTCGTTTGTTTGCTGCATTTGATTCTTTAAAATAAGATCCCAAAGGACTCCATGACATCGGTATTACATCTTTTTGCAATAACTGATCTAAGGTTCCGTTTTGCATTGCCGAATGTTGTGTTAAAGAAAATTCTATTTGATTTACAGAAATGGAAGTGGTATGATCTATTAAATTAAATTGAGAAGGTGTAAAATTAGAAACTCCAAAATCTATAATTTTACCTGTCTCTTTTAAAATTGAGACGGCGGCTTCAATCTCGGCTGGATGCATAAGTGGGCTAGGTCGATGCAGTAATAGTAAGTCTAAGTAATCGGTTTGTAAGTCTTTTAATGACTTTTCTACGCTCCAAATAATGTATTCTTTTGAATAATTATAGTGTTTTATTTTATTGTCTCTTGTACCACCATCATGTTGTATTCCACATTTAGAAATCAGTTGAATCTTATCTCGCTCTACACCACTAGTTGAAAAAGCTTTACCAAACTCTTGTTCAGTTGTGTATTCTCCATAGATGTCTGCATGGTCAAAAGTGGTAATTCCAGACTCTAAAGTTTTTTTTATTTGAGAAATCATTTCTTGAGTAGAAAATTGTCTCCCCCATGCTCCCCAAGACATACATCCTGCTATAATTTTTGAATACCTACTCATTTATTTTTTATTTATCATCGTTGCACTTACTTGAGCAGTAGGATATACGACCAAGTCTTCAATATTAATATGATAAGGTCTGGTGATTACAAAATGGATAATTTCGGCAATATCCTCTGGTTGTAACGGTTTATATCCCTGATATACTTTTTTTGCTCTTTCCTTATCTCCTTTAAAACGGACATCTGAAAATGCAGTTTCTACAAGCCCAGGGTGTATAGCACTAACACGAATGTTATAGTTGTTTAAGTCCATTCTCATTCCTTTATTAATAGCCTCAACTGCAGACTTAGATGCACAATATACATTTCCATTTGGATACACCTCTTTTCCTGCCGTTGATCCAATATTAACAATAAAACCTGTGTTTCTTTCAATCATTTTTGGCAAGATCGCTTTTGAGACATACAAAAGCCCCTTCACATTAATATCTAACATGGCATCCCAGTCATTTGTGTCACCGTCTTGAATAAAACTTAAGCCGTGTGCATTCCCTGCATTATTAATTAATACATCAATATTTCTAAAATTCTCAGGTAGATTTTCTATAGAGTTAAAGACATCACTTTTATTTCTAACATCAAATTGGAGTGTAATTACATCGGTTTGTTCCCCTAAAGATTTTTCTAAATTTTGGAGTTGCTCCTTGTTTCTTCCACAAAGAATTAATCTATAGTTGT
>CAJQMN010000111.1 GCA_905479435.1 uncultured Flavobacteriaceae bacterium | reverse complement strand
CCTCCAACAAAAAAGAGGGCAAAGAAAATACCAGTAGCAAAGAAACTCCACATGGTAAAATCTGCAGTTATAAAACCAGTAGTGGTTATGATTGAAGTAACTTGAAAAAGGGCATGTCTAATCGCGCTTTCTGTAGCGCCAAAAACTGCTGGATGGGCTACGGTAGTTTGTAAAGTTTCATCTTGAAAGCATAAAATAATTACTGCTACAAGTGCAGTCATACTTACAATACCAAAAAAGTAATATTTGAATTCTTCACTCTGTAGTACTTTTTTTACTTTTCCTTTTAATGCAAAGTAGGTGAGTACAAAGTTAGTACCGGCTACAAACATAAAAAAGATGATCACATATTGTACCATAGGCATGGCATTCCAATACGATAAACTTGCATTTTTAGTTGAAAACCCACCAGTACTTACAGTGGCCATTGCATGGTTAATCGCATCAAACCAACTCATGCCCGCAACTTTGAGAAGAAAAAATTCTGCAAAGGTAAGTGTAACATAAATTAACCAAAGACGCTTTGCTGTATCTGTAATTCTTGGATGTAATTTGTCTGCTGAGGGCCCTGGTGCTTCTGCCATAAACAATTGCATGCCTCCGATACCGAGAAGTGGTAATATAGCAATGGTAAGAACAATAATACCCATACCACCAATCCAGTGCGTAGCACTTCGCCAAAATAAAATTCCTTTTGGCATGGCTTCTATGTCTGTTAAAATTGAGGATCCTGTGGTAGAATACCCAGATAAGGTCTCAAAAAATGCATTGGTTATCGATGGAATTGTTCCCGTAAACAAGTAAGGCAACATTCCTGTAATGGATAGCGTTAACCAACCTAATGTTACAATAAGATACCCTTCTTTTTTTTGAATCGTAGTGGAGGTGGGTTTGTTGAAAAAATAAAGAATTAAACCTATAAATACGGTAACAATTCCTGCATTTAAAATGCCCATTTGAGCCACTTCTTGGTGATACATGCTAAAAGGAATAGCAATAAACATAAAGACTCCGTTAAGAACTGCAGTAAGTCCTAAAAACCTGAAGATAATTTTAAGGTTTAAGCTTCCCATTTTTTATTTGAATAAGTCTTCAACAATGTGAATGGCATCAGGTAAACAAAAAACAATCACTTTATCTCCACTCATAACTTGAAAATCTCCGTCAGAAATTAAGGCTTTACCGTCTCTTATAATTCCGCCAAATACGGCATCTCTAGGAAAGTTTAATTCACTAATAATTGCCTCGGTAACCTTTGCACCTGGTAATACCTCAAACTCAAAAACTTCAGCGTCTATATTATGAAGGTTAGCTAAAGCAAGAATTTCACCTTTTCTAATATGTTTGAAAATACTACTAGCGGCAATCAATTTTTTATTGATCAGGGTATTAATTCCTATGGTTTGAGAAATATTGATATAATCCATATTTTCAACCAAAGCAATGGTTTTTTTAACCCCCTTAGATTTGGCAACCAAACAAGACATGATATTGGTTTCAGAATCTCCAGTAACGGCTACAAAAGCATCCATTTCTCTAATGTTCTCCTCTTCTAAAAGTTCAATATCTCTTCCGTCACCATTAATAACTAAAGTTTGATTTAAATCTTCTGCCAAGAGTAATGATTTTTCTCGTTGTTTTTCTATGAGCGTTACTTTGAAATTTTCCTTACAAAGATTTCGGGCTGTTTTAGAACCTATAGAACTTCCTCCAAGAACCATCACATTTTTAATTTTTAGATGTTCTTTACCTACAATAGGGTAGAGCTTATCTACACTGTAGTGAGGAACAGAAAAGTATACTTGGTCATTCAATTTAAACTCGGTGTCTCCTCTTGGTATAATAGTTTGAGAAATGCCTTCTCTTTTAATGGCTATGATGATGAATTCTACTGAAGAAAAGGTAGCTCTTGCTTCTCTTACCGTGGTATTTAAAAGTGGTGATTTATAGTCTAAAGTGGTTCCCATGACATTAAACAAGCCATTTTCAAAAGTAACGGTGTCATTAAATGAAGATTGGTTCAGCAGCATTTTAATTTCATCTGCGGCTAATTGTTCAGGAGAAATCATATAGTCTAATCCAAATTTCTTAAAATCGATATGATCATTTTCAAGAAACTCAGGATTGTCTATTCTGGCGATGGTCTTCTTTGCCCCTAAAGACTTCGCAATTACAGAAACGGTAAAATTAGTATTTTGAGATTCTGTAACCGCTAGAAGTATATCGGTAGATTCTATACCAATTTCCTTAAGTAGTTTTATCGATGTAGCATCTCCTTTTTTGGTAATGACATCTAGGTGATTGTTGATGTAATTTAGTTTTTCTCCATCAAAATCTATGACATACGTATCTTGTGATTCGTAAGATAATAGCTTTGCTAAATGAAACCCAACGTCTCCAGCACCTGCAATAATAATTTTCATAAATCGTAAGAAATATCCTACAAAGATATAAAACTTAATATAGTGTACCCCAAAATAACCCTCGATATTCATTTTAAACCTGTTTTGTATCTTTAAAGAAAAAGTTGCAAAATGAAAAAATTAACCATTAAATCATGGGCTACAGAGGATAGACCCAGAGAAAAATTAATGAGTAAAGGAGCTTCAGCATTAAGTGCTGCAGAACTTCTTGCGATTTTAATTAGTTCGGGAAATAAAAAAGAAAGTGCAGTAGACCTGTCTAAAAGGATATTAGCATCTGTACAGTACAATATTCATGAATTGGCCAAGCTTTCGGTAAAAGAATTAACGGCATTTAACGGTATAGGTCCAGCAAAAGCCATCACCATAGTAACAGCTTTGGAGCTTGGAAAGCGAAGGCAATTGGAATCTTTTATTTATAAGCCTAAAATACACAGTAGTCAAGCGGTCTTTTCTATGATGCAACCCCAAATTGGGATGTTAGCTCATGAAGAGTTTTGGGTGCTGTATTTAAATAATGCTAACGAAGTACTTTCAAAATATCAGTTAAGCAAAGGAGGTATAACTGCAACACTGGTAGATGTTAGACTTTTATTTAAAAAAGCCATTGAACTTTCGGCTGTGGCTGTTGTTATATGCCATAACCATCCCTCAGGTTCACTAAATCCAAGTAGGGAAGATAAAAAGATTACTAAGAAAATTAAAGATGGAGGGCTAAGTTTAGATATTAAACTCTTAGATCATTTAATAATTACTGAAAAGTCTTATTTTAGCTTTGCCGATAATGGTGAAATTTAAACCGCTTTTTTAGTTTTGATACTTGTCTATACGCATAAGATTACTCCACGAGTTCGGTATATCTTCAAGCATATTTTTACTCGAGTTCTTCTTGTTCCAGTATCTTTTACAACTAAAGTTGAGGATTTTGTTGCCCATAATGGACCAAAAATGAGTTATACAAAGTTTCCCTTAGGGAATGAATTCTTTGTAAAAAGTAATGACTTGCTGTTTGAACAGGGTATAAATGATCTAGAAATAACCCTATCATCTTGGGAGGATACTCCCTGTTTTTTTAGTGCAGGAGCACAATCTAGTATCCCATTTGATATTTTTGCGGCAAGTTTTTATCTGATTTCAAGATATGAAGAGTATTTACCTCATGTAAGAGATGTGCATGAACGATTTACAGCAGAGCAAAGCTTAGCGTATAATTTTAAATTTTTAGAAAAACCTGTAGTAGATATTTGGGTTGTAAAACTAAAAACTATTTTAAAATTACGTTTCCCAGAATATCATTTTCCAGATCGTAAATTTCGCTACATTTCTACCATAGATGTAGATAATGCTTTTGCCTATAAGTATAAGAGCTTTGTAAGAACTTTGGGTGCCTTAATTTCAGATTTTTTCAAGTTACAAATCAGAAGTTTTTGGAGCAGGCTATTGGTAATTCTAAGAATTAAAAAAGATCCCAACAATACCTTTGAGCAGATCTTAACTTTGAGTAAAAAGTATGATGTAGACCTTATTTTTTTCTTCCTCATTGCAGATTATACCACATTTGATACTAATATATCCACCACTAAAAGACAATTTAGATTACTCATTAAGCATATTGCAGATTATGCGAGTGTTGGACTTCATCCTTCTTATTATACCATGAAGAATAGTGGGATGTTGAAAAAAGAAAAAGAACGCTTAGAATCAATAACTAATATTCCTACAACCATTTCTAGACAACATTTTTTACGGTTTAGCTTACCAGAAACTTATCAGAATCTAATAGATTTAGAGATTGAGGAAGATTATTCTATGGGTTATGCCAGTCATGTTGGTTTCAGGGCCAGTACCTCAATTCCCTTTCATTTTTTTGATTTGGATTTTGAAATACAAACGCCCTTGCTTATTTATCCTTTTGCCTTAATGGACACCACGCTTAATGATTATATGGGACTCACTCCTAAACAGTCTTTGGGAAGAACTAAAGATTTATTGAATGAGGTAATGAATGTGAATGGAACTTTTATTACACTATTTCACAATGAGAGTCTCAGTGGATACCTTCGATGGAATGGATGGAAAAAGGTCTATGAGAAGATGCAAAAATTAATTCACACTCATGTCAATTAAATACATTCACAGAGAACATTTAGATGAAGAGAAATACAACCAGTGTATAGACACTTCAATACAGTCTAAGATTTATGCCTTCTCATGGTATTTAGACATTGTTTGCAACAATTGGGATGTATTGGTTTTAAACGATTATGAAGCAGTGATGCCACTTCCTTGGCGAAAAAAATATGGGATCAAATATGTATATCCGCCTTTTTGGGTGTTACAATTAGGAGTTTTCTCTAAAGATGTTATTAATGAAAATGAATTTCTAACCCCTCTTTTTAATAAATTTAAATTTGTTGAGTTAAGAACCAATACTCATAATAATTTTGAGTTATATCCTGAATTTTTACAATTTAAACAATGCCAGAAATTAGTATTAAATACAACGTATAGTTCAATTTTATCCAAGTACAGAAAAGACAGGAAAAAGGATTTACAAAAAGCTGCTGCAGCTGATTTGATTGAAAAATGGAATGATCATCCAAGTAATTTAATTCAGCTTTTTAAAAATAACATTGGTAAAAGAACGCCTAATATAAAAGAAACTGACTATGCCAATTTAGAAAAGTTGATTGCTATTTGTATTGAAAAAAAAATAGGTGAAATACTAGCTGTTTATGACAAAGAAAATAAACTAGTTGCCTCAGTTTTTTTATTAAAACATAAAAACTCAATTACCAAACTAATCTCATCAACAGATCTTAACCACAGAAAAAATGGAGCCAATACATTTTTAATTGACAGAGTAATTTTCAAATACAATAAGGATTTTTCAGAATTTAATTTTGGAGGCTCATCCATAAAAAGCGTAGCAAGTTTTTCAAAAAGTTTTGGAGCAGAAACAGAAAAATATCATCAACTAAAAATGAATAATCTTCCCAAAGTTTTAAAGTTATTTAAAAAATAACAAGTACCAAAGCGGGTTAAACTTTATTTTTAAAAGTTTTCTTATACTTTTTTTTGTATAAATACACGAAACTCAACCAGGAAAGAATTCCAGTAAACCACATTAAAATTGCTGAAGTAATGGCTGCACCTTTGATGCCGTATATTGGAATTAGATAATGATTGCTTATGATATTAATTAGTAATGCAGCACAAATGATATAATAATTGACCTCAATTCTTCCTATGGATGCCAATAAATTTCCATAAACTCCCCTTAATAAGAAAATACCAATAACACCTATGATCAAGATTAAAAAAGACTCTGAGTACATCATGTACTCTTTACCAAATATCGAAAGAATTTCACTTGCAAATAAATAGCTGCCAACAAGAATAATTATACTGATAATCGCAAACAATTGCACATAATTTTTTATGTACTTGGCGATATACTGCCGATCTGCTATCTTTTCTGTAAATGTCACAAAATCTGTTGTAATAAACACTCTTGGTAAAAATAACAGACTAAAAGGTATAATGGATATATATCTGTAGTTAGTCACTTGAATAGGATCGCCCATGAGGTGTCCAATTAATATGAGATCAACTAGAATAAGTAATTGAGTAACAACATTGGAAATCCCTCCCAAAAAACCATATCTCCAGAAATAGAAATTGGTAATTGTTAAGTTGTTTGTTGAGCTTAGTTTAATGTTTAGTTTTTTTAAGAAAATAAGTACTGTGACAAGTGGTGATACAATTAAAGCTACGACATATCCGAACCCATCAAAGTAAGAACTTAAAATAAAAATTAGGATCACCAAAATCACATTATACCAAAATTCACTTAGGGCATATAACTTATTTTTATGCTGAAGTCTGAATTGTATTTTTATAATTTCAAGTATAAAAATTGTTAGGATAGTGAGTGTTAAAAAAGAAAAGTACCCATAAGTCTTATCAAATTGAAATGGAATAAAATAACCGATAATATTCAATAAAAAGATAATTAATATGGAAGCAATTATTCCTTTTTTGAGCACATAGGAAAAGAGTTCTTGTTTTTCTTCATTAGAATTTAATAAAGCACCGTACCTGATCAGACTTTGATGTAAACCAAAACCGCCAATTGGGATGATAAACTGAACAATACTAAAAGCAAACAGAATAATTCCCAGTTCCTCATGATCTATGAGTTGTAAAGCAATCCAAGAGCCTAAAAAAGAGAGGCCTCTTGAAAATAAAGTAGACAAAAAAACATAGTTCCCCGATCGATCTATGAATCCTTTTATATATTCTTTAATATCACCCAATTCTTTTTAGTTTAATGCTTTAAGGTAAAGCTCTGAAAATGATTCACAAATTTTTTCTGAGCTAAAATTAGTATTCGCATATTTGTGCATACTATTACTTTTTGTGATAGGATTATGATGTATTTCTAAAATCTTTTCTACAAGTTGATTTTCGTTATTTTTTTCAATTAGAAACCCAAAATCATTTGGAAAAAATTCCTGAATACCTCCAACATCTGTTGAAATTACTGGAATTCCACAGGCAAAAGCTTCTAAAATTACACAGGGTAAATTCTCATAATTACTAAAAAGTACAAATACATCGGATTCCGTTAATTGTTTTGGAATTTTTTTATGACTTAGTTGATCCATAAAATGGATTGTATTTTTCTTGAAGTTTAATTCTTCAATTAATCTATTGTATGGATCTTTCTTTCCACCGATAAAATTCCATTGAAAAGAGGGAATAGAACTTTCTAGTTGCTTAGCAACTCGCAACATGCCAGAGATATTTTTATGCTGATCCTGTAAGTTAGAGATGTGAGTAATTGTAAATTTTTTAGTTGTTTTTTTTGCCGGTTTAAAAAGATGAGTATCTACCACATTTGGAATGATTTCATAGCTGCCTTTTAATCCAGATTTCAACATTGAATTTTTTAAATCTGTACTTACAGGGCATATAAAACTTGCATTTTTTGTAATTATTTTTGATAAAACGCGTTCCGCCCAAGGCAATGATTTCTGCGCTTTCAAATGATAGCCTGTCCAGTGTTCTGAAATGATATAAGGAAGCTGTTTTATTTTTTTTAAATGAAGAGCAAATCCACCAAAAGGGTATAGTTTATTGAGATGAACTAGATCAAAACTTCCTATTTTCTTCAATATGTTTTTATAGGCATTCCAGAATCTAATTAATTTTATAATTGGATTAAAACTCGGTGGTATATAGGCAATGTAGGTAGCTAAATCACCTTCTTTTATCATTTCAATTTCAGTTTTTGACACCCCAGGTTTAGAAATAATATGCAATACACTAACCCGATGTTTTCTACTCACAGCTTCTGCATGTCTCATAATGAAATCCCCATTTTGAGGAAGTACCGAAGACGGATACCATCCACACAAAAATAATATATGAAGCTTTTTTTTCAACAGTTATAGCTTAAAAATCAAATATATAATAAGTTCAAACATTTTTAACGCTAGATTATTATATTTACCCTATGAAAATACAACATGTTTTTTTTGATTTAGATCACACTCTTTGGGATTTTGAAAAAAATTCTGCATTAACTTTTAAAGAAATTTTACCAGCCGCTAATGTAACCGTTGATATTGACTTGTTTTTAAACATATACATTCCAATTAATTTTAGCTACTGGAAAAAATATAGAGAAGAACAAGTGACAAAAAAAGAACTAAAATATCTACGATTGAAGGAAACCTTTGATGCACTAAAACTTCCTGTTAAAGATGAGGTCATACATCAGCTTTCAGATGAATATATTGCCAAACTTCCCAACCACAACCATCTATTCGAAGGAACCTTTGAGATCTTAGAATATTTACAAACGCACTATAAACTTCATATTATTACAAATGGCTTTGAAGAAATACAGACCAAAAAAATGAAAAAATCTGGTATTTATAATTTTTTCGATGCAATTATCACCTCAGAATCTGTAGGCGTTAAAAAACCAAATAAGAAAGTATTTGAATATGCATTAGAAAAAGTAAATGCAAATGCTTCTAATTGTATTATGATTGGAGATAACCTTGAAGCTGATATTGAGGGAGCTCTGAATTGTGGAATTAAAGCCATACACTTCAACTCAGAGAATTCAAATTTAATTCCAAAAAATATAACTTCAATATACAATCTATTAGATTTAAAAGAATATCTTTAAAACTTAAAAAAAATACGATTCAATAAATAATCCTATGAATATGTACATTAAAAATCTAGTAGCATTTTTTAGCCTTTGTTTTTTAATTTCGTGTACTGATAACTTAAATTTTGATGAAATTAATTTAAATGTTGATCCCATACTTACTGCACCTTTAATTTACTTTGAGTTGAATCAAGATGATTTTTATAACAGTACCACAGGTACTGAAATACCAATGATTACAGATACTTCAGATTTTAGAGTTTTTAAATCATCTTCCATCAGAAATGATGTTTTTAAAGCTGTTTTTGATTTTGAAATTGAAAATAGATTTGATAGATCTTTTGAAATCAATATCATTTTTTATGACGGTAACGATAACATCACTCGAACTATTCCTAGTTTTACTATAGTTCCTCAAGATTTAAATTATGTAGCATCAGAATCCATTGAAATTGAAGCTTCCCCCATATTTTTAACCTCAAGAAAAGTTAGTGTAGAGGTAAAGTTAAATCCTTCAGCTACACAAATTGATCCGAATATTTACCAAATAATAAAGTTCAAATCTACTGGAACTTTTCATTTAAGTATTTAAAATAAAAATGAAAAAATCACTATTATTCATAGCTTTAACTGTTACGATTTCATTAAAATCTCAACAGAAATTAGCTTTTTCTTTTGGGGAGTCACCGCAAACATTACTGTTAAATCCTGGTGCAGAAACAAATTTCAAAAGCCATTATGGTATTCCTATGTTATCTGATTTTTCCTTTAATCTTGGACTCACAGGATTTAATCTAAATGACTTATTTTCAAATGATTCTAGAGCTTTTAGAACTCGATTTGAAGGCGTATTGAATAAAATCAATTCAACAGATTATATGAGTTTTAATACTAAAATTGATGTTTTAAATATTGGTTTTAGATTGGATAAAAAAACATACTTAAGTTTTGGGTTTTATGAAGAGCTTGATTTTATAAGTTATATGCCAAAAGACTTCATAGAATTATTTTATTACGGTAATGCACCTTTTTTAAACCGTACTTTTTCTTTATCTCAAGTTTCTATGAAAGGTGATTTTCTAGGAGTTTTACATGCTGGAATTTCAAAGAAAGTAAGTGAGAAACTTAATATTGGAGCAAGAGTTAAAATTTATTCCTCGAGTATAAATATCGAATCCCTTAATAATTCTGGAACTTTTAGTTCTACAACGAGCAATGAAAATATCATACGTCAATCCTTAAATAATATAAACGGTCAAGTTAGAACCTCTGGTATAGTAGATGCTGATGATGAATATGTAGATTCTCCGAATGAATATTTTTCTAGAACTTTTCTCGGTGGTAATTTAGGTCTAGGATTAGATGTTGGTCTTACCTACCATTTTACACCTCAACTCGAATTTACGGCGAGTTTACTAGATATAGGTTTCGTAAAACACTCAAAAAATACTAAAAATTTCAATATCAATGGAAATTATACTTTAGATGGTTTAAATTTTGAATATGATACCTCCAGCCTCAGTAATTACTGGCAGCAAGTTGAACAAGATTTTAGAGATAGAGTGATTACAGAAGAGACTCAGGAAGCCTATACCTCATGGAGACCAATGAAAATTAATGCTGCATTTAAGTATAGTTTTGGAGAAAAACGGAGTAAAAGTTGTTATTCTAAAACTCACAAACAATATTACTACAACGCTGTAGGTTTTCAACTCCACAATATAATGAGACCCATAAAACCTCAATTTTCTTTCACGAGTTTCTATCAGGCTTCTTTTTCAAAAAAAGTACACACCAAGTTTACCCACACGATAAATGACTATTCTTCTACTATTTTTGGCGCTGCAACTTCGCTTCAATTAGGCAAACTACATGTGTTTGGAGGTTTAGATAACCTATTAGGCGTAGCTGATGTATCCACTGCTAATTCCATTGCTTTTAATTTTGGGTTTAATATTGTAATAGACTAATTATGAAACAGATTTGCTTTTTTCTTTTGCTTATTTTTTTGATTTCCCCTTCTTTTGGACAAAAAAGTACCCCTTCAAATAAACAGTACGTAATTGTTAAAAGTACATTTGACTTCTTAAAACAGGTAAATCGTTACAAAGCCAATTCCTTTACAAAATTTTTATTTTCTAAGGCTGGTTATGAAGTGTATTTAGATAATGAAGAACTTCCAGAGGAGTTGTATTACAATAAATGCAGTGCTTTGCATGTAGATGTAAAAGATAAGTCTAATCTCTTTGCCACTAGAAACTATATTGAGTTAGTCGATTGTAATGGTAACCTATTGTACACATCAAAATTAGGTGCTAGTAAACTTAAAGACTATGAAAGATCGTACAGGGAATCCATTAGAAATGCTTTTTCTACAATTGAAAATTTGAATCTTATTTATGCTTCTTTCTCATCTCAAAAAATTGAAAATTTAACTACTGAAAATAAGACTCAAGAATTAAAGAAAGCTTCCGAGGTAAAAGCTACTGAAAAACCACCCTTAGAAGTTTTAGATACAACAGCTAAAGAAAAGAAAACTTCTACGGCTTATGAATTGAGTGCGCAGAAAAGTAAAACAGGTTATCAACTTATAAATTCTACTAATGAGCTTGTTTTTGAGATTCTTACTACGAGTAAAAAGGATGTATTTATTATAAAGAATAAAAACGGAGTATTAAGTAATAAAGGGAACCATTGGCTTGTGGAATATTATGAGGACCAATTACTAATCACTAGAAAACTCCAAATTAAGTTTTAATAGCCATATTTATCCCCCCATGTATTCTTTAGTTTTTCTCTAAACTGTTCTTCTCTGGGGTTTTCACCAGGATCATATATTTTTGTATTTGTAATACTTTCAGGTAAAAACTCCTCTAGCACAAAGTTTCCTTGATAATCGTGAGCATATTTATAGTCTTTCCCATACGCTAAGGCTTTCATTAATTTTGTAGGTGCATTTCTTAAGTGAAGTGGTATCGGTAAGTCTCCTGTTTTCTTTACAATTTCTTGAGCTTTATTTATAGCCATATACGAGGCATTACTTTTTGGAGAATTCGCCAGATATACTGCACATTGGCTTAAAATAATTCTAGATTCTGGATAACCAATAACACTAACAGCCTGAAACGTATTGTTGGCTAAAATTAAGGCTGTAGGATTAGCATTTCCAATATCTTCTGAAGCTGCTATTAGTAATCTTCTAGCAATAAATTTTACATCTTCACCTCCTTCGATCATTCTTGCAAGCCAATATACTGCTCCATTAGGGTCACTTCCTCTTATAGACTTTATAAAAGCCGAAGCAATGTCGTAATGCTGATCTCCAGTTTTATCATATCTTACTGATGTTTGTTGAATTTTTTCCAGCACCAATTTATTAGTGAGGGTGATCTTATCTTCATTCCCTACCACCAATTCGAAAATATTCAATAATTTACGTGCATCACCTCCAGAAACTTGTAGCAAGGCATCGGTTTCTTTCAGTTTAATCTCTTTTTTCGATAAAATAGGATCCTTTTTTATAGCCCTATTTAGTAACAGGATTAAATCACTTTTATCAAATGAGTTTAAGATATATACTTGACATCTAGACAATAGCGCTGGTATTACCTCAAAACTTGGGTTTTCAGTAGTTGCTCCAATAAGGGTAACCCACCCTTTCTCTACCGCTCCTAATAAAGAGTCTTGTTGAGATTTGCTAAAACGGTGAATTTCATCTATGAATAATATTGGATTCTTAGTTGTAAATAAACCACTACCTTTTTTTGCTTTTTCTATAATTTCTCTCACATCTTTAACTCCAGAGCTGATGGCACTTAGTGTAAAAAAAGGGCGTTTAGATGTTGCTGCTATAATGTTTGCCAGGGTGGTTTTACCAATACCGGGTGGTCCCCAAAATATTATAGATGGAAGTATTCCTTGTTTAATAAGTTGGGTTAAAACTCCTTTTTCACCTATTAAATGGCGCTGACTAATATAGTCTTCAAGTGTTTTTGGGCGTATTCTTTCTGCCAAAGGTTCATTCATAACTATAAAAATAGTAAAGATTTATGACAGAAGTTGTTATTTTAGTAATTGGATTTATTTTTGATTAGATTTATTCATGCAAAATAACAATGCTCTTAGTTATCATAGAAATGTACTCTGGATTCCAGCAGTTGCTATTCTGTCTATATGGTTTATTTATTGGATAGAAATTAGATTTGGATATAATTTTAACTCCTATGGAATCCTACCCAGAGAAATAAAAGGCCTTAGAGGTATTTTTTTTTCTCCATTTATACATAGTGATGCTTCCCATCTTTCTAACAACTCTGTGCCTTTATTTGTATTGCTGGCCTCATTGTTTTATTTCTACAGAACAATTGCCCATAAGGTTCTTATCTATGGCACACTTTTATCGGGTTTAATTTGTTGGGGTATTGCCAGAGGTTCATATCACATAGGCGCAAGTGGAACTATTTATTTATTATTTAGTTTTATTTTTTTTAGTGGTATCATCAGAAAACACTATAGACTTATCGCAATGTCTCTAGTTGTTATTTTTTTATATGGAAGTATGATTTGGCTTATACTGCCAACTGAAGATAGAATTTCATGGGAGGGTCATTTATCAGGTTTCCTAGTAGGTCTACTATTTTCTTATCTCTATAGAAAAAAAGGAATTATAAAAGAACAATATCAATTTTCTAAGTCTGAATTTGATTTGTTATTTGACGAAAACGGGAACTTTTCACCACCAAAGGTAGTAGAGGAGCCCTATGAAGACAGTGAGTAATTGATTCTAATGTATTAAAAAGATTACGATAATCTTTGACGCGTAGTTTCATACAAAAAAGCACCACAAGCAACAGAAACATTCAATGAATCTATAGTTCCTAATAAAGGAAGTTTTGCCGTATAGTCTACAATTTTTAAAACCGATGGGTTAATTCCTCTGTGTTCAGAACCCATTACAATGGCAATAGGTTGTTTTAAATCTATAGCATAGATCAAGTCTTCTGTTTTTTCACTAGCCGCTACAATTTTTATATCAGAGGCTTGCAATGTGTAAATGGCGTCTTTAATATGATTTACTCTGCAGATAGGAATTTTAAAAGCAGCACCCGCTGAAGTTTTAATGGTTTCCGCGTTTATAGGGGCACTTCCGCTTTGTTGAATAATAATTCCATTAACTCCAGTACATTCTGCAGTTCTAATAATGGCTCCAAAATTTCTTACATCAGAAACTTGATCCAATAGTAAGAATAGAGGAGAGGTAGTACCCTCTAAACTATCATCAATTAATTTTTCTAAATCTGCAAACGCTATTGGAGATATTTGGGCTACTGCTCCCTGATGGTTTTTATTTTTAGAAAGTCTGTCTAATTTTTCTACAGGAACAAAACTTGTAGTAATTCGCTCTTTTTTGATACGAGTTTCTAATTCAAAAAATAAACTTCCTCTAAGTCCTTTCTGAAGATATACCTTATTGAGTGTTGACCCACTATCAATGGCTTCAATGATAGCTCTTAATCCAAATATTGTTGTGTTTTCAGTCATCTTGCAAATGTATCACAAATTCTATGTATTTATAACATAAAAAAAGACCTTTCAAATGAATGAAAGGTCTTTTATATCTAGTAGCTATCAATTACTCGATAGTTACGTTTGTTTACATTATAAACAGTTTAAAACATCTAGTTGTCCAGCCCCTGGTCCTTGACCTGAGTCAAGTAAAAGGTTACCAGCAGGTCCATAGATTTGGAAACTAATTTCTCCATATGTATCTCCTGGCCATTGCCATACAGCTAATTGTGTTCCAACTGGAATTGTAACAGTTGCAGTAGCTCCATAGAATGAAGTACTAGCAGGTCCTGTACAAATTCCCATAGCAGGGTCCATTGAAGTTCCAATGTTAGAACCACCATAAGGTGAACACATACCAACTTCTTCTATCAGTGTAGATCCGTCAGCTAAAGTTAATACAGCTTTTAATCCACTTCCACCGTTTCCATCGTCAGTTTGCCATCCATCACCAAATGAATCTTGCATGTCTATTAAATAATCACCATCAACTGGCTGACATAAAATAGGCACTCCCCAAGAAAATGGTGAAGAAAAGTAAGATCCTTGTAAAGAACCACTTGTAGATGATGAACTAAATGATCTACCGTCAGTTAATACTAACTCTAATCTCATTTTGTAATTATCTCCTACACCATAGTTTGAAACACCAACTGCAGTTGAAGCTTCACCAAGAGTTACAATAATATCAGTTACAGGTAATCCCTTATCACCGATAGAAAAGTCTCCAGCCGTATACGTTTTTACTAACGCTTCTGGTTGTGAATTTCCATTACCATTGTTATCTGTATATGTTGTATACACATTAACTACATCTAATAATGCTCCATATTCTTCATCCTGTTCTTCAACAGTAATTCCGAAAAATGAACCTGGATCAGACAAGCTAAAACTTTGGTTTATGATCCCTAAGTTTCTTAAGACAGCACCGTACTCAACACCGTCAAAAACTTGATTAATAGATTTATCCTCGCTTTCACAACTGCTTATCACAATTACAGAAAGTAGTAATAATACTATTTTGTTTATTTGTTTTTTCATTTTTTATAATTTTTAATTATTAATTAGCAACTGGAAAACCTGGAGATGCTCCATTATTATCCCAAAATACTGGATCTGTTACCCCTGTTTTTTGACTAATATTCGAATTGTTATTCGCGTGGTCAGCAGGGTAATAGAATGAACGGATAAATCCTCCTGGGTTTGGCTCAATATTTGGCTGTAACGTTGTAGGGAATCCAGTTCTTCTATAGAAATTATAAGCCCCTAATCCGTTTCCGTATTGAGCTACAAAGTTTTGCATTGCTAAGATATCTTTCTTACCATCCATATCAGCATCTACCCATTGGTTAACAATGTCATTTGTAAAATCAGCAATCATTTGATCAAGACCACCGAAGTTACCATCTACAACAGCTGTAAATAAAGCAGATCTTGGTGCGAAATTAGTTACTTTATCAAAAGATTTAGCAATTCCTGATAACATTGCATTACCAGAAGCATTGATATCACCATCTACAAATAAAGCGATTTCAGCAATCATAAAATCTGCAGCAGAAGCTAATAGTATTGGTGTTACACCATTACCACCGTTACCAGCACCATCTTTTTGAGGGTTAGGTCCATTAAATAAAGTAGTCCAATCATCAAGTAAACCACCTGCAGGATAAACCCCTGCTAATGCTCTTAAGAATCCATCTGGTGGAATTCCATTATCATTTCCATGATCTCTACCCCAGTATCCTCTTTCAACTCCACAAAATACATAACCTGCATAATGTCCAGGAGCTTGTTGTAAACCACATTCTAATACTTCCTCATCAGCTGGTGCATCAATTCCAGGAGTAGAACTTACTTGTCTACTGTAATAGAAATTAATTCTTGGGTCATAACTTGGTGAGAAATATCCATCACCAAACATATGATACATCAATGAATTTGACATATAAGATCCACCACCTGTAGAAGTATAACTACCTCTATATCTTGGGTGACGTGAATCTGGTTGTACTGCTAAAGTACCCCATCTGAATTGCATATCATCTGCATTAGATGTGATGTAATTTCCAGCAGCAACGATAGCATTAAAATTAGCTACAGCACTTCCGTCTACTAATCTTGTATTTGCATATGCATTCATTTTAAGTGTATTTGCAGCTTTTGTCCAAGCAGTCCAGTCTCCGTCATAAAATGGGTCTGTAACTGTTGAAGTCCATCTTGGCTCTCCAAGAGCTTCACTATTAAAGTTAGCAATTGCTGAATCTAATAAACCAAGTGCAACTGCATAAACGCTAGCACCTGAATCCGCTACTGGGTTTAAGTTAGCAGCTCCTTGAAAAGCTTCAGTGTAAGGAATATCTCCAAAGAAATCTACTAGAGTCATTAAGATGTGTGCCTCAATAAACTGTCCGATTCCTTTATGGTGAGTTAAACCACTTTCGTCTGCAATTACATTCATTTCTCTGATGTCCTGCATGATTGTTTGGTATGAAGAACTCCATCTTCCATTAAAACTACCTGGTTGATATGCATTTGCATAATCTCTACCACTCATGTAATCTATTCTGGTTACTGCACCAGCAGTATTTCCAAAGCTTTCCATCAAGTATGCATATGATAATTGAATTTGGTTCAGATAGAAATCTGGATCAGCATCTACCGGTGATAGTGCATTTGGATTTTGTGTCAAATCCAGCTCTGTTGTTTCACACGAAGCAAAGAATAATCCTCCGCACAGAACCAACATTTTAATTAAATTGTTTATTTTTCTCATAATATAAATTATTTTTTTGTTAGAATGAAGCTTTTACAGATAGTCCATATCTTCTTGAACTAGGTCCGTTTAAGTATTCAAAACCTCTACCATTACCAACACCTAATCCAGCTACGTTAGGATCAAAGTTTGTGTTTTCTGGTATATTTGGCGCATGGAACCATAAGTTGTTAGCTGAAAAGGTAACGCTTAAAGATCCGAAAGGAGTTTTCTCTAACATATTGTTTGGAAGAGAATATCCTAAAGAAAGTTCTTGTAATCTAAATACAGTTGCATCATAAACTCCTAATTCATCAGCTCCGTATAATACGTTAGAGAAATAGTATGTTGAGTTATTGATTTGAGTGACATTAGTTTCCCCTGCTGGGTTAACCCCTGGAAGTACAAATGAATTTGCTCTATCAATTCCAGCTTGGTTTACAACCCCTCTACCTAGTAAAGTTTGAACTGTCTGAGAATACATATCACCTCCTTGTGTCCAGTTAAATAAGAATCCTAATGAGAAGTTCTTGTAATTTATAGAGTTACTCATGTTTAATACGAAATCAGGATTTGCATCACCAATAACGTTATTATAGTCACTTCCCTCAGAGAAGTCAAATGCGTTATCTACTATATAACTACCACTTCCATTAACTCTGAAGTTACCATTTTCATCTTCTGCAACAGCACTACCAATCATAGCTCCTAAAGAAAATCCTTCGATAGCTGCATTTCCTCTATTTGAGAAACCTGCAAATGGTACTAGGTCTGTATCAAGTCCTAAATCAGTAACGATTGCCTCACTTGAAGAATAGTTGAAGTTAGTAGACCAGTTGAATCCATCTCCTTCATTTCTTATCCAATCTAAGCTAACGTCTAATTCAATACCATCAGCAACAATCTCACCAACATTTGTTTGTGTACTGTCATATCCACTTGCTGGATCTAATGGTCTATCTACAACTAAGTTGTTTGTTGTTCTTTGATATATAGAGAAGTCAACAGAAATTCTATTGTCTAAGAAACTACCTTCTAAACCAAATTCTATTTCCTCTAATGTTTCAGGCTTTAAATCTGGGTTTCCTAAGAAACTACTTGTTGTGTTTGTAACAACATCTACACCTTCATCTGTATTAAATGCTTGTGTATTTAAACTTAATGTAGTTGCAACAGGATAACCTGATTGAAAGTTTGCAGAAGTTCCTAAACCTGCTCTAAGCTTTAAGAAATTTACAAATTCACTTTCTTGTATAGCTTCAATAGCTTTTGATGGAAGGAATGATATACTTGCAGATGGATACGTAATTGATCTGTTTTCTTGAGTTAAGTTAGAAACCCAGTCTGTACGACTAGCTAACGTTAAGAAAGCAGTTTGCTTATATCCAAGATCAGCTTGAGCATATGCTCCCATAATGTTTCTTCTTTGATAACCTTGTATTTCATCTTGAACACCAAAATTAAAGTGTCTTAACACTCCAAATACTTGTTGTCCTGTACTTGCAACACCACTTCTATCATAAACATCACTTCTTGTTTCCATACCTACAGTAAAGTTTAAATCTAAATTATCTGATAGATCATAATTTCCTGCTACTGAAACTTTGTGGTTGTTAATAGTATTAGTATTGTTCCATGTGCTGTACTGTCCTGACTGGTTGGCAACACTTCCTGTCTTACCTCCTTTGTTAGAATAGTTAACATTGTTCTCACTATATGTATCAAAACCAAATTGGTACATTAAGTTGATGTTGTCATTCATTGCATAGGTAAGCGCAGCATTACCAAATACTCTATTTGTAAGCTGACTAGTTTGTGCATTCTTAACCGTCCATAATGGATGTTGTATACTGTTGTTTTGTCTATAATATACAGAACTACCGTCTACTGGATTCTCAAATGGAAGTCCCATTAAATCAACACTTCTTGGTGTGTAGAATAAGTTTCCAAAGATTGATGCATCATTACCACCAACATTACTACCAAAACTTGCAGCAATTGGAGGTGATTTAAAGTTTGTTCTTGCATAGTTCATTGTTCCACTAACAGTAAACTTGTTAGATAACTTTGCGTTACCACCAATACTTAAGGTATTTCTACCTACAGAGTTTCCTGGAGTAAAACCTTCATCATCTAAACTACCGTAGTTGATGTTATAGTTAATTTTTCCATCTTCTGAAGAAGAACGGATATTGATATTGTTACTTCTAACAACTCCTGTTCTAAAGAAATCTCCAACTGAGTTATAAGGTCTCCACTCATATCTAGCTCCAGCAAATTCTGGGAAAGCTTGTGGAATACCTGTAGCTGTAGAAGCTGTAGAGTAAGGGTGAGCTAATGTACCAGCTGCATCGAAAGCACTACTGCTTCCCCATCCTCCAGGACCGTCTCTCTCAAATTTTGGACCCCAGTTACTGAAGAACCAACCGAAAGCTTGATCAAAACCACCACCATATTCATTTTGGTAGTTTGCTGCAGAAGCTATTTCGTTAAAAAATACTGAAGAACTTACAGTAATTTCTTGTTTTGAAGAACTACGTCCAGAAGAACCACTCTTCGTTGTGATTAAAATAACCCCGTTACGTCCTTGTGTTCCATAAAGTGTAGCTGCTGCTAAACCTTTTAAAACATTTACACTTTCAATGTTGTTTGGATCAATATCTAGAAAACGACTAGAACCATTGTTACCATCAACAAATCCACCTTGTGAGTTAGTATCACTACTAAAAGGAACACCATCTACAACAAATAAGGGTTGGTTAGAACCACTAAAAGAACTCATACCTCTAATAAGAATACTTGTTCCTGATCCAGACACACCACTTTGAGTTTGAATGTTTACCCCTGAAGCTTTACCAGACAGTAGTCTACCGATATCACCCTCAGAACGTTGTTCTAATTGTTCAGAATTAACTTCACTTACGGCATAACCTAATGCCTTCTTTTCTCTTTTAATACCTTGTGCAGTAACGATGATTTCATCTAAAACCTCACCACCTTCTTCAAGAGTCACATCGATAACATTGGCAGAACCAACAGTTTTTTCGACAGTCTTGTACCCTAGGTAATTAAAAACTAAAACGTCACCTGATGTAGCTTTGATGGAATATTTACCATCAAAATCAGTTTCAGCTCCCGTACTAGTACCTTTAATAATAACACTTACACCTGGTAAACTCCCAGTGTTGTCAGATACTGTACCAGAGACAGTTTTTTCTTGTGCAAATGATACCTGCACAATTAACGCCAATAATAGCGTCAAAACTCCTTTGAACTTTGTCTTCATATTTTATAATTTGAATTAATTAGGCCAAATATCTTGCTTTTTTTTTAAAATACAATGGTTTATGTTAAAAAAAACTTAACAAATACGAAGAAACACCTCATAATTGATGATTCATCTTAGAAATAAGAGGTCCACTTAATGATTAATTTTGACTTATTGAGTTTTAACTGATTATTTGAATTATTTCCAATTACGTAGCCTAAGTCTACAAAGTTGTTGTTTAACTTAAATCGATATCCTCCACCAAGACCATAGGCGTTATTTAATTTATCAGTTATTGAGTTTTTGTAGAATCCAAGATCGGTTATTGAATACAAGTAAGAGGAGGTTGAAGTAAGATATCTGAATTCAATATTAGCGATAGCATATGAATTTGTAAAGACACTCTGTTCATTTACACCTCTAATACTATTGGCTCCCCCTATTCTGTATAGTTCATTAACGAGGTAATTCTCTGAGTTGAGTAGTTTAGAGGCTGCTTTTATATGGATATAGCTTTTTTTATTAGTTTGAATATTTAAGGATGCTAAAACTTCTAATTGAACTTGAGTTTGATCTGAGATTTCATTTTTTCTTTTTCCTAATTTACTGCTAAGTGCTATGCTGTAGTTATTTTTAAATAAATTAGTATTTGATAAACTTCTGAGTTGATACCCAATACCAATGAAATAATTGGAATACGAGTCAAAGTTGTTTTCTGCAGAAGATAACAAGTAACTAGATTTTTCACTTGAATAAGATATTGATGCTTTTGATCTAGTGTTTAACTCATATTGTGAGTCCAAATTAAAACGCGTATTTATAAATGTAGAATCTTGCCGATATAAATTGAAACCCAATGCAATTGACATGGGTGTGTTGAAAATATAGGGAATGGCACTAGTAATTTTAAACTCTGATTTTTCTTGGGCCACTTTATTCCAAAACAATTCAAATTTTTCTCCTGTATTTAAGATGTTGTTTAATTTTAAATCAAGATTTCCATTAAGCAATAGGCCTTCTTCATTTTCTTTCGATGCAAAATTAATAATACCATCAAAACTACTCGTCTCTGACTTTTCTAAAAATAAATACAAATGTGTGGAGTCTTTTTTAAATAGTACTTCAGGTTCTTTTTTTTCCCGCACAAAATCTAAACGTCTAGTAAGCTTAGAAACTGTTTTCATATTTTTTTTAGAAAAAACAGTTGACTTGTCAATGTTAAAAAAATGCTTTAAAAATTTTTCCGGAAACTCATCATATCCTTTCACAAGAATTTTGTCAATATTTCTGCGTTGAGATTTTAGTAGGTTTAAGTTTAAAATTAAGGTGTCTTTTAAATAGGTTGGTTTTGTGTATGAAATTTCTGAAAACGAATTTCCAGTAGCATCTAAATTGGTTAACAACAGGTTTGTGAAATTTTCGAAACTTTTAGTTTTAATTCGAACAGAGTCATTATACTTTATAAAGGAGTTTGTTCTAATTTCTTGTGGTAGTATTAAAATGAGATTGTCTGTTTTTTTTCCCAGATTAAACACTGCTTCATATTTTTTAGCATTCTTAATTATGGTGTCTACGGTAGCTACAAAAAATCCTTCTTTTTTTAGGTCTGAGTGAATGTTGGTTATTTCCTTAAAAATGTCTGCTTCAAACTTGTGACTTTTTTTAAATATAATTTCATGTAAAGCGAGGTTTTGAAGGGTGTCTAAAGAAGTAATTTTTAACTCGAGATTTTGCCCCACTATCCCATAAGAAAAACAGCCAAAAAAAAGTATATATATATAAGGTATAGTTTTTTTACTCAAAATGTAGGTTAAAGCGTTCAAATGTACCTCAAAATATGAAAACATTATCAGTTTATATTCATGTACAAAAAAATTACTTCTTCAGATTTGAATAGAAAGAAATTAATTGTACATTTGCGCACTCTTAAAAAGAGACAAATTTTAGTACAAACGAAAAATAGTAACAATTTAGTATGCCAACTATTCAACAATTAGTTCGTAAAGGAAGAACCAAAATAACTAAGAAGAGTAAATCGGCTGCTTTGTCGTCATGTCCTCAGAGACGTGGAGTATGTACACGTGTTTATACTACAACACCAAAAAAACCTAATTCTGCAATGCGTAAAGTTGCCAGAGTTAGATTAACAAATGGTAATGAGATAAACGCATACATCCCAGGTGAAGGACACAATCTACAAGAGCACTCGATAGTATTAGTTAGAGGTGGAAGGGTAAAAGATTTGCCAGGAGTAAAGTATCACGTTGTACGTGGAGCTTTAGATACAGCGGGAGTTGAGGGAAGAACTCAACGAAGATCAAAGTATGGTGCAAAACGCCCAAAAAAGTAATTTAGTAACTTTTTTAATGTAAAGACATGAGAAAAAGAGCAGCAAAAAAAAGAGTCTTACTACCGGATCCAAAATTTAATGATCAGTTAGTAACACGTTTTGTAAACAATTTAATGTGGGCCGGAAAAAAATCGGTAGCATTTAAAGTATTCTATGATGCAATTGCGATTGTAGAAGAAAGAAAAGAAGACGAAGAAAAAACAGCATTAGAGGTTTGGAAAGACGCATTATCTAATGTAATGCCTCAGGTAGAAGTTCGTTCTAGACGAGTTGGAGGGGCTACCTTTCAAATACCAATGCAAATTAGACCAGATCGTAAAGTATCTATGGCTATCAAATGGATGATTTTGTATACTCGTAAGAGAAACGAAAAAACCATGGCACAGCGTTTGGCAGCAGAAATCTTAGCAGCAGCTAAAGAAGAAGGAGCAGCCGTTAAAAAACGTGTAGATACCCACAAGATGGCTGAAGCCAACAAAGCATTCTCTCACTTTAGATTTTAATAGAAATGGCTAGAGATTTAAAATACACTAGAAATATTGGTATTGCAGCACATATTGATGCTGGAAAAACTACAACTACAGAACGTGTGCTATACTACACAGGAGTTTCTCACAAAATTGGAGAAGTTCATGATGGAGCAGCAACTATGGACTGGATGGAGCAAGAGCAAGAAAGAGGAATTACAATTACTTCTGCTGCAACAACTTGTACATGGGATTTCCCTATCGAAAATGGTGAAAAAACTCCTGATACTAAAGGGTATCACTTTAACATCATTGACACTCCTGGTCACGTAGATTTTACTGTAGAAGTAAATAGATCACTTAGAGTTTTAGACGGTTTAGTTTTCTTATTTAGTGCAGTTGACGGTGTAGAGCCTCAATCTGAAACTAACTGGAGACTAGCAGACAATTACAAAGTGCCAAGAATTGGTTTTGTAAACAAGATGGATCGTCAAGGTTCAGATTTTTTAGGTGTATGTCAGCAAGTAAAAGACATGTTAAAATCAAATGCAGTGCCAATTGTATTAAACATTGGTGATGAAGATGATTTTAAAGGAATTATAGATTTAGTAAAAAACCGTGCCATTGTATGGCACGATGAAACTCAGGGAGCAACTTTTGATATTATCGAAATTCCTGAGGATATGAAAGAAGAAGCTCGTAAATATCGTGCACTACTTATTGAAGAAGTTGCAAGTTATGATGAGAATCTTTTAGAAAAATTTATGGAAGATGAAGAATCGATTACAGAAGAAGAAGTGCATGCAGCACTAAGATCTGCCGTAATGGATATGGCTATCATTCCTATGATTTGTGGTTCTGCTTTTAAAAATAAAGGGGTTCAGTTTCTTTTAGATGCTGTATGTCGTTATTTACCTTCTCCAACTGATAAAGAAGGTATTACAGGTGTAAACCCAGACACAGAAAAAGAAGAAATTCGTAAGCCGGATGTAAAGGAGCCATTTGCTGCTTTAGCTTTTAAAATTGCAACAGACCCATTTGTTGGTCGTTTAGCATTTTTTAGAGCATATTCTGGTAGATTAGACGCTGGATCTTATGTATTAAACAACAGATCTGGTAAAAAAGAACGTATTTCACGTATTTACCAAATGCATGCCAATAAGCAAAATGCCATCGATTATATTGAGGCTGGTGATATTGGAGCAGCGGTAGGTTTTAAATCTATCAAAACAGGAGATACGCTTACTGCTGAAAAGCATCCTATAGTTCTTGAATCTATGGACTTTCCAGATCCAGTAATTGGTATCGCTGTTGAACCAAAAACAAAAGCTGACGTAGATAAGTTAGGTATTGGTCTTGGTAAATTAGCAGAGGAAGATCCAACATTCACAGTACGTTCGGATGAAGCTTCAGGGCAAACCATTATCTCAGGAATGGGAGAGTTACACTTAGATGTAATTGTAGATCGTTTAAAGCGTGAATTTAAAGTAGAGGTAAACCAAGGTCAACCTCAAGTAGAATATAAAGAAGCGATTACTGCTTCTGCAGATCACAGAGAAGTGTATAAAAAACAATCTGGTGGTCGTGGAAAGTTTGCAGACATTGTATTTACGATGGAGCCTGCAGACGAAGGTTTTCAAGGCTTACAATTTGAATCAACGATCAAAGGAGGTAATGTTCCTAGAGAATTTGTACCATCTGTTGAGAAAGGATTTAAAGAAGCAATGAAGAATGGTCCTTTAGCTGGATATGAAATGGATTCCATGAAAGTAACCCTAAAAGACGGTTCTTTTCATGCGGTAGATTCAGATCAATTATCTTTTGAATTAGCGGCGAAACTTGGTTATAAAGCTGCGGCAAAATCTGCCAAAGCAAAAATCATGGAACCACTAATGAAGCTAGAAGTATTAACTCCTGAAGAAAACATGGGTGATATTGTAGGAGATTTAAACAGAAGAAGAGGTCAGGTTAACGATATGAGTGACCGAGCTGGATCTAAAGTGGTTAAGGCTTTAGTGCCATTATCTGAAATGTTTGGATATGTTACTGCTTTAAGAACTATGTCTTCTGGTAGAGCAACGTCTACTATGGAATTTTCTCACTATGCTGAAACACCTTCTAATGTTTCTGAGGATGTAATCGCTAAAGCAAAAGGATAATCTACTAAAAATAAAAACGATGAGTCAAAAAATTAGAATAAAATTAAAGTCTTACGATTACAATTTAGTAGATAAATCTGCTGAGAAAATTGTAAAGACAGTAAAGAGTACTGGAGCAGTTGTAAACGGTCCAATACCTTTACCAACAAATAAGAAAATTTTCACGGTTTTACGTTCACCACACGTGAATAAAAAATCTAGAGAACAATTTCAATTGTCTGCATACAAACGTTTGTTAGACATCTATAGTTCTTCTTCAAAAACTATTGATGCGCTTATGAAGCTTGAATTGCCTAGCGGAGTAGAAGTTGAAATTAAAGTATAAGTACATTAACACCTTGTATTGCAGGCCATCATAGCCTTCAGTATCGTGTTATGTTAATACGCACAAGACAATGCCCTTTTTTAAGGGCATTGTCTTTTTTTATGGAAGTTATTTTTGTTTATCCCTACAAATTAGACAGTTGTGAAGATTGTTTAGGGTAAAACTACAGGTCATTAATTTTTTTTATTTATATTTGTGGTAATATTTTACCCCTTAAAAAAATGAAAACCCCTTTCCGTAATTTTCAGAACTTTTCTAGTTCGCTACTGCTATTGGTAGTTTTTGGTTTTCTTTTATCTACTGTACAAATGTCTGCCCAATTTGTGGTGAAGAAAGATTTTATAGTAACGTTAAATAATGATGTATATACCCTAGAGCAAGAGAATACTTTTCAAAGTGATCTGTTAGGAGAAGGTACACTTCATTTTACAGGGGTTTCACAGCAGTTATCTACTTCTCTTAATACAAGCTTAAGTGGTGTAGCCATTCATAATGCCTCTCAACTCGAGATTAAAAATAAACTGAACATTACAGGAGATCTTAACATTATTTCAGAGACCCTGGTATTACAACATCCTCTGTTGATGCAGGGAAGTATTCGTCTTCTTAATGCTGCTTCAATTCAAAATACATACCTCATTAGCTACCTGTTCACAGAACAGATAGAACACAATAAAGGGACATTGGTACAAAGTATCCAGATTCCTGCTTATTTTAGGCTTGAGACTCATAGTCTAGTAAAGGGTACTATAGCGAGTTTACTTTACAAAAAAGCTCCGCTGTATGTAGCAGATCATTATAGGTTTGACACAGCGCCACCCTTGTCTCCACCTCCAGAAAAATACACCTGCTTATTTTCTTAACTAATATTAAGAAATAACCCAAAATTCTTTGGGCATTAGAGACTAATGTTTTCAAGAATTTCAACCGCTTTACAGCAACTTTAAAAAAATTACAATTACACATAAAATAAACACTACAATGAAAAAATATATTTTAACAATAATGCTATTCTCTTTAGGTTTTGCCGGTTATGCACAAGTGGGAATAGGGACAGCGAGTCCTACAACAACATTACATGTAGTAGAGTCTGGTTCTTTTTCATCTACTACAGGTATTACTATCCCTGTAGTTACTGAAGATATGACAACAACTACGATTGACGGTACAGAACCTAGTCAATTGGTTTACAGTACTAACGCTTCGAGCACGGGATACTATTACTGGAATGGAACCGCTTGGACCGCTTTAGTGCCTGCTGACGCAGCAAGAACTGTTACAGAAACAAGTGATTCTAGTTACTCAATTCAACTTTCTGACGACATAATTGTATACGGTGGTGGTACAGCTTCTTTCACTTTTCCCACAGGAGCAACTATTGGTAAAACTTTTACGATAATTGCCGCTGGAGCAGGAGACATTACTTTAGATACACTTACGGATGGTTCAAACACACTGCCTGGTGGTTCAGGTTCTACCTATATTTATTTAGGTGAGATTGATGGTAGTGAAGAATGGGCTGCATTACATAGTTACTAACATATTAAAACATCTAAACATGTATAATTTTAAAACATTAATACTCGTTTTTGTCACTTTTTTTATGGTGACGTATTCATTTTCACAGGTTAGAATTGTTAACACCACTGTTAATAGTCGTGCTCAAAGTAGCTCTGCATTTATAGATGCTTCTTCAAATGTTGGAATGAATAATAATGCTACAAGAGGAAAAGGGATATTATTTCCTAGAACTAATTTGCAAATTTTTAATAATTTCGGTGGTGCTCCTATTGGTATTCCCAATTCATACCCTACTAGATATGATGGGCTTATCGTGTACAACACTGCCACATCTGGAGTAGCTGGTGCAGGGAATACAGAAGGTACATTATCAGAAGGCTATTGGTTCTATGAGAATAAAACAAGTTCTACAAATGGAGGTACATGGAAACCCCTAGGCTCTGCTGAATCTCCCAAAATTCACATCACAGAAAATACACCAACAGAAACCAATTTAGTGACTTTAGATACTACTGTGGAAAAAGTAATCAGCATTACTGGAACTGCAGATGGTATCACTACACATATGGATTTAGGAACTACAGTATTGCCAGAAAATACAGTAGTTAATTTCAGAAAAGCCATTATATGTGACAGTACTGGAACCCAAGTCTTAGTGGCCACAGGTTCTTACGATAGTGCAA
>CAJQMN010000110.1 GCA_905479435.1 uncultured Flavobacteriaceae bacterium | reverse complement strand
TGGCTACACTTGAGGAAAGGGAGTTGCGTTCAGGTATGGCCGAAATTATTAAATATAGTTTAACATACGATGTTAAATTATTAGATGCAATAAAAAGTTTTGACAAATCAAATATTGAGTATCTCATTCACAGATCCATAGAAATAAAAAACGAAATAGTTTTAAAAGACCCTAAAGAAAATGGGTTACGAAAAGTTTTAAATTATGGTCACACTTTAGGACATGCAATAGAGTCATACTTCCTGGAATCTAGAGATAAAAAAAACTTGACTCATGGAGAGGCTATAGCTATAGGTATGGTTTGTGAAACCTACTTATCTCACAAGGTTCTTAACCTTTCTTATGAAAAAATGAAACGTGTTAAAAGCTTAATAGAAAGTTTATATGAAAAGATTTCTATACAAGAGGAAGACCATGATAGTATTTTTGATTTATTAAAACACGATAAGAAAAATACTAATGGACAGGTAAATTTTGTATTGTTAAATGATTTCGAAGATTTTAAATTTGATTGTAAAATAACTAATAAGTTACTTAAAGAAAGTATTCATTTTTATATCTCCTAAAGTACTTTTTCCAAAACAGAACTGTAAATGTTCTCGTAAATCGGTAATATATTTTCTAAACGAAATTTGTTTGTGTGATTTTTTGCATTTATTTTAAAGCGTGATAAAGTTAAGTCGTCCTTTAAAATATTTAAAGTATTTTTTGACATATCCTCAACATCTCCTAAATGACTTAAATACCCTGTTACACCATGAACATTCACCTCAGGTAACCCACCAGTATTTGTAGATATAATAGCCGTATTAGCAGCCATAGCCTCTAAAGCAGACAACCCAAAACTTTCACTTTTAGAGGGTAATAAAAAGACATCTGTATAACATAATATTTTTTCTATTTCGTGACTATTCCCCAAAAAAATTACACTATCTGAGATTCCTAACTTTTTTACTAATAGCTCTGCTTTTCTTTTATCAGGCCCCTCACCTACCATTAAAAGTTTTGCTGAAATCACTTTCTTTACAGAATGAAATATTTTTATAACATCCTCTATTCGTTTTACTGGTCTAAAATTTGAGATATGTGTCAGAATTCGTTCTTCTGGTTTTGCAACTGCTATTCTTTGGCATTCATTGAGTGACTCTCGATCATATTTTTCAGTATCAATAAAATTGTGGACTACTTTGATTTCATTGGTGATTTTGAAAAGTCTTAAAGTATCTTGCTTTAAGCTTTCAGAAACTGAGGTAACCACATCAGAATTATTAATACTAAACTCTACAGCTGTCTTATAACTTGGGTGGCTTCCAACCAAAGTAATATCTGTTCCGTGAAGAGTTGTTACTACTTTTATATTTATTCCTTTCTCCTTTAGCATCATCTTTGCCATATAAGCCGCATAAGCATGAGGAATTGCGTAATGAACATGTAAAATTTCTAAGTTGTATTTGGAAACAACTTCTACTAATTTTGTAGACAATGCAAGCTCGTAAGGCTGGTATTGAAACAACGGATATTCTTCCATTAAGACTTCATGAAAATGTAAGTCATGAGAGATAAAATCTAACCGAACAGGTTGATTATAGGTCACAAAATGAACCTCATGACCTTTGTCTGCCAAAGCCATCCCTAATTCTGTAGCTACAACACCACTACCTCCAAAAGTTGGATAACATACAATTCCTATTCGCATTTTATAAGTTTAACTCCTTAGGTGTAAAGATACTTTATTTACTTACGTTGAATTCTAAATAAAAACATAAAATGACTTATAGAATTAAATAAAACAACAACAAATAAAAAAACCTATCGAACAAACGATAGGTTTAAATATATTTAAGTGATTATTTTTAATAATCTCCAAGTGTCACTGGGTTTTGCTCTAAGGCATTTGCCAATTGCTCATCATTAGGTGCTTTACCATGCCATGCATGAGTATGCATCATAAAGTCTATACCATTACCCATTTCTGTGTGTAGTAAAACACAAACAGGTTTACCATTTCCAGTTTTAGATTTTGCCTCAGATAACCCAGAAATAATTGCATCAATATCATTTCCTTTTTTTACTTCTAAAACCTCCCAGCCAAAAGCTTCAAATTTTGCTCTTATACTTCCCATCGGTAAAACATCATCCGTTGCTCCATCAATTTGTTTTCCGTTAAGGTCTATTGTAGAAATAATATTATCAATTTTTTTTGCCGAAGCATACATAGCAGATTCCCAAATTTGACCTTCTTGAAGTTCACCATCACCATGTAAAGTATAAATAATCTTAGAATCTCCATTTAATTTCTTTGCCTCTGCTGCACCTATAGCTACTGACATGCCTTGCCCTAAAGAACCAGATGCTACTCGAATTCCAGGTAACCCTTCGTGGGTAGTTGGATGTCCTTGCAACCGTGTATTCATTTTTCTAAAAGTTGCTAATTCCTCGACTGGAAAAAAACCGCTTCGAGCTAATACACTATAATAAACTGGTGAAATATGCCCATTGGATAAGAAAAAAAGATTTTCATTTTCTCCATCCATAGTAAAGTCTGTTGAATATTCAAGAACTTCTTGATAAAGAACGGTGAAAAACTCTGCACAACCCAATGAACCCCCAGGATGGCCAGAATTTACAGCGTGAACCATTCTTAAAATATCTCTTCTAACTTGTTGTGTAAAATCTTGTAACTCTTGTGTAGTAGCCATTAATAATTATTTGTTTAACAAAAGTAAATTTTTAAAAAACAATTGACAAGGTTTATTTTGATACAAAATTAACAAGGTTATTAACTATGTCTTTTGTTTTTTCTTTTTTGCTGCGGGGAATAAAACATTATTAAGAATTAAACGATACCCTGGAGAGGATGAATGAAGGTCTAATTCGGTTTTTGGATCTCCTACTCTGTGGGTATAATCCTCGGGATCATGACCACCATAAAAAGTAAACATTCCTTTTCCTCTTGTTCCATGAATGTATTTTGCTTCTCTATTTGTTCTATTTTCTCCCATAACCAAAACATTTGATTTAATAGTTAATCTATCAAAGGAAGTAGTTTGCCCCATGAAACCTTTCACCAATTGAGTGTGATTTTGAGTTAGCATGGTAGGTACTGGATCCCATTTTGCAGAAAACTCAATTAATGAAAAATAATCTGATGTTTTGGGAATAGAACGCTTTCGAGTCATATCTATAGTAGAAAACTCATAAGTTGTAGGATTTCTAATTAAATTAAAATCCCTAAAAGCAAATGTTTTATTAAAATTAATTTTAGATTGATAATTCGATTCTGATGGGTCTCCATCAAACATAGACTCTACAATATCAATCCCTTCAGATGCTAAAGCGATATCAAAACTATCAGTAGCAGAACACATTGCAAACATGAAACCACCATTCATTACATAAGCTTTTAGTTTAAGGCTAACAGCTAATTTGAGTTGTGATACTTTATCAAATCCTAAGCTTTTGGCAGATTTTTCTGCTCTTATTTTACCATTTACATACCAAGGAGCTGTTCTGAAAGCTCCATAAAAACGCCCATATTGTCCAGTGAAATCTTCATGATGTAAATGAACCCATTCGTATAATAACAATTGATCGTTCAATACCTCCTTATCGTAAATAACATCAAATGGTATTTCAGCATAGGTTAACACCATAGTAACTGCATCATCCCAAGGCATTTTATCTTTAGGTGAATATACTGCAATCTTTGGCGCTTTTTCTAAAGTCACAGCTTCTTGATTTTTTGAAGGTGATGAAATATCTTGTAAAATTAATTCTGCTTTTGTATCGGAAATTATTTGGTAAGAAACCCCACGAATTTTGCATTCATTTTCTATTAAAGTAGTATTCTCAATTAGAAATGCACCACCATCATAATTTAATAACCATTTAGCTTTTAATCCTGATTGTAATGAGAAATAGACAATACCATAAGCCTTAAGATGATTGTTTTGTGAATCATTATCCATAGGAATGTATACAAAAGATGCCCAAATAACATTAGATGATAATAAAAACACAAAAACTAGGGCTAATTTTTTCAATATATAATTTCTATGGATGAGATTAAAATTTATATTTTTTTAACCAAGCTAAAGTATGGGCTACTTTACTTATCAAATTACTTGGTTTTCTTGCAATTCCATGGGATGCTTCAGGAATTTCAACTAGAACAGTTTCAATTTTACGTAACTTTAACGCATGATACAACTGCTTTGCTTCACTTGGGGGGGTCCTTAAATCATTCATCCCTACCATGACCATGGTTGGAGTCTCGACATTGCCTACCAATGATAATGGTGAAAACTTCCAATATGTATCAAAATTTTCCCAAGGTTGTCCTGAATATCTAGAATTTGCATACCCAAAATAGTTGTCTGCTACTAAAGTTTTACTTATCCAATTCATTACTGGTTTTACAACTACAGCAGCTTTAAAACGATTACTCTTACCAATCATCCAGGCAGTCATAATTCCCCCAGCACTTCCTCCTGTTACAAATAATTGTTGAGGATCTACAATACCTTTTTGCACTAAAAGATCAACTCCATCCATAACATCATTATAATCTTGTCCAGGATAATTATTATATAACAAATTTGCAAATTCTTCTCCATAACTAGTACTTCCTCTGGGGTTGGGATAAAATACTACATATCCATCTGCCGCATATAATTGTATTTCTGCAGTAAAACGATCTCCATAATTTAAAATTGGCCCACCATGATTTTCTACTAATAATGGATATTTTTTGGAAGCATCATAAAAGGGAGGTTTTACTATCCATCCCTGAATTTTTCTTCCGTCAAAAGAAGAAGTATACCAAACCTCTTCTGTTTCTCCAAGTACTCGATGCGCTAAAACATCTTCGTTTAAATTGGTAATCAATTTTGGTGGTTTACTAACTTGTAAAACGGCAAGTTCCGATGGGTATTCTGGTCTAGTATGAGTAAATGCTATCGTTCCGTCGTTGGCAACAGAATACGATCCAGAGGCATAAGGTCTTCCAATAGTTGTTCCTCCCAAATTATCAGCAAGTTTACTTATTTCACCTTTTGTTGAGATATAGGCCACTTTTGAATTTCCTTTGTCATCAAATGTACAATACAACCCATTTCCTGACTTATCCCAGGAAATATTTGATATACTATTGTCAAATTTTTGAGAAATAACTTTTCTTCTCTTACCATCAGAATCCATTAAATATAGTAACCTGTTTTGGTGAGCTTGTGATTTATCTTTATAACCTAAAAAAGCAACTTTTTTTCCATTTGGAGAAACTTTGGGAGAAAAATCTGGTCCAATTTGAGAAGTTAGAACACTAATTTTTTTTGAATAAATATTTACCATGTAAATTTCACTATTTCTAAAGTCATATTCCCAATTTTTAACTCGATTTGCTGAAAAATATATAGAATTACTATCTGGAGAAAAAGATAAACTTCCCGAATGATTATAATTGCCAGTGGTTACTTGTCTGGGTGTACCTCCCTGAGCAGGAATTGTATAAATATGTGTAAACCCTGGATTCATATATCCTCTTCCATCTGCCTCATGCTTTAACCTATTAGTAACTCTAGCTGGTTTTGCCCAATTTGCTCCCTTTGGTTTTTTTGGCATCTTAATTATTACTGGTGAATTTTGTGCTTTGAACATGGTAAAAGCTAATTGTTTTCCATCGGGTGACCAGGTTAAATTACCTGGAGACATTTCTAATTGAGATAATTTTGCAATTTGTCCAGTTGAAACCCAATACATATATAACTCCGAACCTTCATCAGTACTACTAATAAAAGCAATACGTTTTCCATCGGGTGACCATCTCGCATTTGATTCATTGACTTCCCTTGAAGTTAGTTTTCTATGAGAAGAACCATCAATGTTAAGAATCCACAAGCCTCCTCTTGATTTGTCTTTCATGATATCAAAACCATTTCTTTTGTAAACTATTTGAGATGCATCAGGAGATATTTGGGGGTCTGAAACCCATTCTAAAGAGAAAACATCTAATGATTGGAATGGTATTTTATCTTCCTGTGAAAACAGTAAAAAATGGTGCGCACAAAAAAGTATTAAAATTAGAATACGTTTCATATTGATAGTATTAATTGAATAAAAGTTTATGAATAATAATTTTTAAAAAGGAACATCGTCTTCATCAATTTGAAAGGCATCTTTAGGTTCTATTCGTGTATCTGGAAAAACGTCTTCAGTAAAATCTGTATTCATACTAGACTGAAATTCACTACTAAAACCTTCTTCTAAATCTGAAAATTTAGCTAAATGTCCAGTAAATTTTAAACGAATATTATCTAGTCCACCATTTCTGTGTTTTGCAATAATAAATTCACCTTGACCTTCACAAGGTGTGTGTTCATCATCATCCCATTCTGTCATTCCATAATATTCTGGTCGAAAAATAAATGAAACAATATCTGCATCTTGTTCAATTGCACCAGATTCTCGTAAATCTGATAATAGTGGTCTTTTACTTCCTCCTCTGGTCTCTACAGCTCTAGATAATTGTGAAAGGGCTATAACAGGAACTTCTAACTCTTTTGCTAAAGCCTTTAAATTCCTAGAAATCATAGAGATTTCCTGTTCTCGATTTCCACCGCTTTTATTGTTGTTTCCAGCAGTCATTAGTTGTAAGTAATCTATTACTATAATCCTCACATTATGTTGAGAAACCAATCTTCTTGCTTTTGCTCGTAAATCAAAAATTGATAATGATGGTGTATCATCTATAAAAATTGGAGCATCAGACAATCGTTTTACTTTCACATTCAACTGCTCCCATTCATGAGGCTCTAAATTTCCTTTACGAAGTTTTTCTGAAGTTAATCCAGTTTCAGAGGAAATCATTCTAGTTATTAATTGAACAGAGGACATCTCCAATGAAAAAACAGCAACAGCATGATTAAAATCAATTGCCATATTTTTAGCCATAGAAATAACGAAAGCAGTTTTCCCCATACCAGGACGGGCTGCAATAATAATTAAATCTGAGGGTTGCCAACCTGAAGTAATCGCATCTAGTTTTGTGAAACCTGTGGCTAAACCGCTCATTCCTTCTTTATTTGAAATTTCTTGAATCTTAGTTAAAGCTTGTTTTACAAGATCACTAGCTCCCTCCGAACTTTTCTTTAAATTCCCCTGAGTTACTTCAAATAGTTTTGCTTCTGCATTATCTAATAAATCAAACACATCTGAAGTTTCATCATAAGCATTTTCAATAATATCACTAGAAATACTAATCAATCTGCGTTGAATATATTTTTGAAGAATTATTCTTGCATGAAATTCTATATGAGCAGACGATGCTACTTTTTGTGTCAGTCTTATTAAATGAAAATCACCACCAACTAAATCAAGTTTCGCGTTTTTTCTTAAAGCGTTTGAAACCGTTAATAAATCTATGGGTTTAGATTCTTGGAATAAATCATAAATAACTCTATAAATCTCCTGATGTTTCAATTCGTAAAATGCATCTGGATGCAAAATATCAATAACATCATCAATCCCTTTTTTATCAATCATCATTGCACCGAGGACAGCCTCTTCTAAATCTAAAGCTTGAGGTGGTATTTTCCCTTTTTCGAGATTAATAATTTTAGCTTTATCTATCTTTTTACCACTAAATGATTGTGTTTTTTCCATAGTAACAAATGTATATTTTTACTTGTAATTGAGGTTTCTCTTATTGGATTTTATTTTTAAACAAGATTTGTTAACCAAATTGTTATTATCATGTTAACAAAGTATAAAGTTCTACAATTCTTTCTGTATTTTTACCAACATGAAGATAAAAAAAAGAAATATTTATCTGACCCTTTTTTTAGGAATTCAAATACTATTCATGAGATGGATAGAAAGCAATCCATCTTTTATTGAAACCTATTATTCTAGAGGAATATACCCATACATAAGCTCTTTTTTAAGAATTTTATTTGGGTGGATGCCTTTCTCTTTTGGAGATCTTATTATTATACTTTTTGGTTTATACTTGATTTATTTGATCTATAAATTGGTTTCAACACGCTTTACAAATATGGTTTCTAAAGTTTTTGGGGTCACATCATTTATCTCAATAGTTTATTTCTTGTTTTATTTCTTATGGGGATTAAATTATTTTAGAGAGCCTCTAAATAAAAACCTAGAGTTCAAAACTACTCCATATAACAATGAGGAGTTGGTTAACCTAACCAAATATTTAGTTACAAAACTAAATCAATCTCACTTAGCGATTACAAAATCAGATTCAATAAGTGTAATTATACCTCATTCAAATCAAGATATTTATTTACTTGCCAAAAAGGGATATAAAAAATTAGCCCATGATAATTCTCTATTTAATTACAAATATGGTAGAGCAAAAAATTCGTTAATAAGTGTTTTTCAATCTTATAACGGAACTTCAGGTTATCTAAATCCATTTACTGGAGAAGCGCAAGTGAATAGATTGATTCCAAAAACCATTTTACCCACAACCACAACCCATGAAATGGCTCACCAAATTGGTTTTGCTGCGGAAAACGAAGCAAATTTTATAGGTTTTTTAGCAGCATTGTCTAATGATGATCCTTATTTTAAATATTCTGCATATAGGATGGCCACCAGATATGTCATATTTGAATTATACAAGAGAGATCAAGATACTTTTAAGGAAATTTATAAAACTTTAAACAAAGGGGTTTTAATTGATTTTAAATGCTCAACTGATTTCTGGAATACTTATAAGAATCCTTTTGAACCCATTGTAAAAAAAGGATACAATGTCTATTTAAAATCTAACAAACAAGTCAAAGGGATTAATTCCTACAATTATGTGGTAAATCTATTAATTAGTTATTTCAAAACACCCCAAAATAAAGTATAATTCTTAATTAGAATACTTTTAAGGTCAATCAATGAAAGTTTTTATTAAGGCATAATTATAACCATTATTCTGCTCATAAAGTTTTGTTAAAAACAATTACAAACATCGAATAAGTATTTACTTCTCAATAGATTTATAAAATAAATACTAAAGAAATGAGAAAACTATTTTTAGTACTCACGCTTTTATCTGTTACTTTTACAAAAGCACAAGAGTACTTCCCTGTAAATACTGGTGTAAAAACATCAAAAAATACTATGGTTGCATTTAAAAATGCTACCATTTATATGAGTTCAGAAAAGGTTCTCAAAAAAGGTATATTATTGATTAAAGATGGAATAGTTGTTTCTATTGGTAAATCAGTAAAAATTCCTAAAGGCACAACAACTATAGATTTAAGTGGTAAAATTATATACCCTTCATTTATAGATTTATATTCTGATTTTGGAATTAAAAAGCCAAAAAGAGATTTTTCAAGAGGAAGAAGACCTCAGTATGATGCAGAAAGAAAAGGGTATTATTGGAATGACCACATTAGACCAGAAACATCCTCACATTCTCTTTTTAAGTTTGACTCCAAAAAATCCAAAGAATACTTAAAAGCCGGGTTTGGTGTAGTAAATACACATTCACAAGATGGTATTATGAGAGGAAGTGGAATGCTAGTTTCACTTAATCCAAATTCAAACAATGCATACAGAATTTTAGATGATAATTCAGCCCAATATCTTTCATTTTCTAAAAGTGTAAAATCCAGACAATCATATCCAACATCAAGAATGGGAGCAATGGCCTTACTTCGTCAAACTTATCTAGATGCTACTTGGTACGCAAACGGAAAAATGAAGAATAAAGACCTATCTCTAGACGCACTAAATAAAAATAAAAATGAAACACAAATATTTGAAACAGGAAATCATGTAGATGCTTTAAGAGCTGATAAAGTTGGAGACGAATTTGGTATTCAATATACCATTGTAGGGTCGGGAGATGAATTTGAAAGAATACAAGATATAAAAAATACCAATGCAAAATTTATCATACCAATTAACTTCAGAGATGCTTACGATGTAGCTGATCCATTGTTAGCGCAACATATCGATTTGGGCGAAATGCGTAAGTGGAATCAAGAACCTTCAAATCTGAGTGTTTTATCTAACAATGAGATTACTTTTGCTATAACTACCTATAAATTAAAATCAATGAGCTCTTTTCATAAAAATTTAAGAAAAGCAATCAAATATGGTTTTAGTAAAAAAAATGCATTGGCAGCACTTACCTCTATTCCTGCTCAAATATTAGGCAATGATAAAATTGGAAATCTAAATATTGGTAGTTACGCCAATTTTATTATCACATCAGGGGATGTTTTTGATTCTAAAACTACTATTCATGAAAACTGGGTTCAAGGAGACAGAAATATTATCAATGATATGAATATTAAAGATATTACAGGTAATTATACCTTAAGTCTTAAGGATCAAAAATACAATTTATCAATCACTGGAAAAGGAGCGAAACAAAAAGGAAATTTAACATTAGAAAATGAGAAGATACAATCAACTTTTTCCTTCAAAAATAATTGGGTTTCTATTACTATGAACAATAACAGTACTTTCACAAGAATTCTAGGAAAAGTATCTTATAACTCTAATGAAATAAATGGCACTGCATTTGATAGTGCAGGAAATCAAACTTCATGGACAGCTACAAAAATTATTAAAGAAGAACAGAAAAAGAAAAAAATTAAAGTTGATAAAGATAATAGCATTATTATTCATCCTGTATCTTTTCCTAATATAGGATATGGAAACTTTACACAACCAACACAACAAACTATTTTAGTGAAAAACACGACAGTTTGGACAAGTGAATCTGAGGGTATTTTAAGAAATACAGATGTATTACTTAAAAATGGTAAAATTGTTCAAATCGGAAGCAATTTAAAAGACAATAAAGCTTTAGTGATTGATGGGAAGGGAAAACATCTAACTGCAGGAATAGTTGACGAGCACTCACATATAGCTGCCTCAGCTATTAATGAAGGTGGTCACAACTCTACAGCAGAAGTAACCATAGAAGATGTTGTAGATCCAACAGACATTAATATTTATAGAAATCTTTCTGGAGGAACTACTTCAATTCAAATTCTCCATGGCTCTGCTAATCCAATTGGAGGTCGTTCAGCAATTATTAAATTAAAATGGGGTGAAAATGCTAAAAATTTAATCTATGAGAACTCCCCTAAATTCATAAAATTTGCTTTAGGTGAAAATGTAAAGCAATCTAGATCAAACACAAGTTATCGGTTTCCACAAACCCGTATGGGTGTTGAACAAGTTTTTACAGATTACTTTCAAAGAGCTAAGGAATATGATCTTGTTAAGAAAAGTGGTCAAGCTTACAGAAAAGATTTAGAAATGGAAACTTTAGCAGAAATCTTAAATAAAGAACGCTTCATCTCCTGTCATTCATATGTTCAAAGTGAAATTAATATGCTAATGAAAGTTGCTGAAAAATTCAATTTCAATGTAAATACTTTTACACATATTTTAGAGGGATATAAGGTAGCTGATAAAATGAAAGAACATGGCGTTGGTGGATCTACCTTCTCAGATTGGTGGGCCTATAAATATGAAGTAAATGACGCTATCCCCTACAATGCTGCAATTATGCATAATGCTGGTGTTACTGTTGCAATTAATTCTGATGACAGGGAAATGTCAAGAAGATTAAACCAAGAGGCTGCAAAAACAGTAAAATATGGTGGAATGTCAGAATTAGAAGCATGGAAAATGGTTACTATAAACCCTGCAAAACTTTTACACATAGATGACAGAGTTGGAAGTATTAAAGTTGGAAAAGATGCCGATGTTGTCTTGTGGAGTGATCACCCATTATCTATTTACGCTAAAGCTGAAAAAACAATCATTGAAGGCAAGATCTATTTTGACATAAAAGAAGACGAAAGAAAAAGAGCAGCCATTAAATTAGAAAAAGCAAAACTCATTAGCTTGATGTTAAAAGAAAAAATGGGTGGTGGTAAAACACAATTACCAAAGAAAAGAAAAGATAGAAATTTTCATTGTGACACAAAAGAAATATAAGACATGAGAAAAATTATATACAGTTTGATTTTTTTACTTACAATAGTAAATATCACAGCACAACAAACCCCGGCAAGCAAGCAAACCAAATCAATATCTATTGAAGGAGCAACAGCCCATTTGGGTAATGGAGAGATTATTGAAAATTCCCTTATTATGTTTAGTAAAGGAAAAATTATTTTTGTTGGTAGTTCAAAAACTAAAATAGCAAGAATTGGAAAAATTATTTATGCTAATGGTAAACATATTTACCCTGGGTTCATAGCTACTAACTCAACTCTTGGTTTAGTAGAAGTAGATGCTGTTAAAGCATCTTCAGATGTTAGAGAAACTGGAATTATGAATCCACATATAAGAAGTATCATAGCCTACAATGCAGAAAGCAAGGTAGTTGAATCTATGAGACCAAATGGAGTTTTAATGGCTCAAATCACTCCACGTGGAGGAACCATTTCTGGAACCTCTTCTGTAGTTCAACTAGATGCTTGGAATTGGGAAGATGCTTCTCTAAAAAATGACGATGCAATCCATATGAACTGGCCATCTAGTTTTACCAGTGGTAGATGGTGGCTTGGTGAAGATCCGGCTCTCAAACCAGATAAAAACTACCTTAAAAAAACAGAAGAGATAACCTCTTTTTTTAAAAGTGCAAAACAGTATCACAAAAAAGATAATTCTATCAAGAATTTACCCTTTTCATCAACTAAAGGATTGTTCCTTGGAACTCAAAAACTTTTTATTCATGCTAGTGGGCAAAAAGAAATTACCGATGCTGTTACAATGGCTAAGAATTTAGGAATTAATAATTTAGTGTTGGTCAATGGACATGAAGCCGAAAAAGTTGCAACCCTACTTGTTAATAACAATATACCTGTTCTCCTCGAAAGACCTCATAGAAATCCAGAAAGTGAAGACCATGCATATGACTATACATATACAATTGCAAAAACATTAACAGATTTAGGAATTTTAGTTGGTATAGGTATGGAAGGCCAAATGGAAAGAATGAATACTCGTAATTTACCATTTTACGCGGGTACATTTGCCGCACATGGTTTAGACAAAGAGGATGCTGTTAAATTAATTACAAATAATGCTGCGAAAATTCTAGGAATTGATAACAAGGTTGGAACTCTTGAAGTTGGAAAAGACGCTACATTGTTTATTTCTGAGGGAGATGCTCTTGATATGAGAGGAAATGTTTTAACTGAAGCTTTTATTCAAGGAAGGAAAATAAGTTTAGAATCTCACCAAACCAAATTATGGAAACGTTATTCTAATAAATTTAAATCAGAATAAAAGATTTAAAAAGGGTGCTATTAATTTAGTGCCCTTTTTTTATGAGAAAACTGATTAAAAAGAATTAAAAGTATAAATTTGTAAGGAATTAAAATTAAATGTTTCAAATTATATGAAACAAATACAAAGTCTTCAAAATCCACTCATAAAAAATATTCTCAAACTACAAGAGAAATCCCGAGAAAGGAAAAAACAACAATTATTTATTATTGAGGGAAAAAGAGAGGTTGAACTTGCATTTAAGAGTGATTTTGAGATTGAATCACTTTTATTTATTTCTAAAAAGATAGAGCATCATTATATAAAACAGTTTAATGCTAAAGAAGTAATTGAAATCACTCCTGAGATTTATCAAAAAATAGCTTATCGAGAGTCAACAGAAGGTATTATAGCTGTAGCGAAATCAAAATATATTAATCTAAAGTCATTAACCTTCAAAAACAAATATCCATTAATTTTAGTTCTTGAAGGTATAGAAAAACCTGGAAATATTGGTGCGATGATTCGATCTGCAGATGCAGCAAATATTGATGCTGTAATTTTAGCAGATCCAAAGACAGATCATTTTAACCCTAATGTAATTAGATCTAGTGTAGGAGGAGTTTTTACCAAAAAAATTGTGATTTCTTCCTCAGAAGAAATTATAGCATTTTTAAGACAAAAAAACATAAAAATGTATGCTGCAACTTTACAAAACTCAAACAAATATACAGATGAAGATTACACCGAAGCATCAGCTATTATTGTTGGCACAGAAGCTAATGGCTTAACACAAATTTGGAGAAACCATTCAATAAAAAATATTAATATTCCAATGCAAGGAGAAATTGACTCTATGAATGTTTCTGTAGCTGCTGCTATATTACTTTTTGAAGCAAAAAGACAACGAAACTTTAAATAATTAATACATGAAAGTACTTGGTATGGATATTGGTGGTTCTGGAATTAAAGCTGCAATTGTTGACATTAAAACAGGTGAATTAATCTCTGAAAGACACAGAATAGCAACACCAAAACCAGCAACACCAGATGCTATTGGCGAAGTTGTAAAAGAAATGGCAACCTATTTTAATTGGAATAAAGCTGTTGGATGTAGTTTTCCAACGACAATAATAGATGGGAAATGTATACATTCTGGTAATTTAAGTACAAAGTGGAAAAATATACAAGTTGATGATTTTTTTCAAAGTATTTGCAATATTCCTTTTTACATAAGTAATGATGCTGATTTAGCAGGTATAGCCGAGGTAACTTTAGGAGCTGGTAAAGGTAAAAAAGGTGTAGTGCTGGTTATTACTATAGGAACTGGAATAGGGTCTGGTTTATTTAATAATGGAAAATTAATTCCTAATTTAGAAATAGGAAAATTACTCCATAAAGATGGAGAAATAATTGAGTTCTTTTGTGCAGATTCTATCAGAAAAAAAGAAGAATTAACGCTACAGGAATGGGCTTTTCGCTTTGATATTTTACTGCAATACATCAAAACAATATTCTCGCCTAATCTAATTATTCTAGGAGGTGGCATTAGTAAAAAGTATGATAAATTTAAACACCATTTGACTACAGATGTAAAGATTAAAGTTGCTAAGTTTAAAAATAATGCAGGAATTATTGGCGCAGCTATGTATGCTAGCAAAAAAATTAATAAATAATGGAGCCCACTACCCTATTTTATATTTTAATAACCATTTTATTAATAAAATTTGTTTTAGATACGGTTTTAAATCATTTAAATGCTAAACATTTTAATGACACTCCACCCAATGAAGTTTCTGATGTTTATGAAATAAATGAATACCAAAAATCTCAACTATACAAAAAAACGAATCACAACTTTAATATATTTTCTTCATTATTTTCTTTAATTACGACACTTAGTTTTTTCTTTTTTAACGGATTTTTAATGTTAGATAATTTTGCAAGAGGATTTTCTGACAATACCATAACCACAACTTTAATTTTTTTTGGAATTATAATTATTGGAAGTGATATCATAAGCATACCTTTTTCGTTATATAAAACCTTTGTAATAGAGGGGGAATTTGGATTTAATAAAACAAGTAAAAAAACTTTCTTTTTAGATAAGTTGAAAGGACTTTTGATGACTATTTTTCTTGGAGGAGCTATTCTAGCATTAATTACTTGGTTTTATGAATTCACTGGAAGTTATTTCTGGCTTTACACTTGGGGATTAATTACCCTTTTCTCCCTATTCATGAATATGTTTTATTCCAAACTTATTGTTCCTCTTTTTAATAAACAAACCCCTTTAAAAGAGGGAGAACTTAAAAACGCTATTACAAGATATACAAATTCTGTTGGATTTAAGGTAGATCATATTTTTGTGATTAATGGATCAAAACGATCTACAAAAGCTAATGCCTATTTTTCTGGTTTTGGAAATCAAAAAAGGATTACGCTTTATGATACACTTATAAATGATTTAAGTGCTGATGAAATTGTAGCTGTGTTAGCACATGAAGTAGGTCATTACAAAAAAAAACATATCATTTTTAATTTGACAGTGTCAGTTATACTTACTGGTTTTACTTTATTTCTATTATCGTTATTCATTAATACACCTATATTTTCGTTAGCATTGGGTGTTTCAACTCCCAGCTTTCATATGGGTTTAATTACATTTGGAATTTTATATTCACCCATAACCCAACTCACGGGAATGTTTATGAATTTCATGTCCAGAAAATTTGAATATCAAGCTGATAATTATGCTAAAAAAACAGTGGCTAGTGAACCACTTATTAGTTCACTCAAAAAGTTGTCAAAAAATAGCTTGAGCAATCTAACACCTCATTTTCTGTACGTATTTATTCATTATTCACATCCAACACTATTGAACAGAATAAAAAACTTAAAGTAATAAACTCGGCTTAAAAATTTGCTCAAATATAATTTTTACACTACATTCATTACCTATTGAAAAACACTACATATCGTGGTATTTAATTACATTTTTTCTTGATAAACATAAACTAATTATTGAATTACAAAGCTACCATAGAAGAAGAAAATAAAGAAATAGCTAAACGCTATAAAAATCTCTTAAAAGAAACCTATCAAACCTTATCAAGGTCAGATAAATTAATGATACGGAAAGCATTTAATTTATCTGTTGAAGCACATTCAAACCAAAGAAGGAAAACAGGTGAACCTTATATTTTTCATCCAATATCAGTTGCTAAAATTGTAGCTAATGAAATTGGATTAGGAGCCGTATCTATAACAGCTGCTTTACTTCATGATGTCGTTGAAGATACAGCATATACATTAAATGACATAGAACGTTTATTTGGGGAAACTGTTGCTAGGATTGTAAGTGGTTTAACTAAAATTTCTAGTCTTAAAAAAGATAAAGATCATTCTATACAAGCTGAGAATTTCAGAAAAATGTTACTCACCTTACATGATGATGTTCGTGTGATTTTAATCAAAGTAGCGGATAGATTGCACAACATGCAAACTATGGATGCAATGCCAGCACATAAGCAAGTGAAAATTTCTTCTGAAACTCTATATATTTATGCCCCTTTAGCTCATCGCTTAGGGTTATATAATATAAAAACTGAATTAGAGGATTTGGGATTAAAATATACAGAGCCTGAGGTATATAATGATATTTTAAGTAAAATAAGTGAAAGTAAAGAAGAACAAGAAAACTACATAAAATCATTTGAAAACATTTTAAACAGTGGTCTTCGTAAAGAAAGTTTTAACTATCAAATTAAAGGACGATTTAAATCTATCTTTTCGATTAGAAAAAAGATGCGTAAGCAAAATGTTTCTTTTGATGAAGTTTATGATAAGTTTGCCATTAGAATAATATACGATCCTTCTTCCAAAGATGAAAAGTTTGATGCTTGGAAAATTTATTCAATAGTTACCGATTATTTTAAACCAAACCCATCTCGACTAAGGGATTGGATTTCTCAACCAAAATCTACTGGGTATGAAGCATTACACATAACAGTGGTTGGACCAGAGTCTAAATGGGTAGAAGTTCAAATTAGATCCAACAGAATGGATGAAATAGCAGAAAAGGGCTATGCAGCACATTTTAAGTATAAACAAGGAATAGAAAATGATAATGGTTTAGATGGTTGGTTAAATCGACTAAAGGAAACTTTAGAAAACCAAAGTATTAATGCCGTTGATTTTGTAGAAGATTTTAAATTAAACCTTTATGCAAAAGAAATTTATGTGTTCACTCCCAAGGGTGACTTGAAATCTTTACCTAAAGGGGCTTCAGCATTAGATTTTGCATTTTCAATACATACTGATGTTGGGTTAAAATGCAGAGGTGTAAAAGTAAATGGTAAATTAGTTCCTTTGAGTTTTGAACTCTCAAGTGG
>CAJQMN010000109.1 GCA_905479435.1 uncultured Flavobacteriaceae bacterium | reverse complement strand
CTTCGGCTGAGGAATTGAAGGAAATCAATAAGATTAAACAATTATCATTACTAAATAAAATGGCCAAACCTTTCATTGAAATTAGAGAAGCAGTGAAAGAGATGCCAAAATTTATGTGGAAAATTGGTGCTGTGTATCTTTTTCAATGGTATGCCTTGTTTGTGTATTGGCAATTTTCAACACCACTTTTTATGAAAACAATGGGCTATTCTATCTCTGAAGCAACATCTCAAACTTCAGTAATGAGTTTTACATACAACACAACAACGATGCTTATTGCTTTAATTTTAGTTCCTCTAACCTTAAAGTTTGGAAATAAAAAAACGTATGCTATGAGCCTCTTTGGAACCGCTTTAGCACTGTTCTGTATTCCATTTATAACAGATCCTTGGCTCGTAGTATTACCTATGATCTTATTTGGAATTGGTTGGGCAGCCATGATGGGAATACCCTATACCATGGTTTCTAAAATTGTCCCTCAAGAAAGAAGAGGAGTGTATATGGGAATTTTAAATATGATGATTGTTATTCCTATGGGTATAGAAACCCTAACTTTTGGGCCTATTTACAAGTATTTGTTATCTGATAATGCTATCTATGCAATGTTATTTGCAGGGGTGTTTTTTGGGATAGCTGCCCTATTAGCTTTAAGATTAAACGAAACGTCAAACAAATAAATAAAACTGAATAAAAGCAGTAATAATGAAAATAAAAAATGTAGTAGTAGCACTATCAATTCTATTTTTTTCTTGCCAAAAAGATGCAGAGGTAAACAAAAATGATAAACTCATAGCTCCTATTTCTGATCAGGTATTAGAAACGGCAGTTATCTATGAGGCTAACATTAGACAATATTCTAAAGAAGGAACTTTTAAAGCATTTACAAAAGATATTCCAATGCTCAAAGAATTGGGGGTTAAAGTGATATGGCTAATGCCGATTAATCCAATTTCAGAGATAAAAAGAAAGGCAACGGATGGAACTTTTACAAGTGAAATTGAGGATAAAGAAGAGCGTAAAAAATACTTAGGGAGTTACTATTCTGTTTCTGATTATAAAGCCATTAATCCAGAATTTGGTGATAAAGATGATTTTAAAGCAATGATAGATACCGCTCACAGTAATGGAATATATGTCATTGTAGATTGGGTGCCAAATCATACAGGATGGGATCATCCCTGGATTACCGCTCACCCAGAATGGTATACGCAAAATGAAAAAGGCGAAATCATAGATCCCATTAACCCAGATACAGGAAAATCTTGGGGATGGACAGATACTGCAGATCTTAATTATGATAATCTAGACATGCAGCAAGAGATGATCAAAGACTTAAAATATTGGGTCGAAAATTTTGATATTGACGGCTATAGAATGGATGTTGCTCATAAAGTACCTCCTGTATTTTTTAATGAAGCCATTACAGAGTTAAAAAAAATTAAACCCATTTTTATGTTGGCAGAAGCAGAACAACATGAGCTTTTTAGAAATGGTTTTGATATGCAATATGCATGGGAAGGCCATCATATTTTAAATAGTATAGCCAAAGGAGAAGCTACTGTGAGTAATTTTGACACCTATATGGAGAAACAAAATGAAGTGTTAGAGGCATCAGATTTTAATATGAATTTTGTGACAAATCACGATGAAAATTCATGGAGTGGAACTGTCAAAGAACGAATGGGAGAGGCTAGTGAAATTTTAACAACTCTTGTTTATGCAATGCCTGGTATGCCTCTAATTTATAGTGGCCAAGAATATGATTTGAATCATCGTTTAAAGTTTTTTGAAAAAGATAGTATTCCAAAGACCAAAGGAGCTACCTGGAACTTACTCACAAAATTAGGAGATTTAAAAAATAATCATACTGCATTTCATGGAGGTAAATTAGCAGCATCTTATGAACGATTAACTACTGAAAATGAAAATGTAGTGGCTTTTAAAAGAAGTAAAGAAGATGCGGTGGTTTACTTTATTGGGAATTTAACTAATGAAGAACAAGTATTTTCCGTCAACTTAGAAGGTGATTATAAAGACCTATTGCAAAATAAAAACATCGAGTTTAAACTCGATAAGTTAACGCTTTCACCTTGGAACTATTATTTAGTATCAAAAAATAATAATGAGTAAGATAGTTTGTTTTGGTGAGGTACTTTGGGATGTTTTTCCTAAGCATAAAAAAATTGGAGGTGCCCCTTTAAATGTAGCTTTGAGATTGCAATCATTTCAAAATGAGGTAGCGCTTATTAGTTGCTTAGGTGATGATAAACTTGGAAATGAGCTATTGCTAGAACTTCAAAAGCACAGAATCTCTTCTTTATATATTCAAAAAATTAAAGCATACAAAACCAGTACTGTAGCCATTTCTTTAGATAAAAATGGTAGTGCTTCATATTTCATAAATCACCCTTGTGCTTGGGACAATATTCAAGTAAACGATAAACTTAATTCATTAGTCAAAAGTTCTGAAGCTTTTATTTTTGGGAGTCTAATAGCGAGAAGTAATACTTCTAGAAACACACTTTTAAAACTTCTAACGTTTTCAAAACTTTCTGTTTTTGATGTTAATTTAAGGCCTCCTCATTATGACATTAACTCAATTCAAGTCCTTATGAATGCAGCTAATTTTATAAAATTTAATGATGATGAACTCAAAGAAATTTCGATGAGTCTTGGATATCAATCAGCGTCTATTGAACAAACCATATTGTTTATTGCTAAAAAAACAAATACAACATCCATTGCCGTTACTTTAGGAAGTAAAGGTGCGATTCTATTTTTTGAAGAAAGATTTTTTTATTGTAAAGGATATCAAGTTGAAGTTGCAGATACTGTTGGATCGGGAGATTCATTCTTAGCAACGTTAATAGATGTTTTATTAAAGGGAAAGGATGCTCAATTAGCTATTGATAAGGCATGTGCAGTTGGAGCTTTAGTAGCTAAAAATAAAGGAGCAAATCCAGTGATATCAAAAGTAGAGATTGATGCTATAATGAATCAAGATTTACCATAGAATTGGTATAGTAGAAATAAAACGAAATAGACAAGAAGATAAAAGCGATAAAAATTTCTAGCTTTTATATATGAGGAATTCTCTGAATACATAGTTCCAAAAAGAGCTTTAATCTCTTTTACAAATAGGGGTTTAATGTTGATTTTCCAATCATTTGTTTGATAAACAATTTTTCTAAAATTACTTCTGTAGTAAGACAAGGGTAACCCCCAAATAATAAAAGCGATGAGCCATATATTATTTTTAAATAATTCTAGCATTTTATAATTTTTTTGGAAACCAAGGGATGAAAGCATTAGTAGATTCTACGTATTCTTTATATCCTGGTTTTGTTTTTTTCAACGATTTTTCTAGCATAGCAACCCCTGAAATATTAATAATTAAATAGATCATTGCGAAGGCGCCAATAATCTGCCAATACCCTCCAGAGGCAATAGAGAAAAGTCCAAAAGAAAGCCAAACTGTGGCATCACCAAAATAATTTGGATGCCTTGTATAACGCCATAAGCCAGTTTTAAGAATTGCACCTTTATTGGCTGAATTCTTCTTAAACTTTGTTAATTGATAATCTCCAACAGCTTCAAATAAAAATCCGATACACCAACATAATAAAGCAATATAATCTATGACATTTAGTTCATTACTAGTAGTTTGTCCATGAATACCAAACAGTGGAAGTGAAACAATCATTATTAAGCTTCCTTGTAAAAGAAAAACTTGAAAAAAACTGAACCACCAATATCGTTCTGCTCCATAATGCCTTCTAAATTCTTGGTATCTGAAATCTTCAGGTTTTCCATAATTTCTTCTAAATAAGTAAGCAGATAAACGAATTCCCCATATACTAACTAGAATTAATACAATTATATTACGAGTGAAGATAAGAGGTTCTAATATAAAGTAAGTTACATTCACAACTACAAAACCCATTCCCCAAAAGGCATCAACAATACTTACATTTTTTATGGGAATACTAATAAGCCATAAAATGACCATTAAGAAAACTATTACAGATAAAGCGATAAGAAAATTCATGTGTGATGCAGTTGAATGTTAGTTAAAAATAGCCTACTATTTAACACAGTATCGATAATTACTAATTATTTAATTTGATACTAAAATCGCTACGTAACAAGTCACAACTCCTTTCATAAAACAGATCCAATATAATTGGTAATATGAAAGATTTAATTTAATTCGAATTTTTTCTACCAAAGCTTTGTGCCAAACAATCATTTGTTATAAAAATTTACAGTTAGGTTAAAGATACTAAATTTTTTTTCTCAATTTTTATGTCATTTTCTAGAGTTATTATCGGTTATGGAGATTCATGTATTTTGAAACTCCATATAATTTACCTAAATTACTTTCTTTTAACAACTAAATTAAACATATTATGAAATTATTATTAAAAGGGATTTCTTTTCTAATTGCTTTTGCTTTATGCGTTAGCTGTACTACAAATGGAGGAAAAAACTTAGTCCCTGGAGACAACTATGGTAAAACCTATAGTATTGGAGATGATGCTATGTCTGATAAACTTCAGGTATTATCTGAGGCTTATAGCATGCAAAACACAGACGAGTTAGTAAAACATTATGATGCAGATTTCCTTGGAGAAAATGGAGTTGAAACTACACGAGAATGGTTAGAATCAATGGATTCAATAAGCATGAAACCCTATGTAATTATCCCTGTAAAGCTTCAAGGAGACCCAGACACAAAAGTATTGGCATGGTCTAAAGAAGAACGTCATTATAAAAATGGATCTTATGAAAAATTAGATCTTATGGAATTCTTTAACTTTAATCAAGAAGGTAAAGTAGATGCATTTAGACAGTGGAAATCTATTGATTCCTCAAACTTTGGTAAATCCTATGGAGGAAAATTCATTGGAAAAGATGACAATGAATATTCTGGAAGACCATTGGTTTTCTCTGATAGAAATGAAGTTGAAATTATTGAGAAATTAATAAAGGATTATAATGCTATGAATGTTGAGGAGTTTTCAAAGCCTTTCGCAGATATTTCAGTATTAAACACTTACGATGGAGAAGTACAGAAAATCAAAAAAGATGAAATGGGAGGTTTGTTTAAGGATTACAAGTCTGTAAACTGGGTTCCATATGCAATTGTTCCTTTAAAAATATACAATACAGATGCTGCTTCTGGTGTTCAAGTAATGTCTAAGGAAACTCGAGTTTTTAAAAACGGAAAAGTTTGGGAGAAAGAATTATTTGAAATATTCTATTTTGATTTAGAGGGTAAAATTACGTCTATGACACAATATGCTAGAGATTTTTAATCTAGTGAATTAAGATATAAGAGCTGCTAATATTTTGCAGCTCTTTTTTTTTGTAATAAATCGTTATATTTATTGGATGAAGTTTTTATCACTTTTTTGTTTACTGCTGTATGTGGGATTTATTAATGCTCAAGCGTATGAAAAAAGGCTCTACATTACCCAGAATGATACACTACCCTATAGATTGTTACTTCCCGATAACTATAACCCAAAAACATCATATCCATTGCTAGTTTTTCTTCATGGAGCAGGGGAAAGAGGAACTGATAATGAAAAACAATTGCTTCATGGAAGCAATTTATATACCTCAGAGATTTTCAGAAAAAATTATCCTGCTATTGTAGTTTTTCCTCAATGTCCTAAAAATTCATATTGGGCTAGTGTTCATAAAAGTTCTTCCAAAAAACTAGAAAAGAGATTCAAGTTTAAAAAAACATTAAAGACATTTCGTACACAAGAATTATTAGAATTGTTTTTATATGATTTTGAAAAATCCTATGCAATTGACCCTTCAAAACGATATCTAGGAGGCCTCTCTATGGGAGGCATGGGTACTTTTGAGCTGGTAACTAGAATGCCAAATTATTTTGCAGCTGCATTTGCAATTTGTGGAGGAGGAAACCCTGCATGGTCAAAAACTTTGGGTAAAACTCCTTTTTGGATTTTCCATGGCGATAAAGATAACGTTGTTTCGTATCGTTTTTCCAAACGAATGTATCGTAAAATGAAACGATTTAATAAGGACACTAAATTCACCTCTTACAAAGGAGTAAATCATGAAAGTTGGAACAATGCCTTTCAGGAGACACAACTATTTCCTTGGGTTTTTTCTTTTATAAGATCTATGTAAAAACAGATATCTTTAAAAATTTATTAAGCAAAGTAAATGTAGATTCCAATTACGATAACACAGATTGCAACTCCAGCTTGTGTTGTGTATTTCCATGGAGTAATGTCTACTTGTTTGGTATGCTCTTGAACAAATTCCTCTTTTCTAGGATATAATTTACCAATGAGTAACATGATCCC
>CAJQMN010000108.1 GCA_905479435.1 uncultured Flavobacteriaceae bacterium | reverse complement strand
TCAGCATTATTTGTATAACTTTGAGCCTCTTGATTACCCCATCCGTTATTACCAAAAATATCTGTAGTTCCTAAATCATAAGTCCATTTACTTGAATCTGGAGCTCCGTCAGTATTAAAATCATCTTCCCATACTAAATTTGAATATTCATAACCTGGGTCTACATCTCCTTCAATAGGTTTTGTGGAAGTAAACCTATGATACCATGCAAAACCGTTACCAGCTTGTATAATTCTAACAAATAATTCATCATCCGAGATAGAAATAATATCATAAGTGCTAGCTCCTACATACCAACCCATAAACCCTCCATCACTAATTTCAAAGCTTGTTTGTCTGTAAGGGACTTCGTTATAGCTACCTTCTAGAGCCGCTTTTGAACTTGATGGGAAAAAGGACACATTTTTTTCACCAAACATTGTAGTTGCTACTGTTTCGTCATGACAAGTATCTCCAGCTACTCCTAATTCTCCAGCATAGGCTCCTGGGATAAAAGCAGGTCCAATAGTTTGTTCGAAACTAATACCGTTAGCTGTTCTGGTAAACACAAATTCGTTGTCGTACATGCAGTATTTTTCTTCATCCCAAGGTTGAATTAAATTCCACCATGCTTCGTATGAGAATTCTCCATTCCCATAGTCGTCTTCTACAGGACCTAGTCCTACGTGAACGGCTACGTTAGCTTGCCAGTACCACTTTTTACTACTGCCAATATCACTGACATCTGAGGATCCTGTTAAAAAGTTTTCTGCTTCCTCATCTTTGAAAGAATTAAAAATGGTTACCTCTAGATTAGTACTCGTACCTAGACCACCAGTTCCAGTTGCATTCACAACTACATTGTAAGTATATACTCCAACATTAGCAGAATAACGGTGTTCTACAATTCCTGTTGGACTAACAGCCGTTCTACCATCACCAAAATTAAATTGATAGTTTATTTCATTATCTGAAGTTGCTGTAAAAACAACAACAGCACTTCCGTCACCATTAGGGTTATTATCGTCTTGACCAACAATTTCAACACTAACGTTTAAGTTTGTTGGAGCTATTAGCTCGCCTACTTCATACGATTCTTCTTGACAACTAGTAAACCCTACCAGAAGTAGAAAGAATACCGAGATGTTGTGTGTTATTTTTTTCATTTTAAAATTTTTATTTTTAATACTCATGTTTAATTTAAGGATAACGTAACATCATCTATGTTAACAAGTCCAACTTCTCCTCCGATATCAAATAATACTCTAGCATCAGGTGCTTCAAATCCTACATCTGTATAAGTAAAAGTATAGGTAGTTCTTGTTGTCGTGATGTCTAAAGGCGCACCTGTATTTGTCCATGGTGGACCACTGAGTCCTATACCGGCTACAATAGATCTATTTGTATCTGACCAAGCATCAAAGGTTAATGTGTATGAATTCCCTCCAATGATTTCAACTTTTTGACTAAGATTCACGTCATAAACATTTCCTGCTGCTTCAACATTGACAGAATAATAAGTGTTTCCACCCTCTGTAACTACAGGAGCTGGAGAACTATCGTCAACTCCAACAATCCAAGCCTCACTTCCGTTTTCAAAATTACCATTTGTAAGGAGATTACCTGAGCCAACTATTAAAGAAACGTTATCAATATTAACGAGTCCAACTTCTCCACCAATATCAAATAGAACTCTTGCATCTGGTGCTCCAAATCCAATCGATGAGTAGGTAAAAGAAAAAGTAGTTCTTGTTGTTGTAATATCTAAGGGAGCACCTGTATTTGTCCATGGAGGACCACTGAGTCCAATTCCTGCGACAATAGACCTATTTGCATCTGACCAGGCATCGAAAGTTAAGGTATAAGTGCTTCCTTCAGCTAAAGCAACCTTTTGACTTACGTTTACATCATAAACATTTCCTGCCGATTCAACATTTACTGAATAATAGGTATTTCCATTTTCTGTAACCACTGGAGCAGCAGAACTGTCATCTACTCCTACGATCCACGAATCGCTTCCATTTTCAAAATCTCCATTCGTTAAAAGACCATCATCAAATGCAGGGCCAGATGATGCTCTATAAAAATATAAATTATCAATAAAAACTGTTCCTACAGGATCTGCAGAAATTACTGTTTGATTGATATCAGAAAAAGGGACATCTGTAAAATCAGATAAAGGAAGGTCGAAACTTATCCATTCTCCTTCTTGATCTATTGTATTTGATACTTCAAACTCAATATTATCTGTACCACCATTGTATCCAGTACCATTAAAATCTACAAATTTAATTTTAAAAGCATTAACATCTGTACTCCAAACGTCAAAATGCACCATTTCCATCGCAGCTGCATTAATAGGCTCAACTTCTGTTATAATACCGGCATAAGCCAAATCTCTGTATACCAAAGTTTGATTTCCTTCAATCGCTACTTCTTCTTGCAGAGCAACAACAGACCAACTTGTTGTATAAGAATCTACAGTAGCTTGTATGTATTGATCACTATACATAGAGATCACATCTGCAGCATCTCTTCCAGGAGGTGAAGGTGCTTTTGAGATTGGTGCCAAAATTTCAGTTACTTCAAAATCTTCAGTATATTCTGTAGTTTCGATTGCTCCACCTTTTGCAACAACTTTTACAGCATAAACTCCTGGTGTTTCGTAATCATATGATATTTGATCACCAATATTTCCAGTGGCTACAGGTTGCTCAATTCCGTCCTCTCCAGAGTGAAATTCAAATGTAGCTGCAAACTCTGCTGTTGCAGTTATATTTACTTTTCTTGAAACAGCAACATCGTTTTCAATAGATACTTCTAGGTTTCTTGGCGCCTGAAATGACATCACAAGTTCTTGAGTTATCTCTGCTGTTTCACCAATTAAGTTAGAAGCAACAACTCCCACTGTATAAGTTCCTTCTGCATAAACATGTTGAACATTTTCTCCGTTAGCGAAGCTTACAGATTCTGATCCATCTCCAAAATCAAGACTAAAAGAAGTTGCTCCTTCAGCAAATGGAGTTATCGTTGCTAAACCAGTATTGTCTTGGGTTACAATAAAGTTTACCCCAATGTTTGATGGTAAAGCAACATCATTTAGAAACTCTAGGTTTGTTTCATCTTTACAAGAACTTATAACTATAAGTATCAGTAAAGCTTTGTAGAATGTTTTTATTTTTTTCATAATGGTTTTTATTTTAATATCCTTGATTTTGATCCCAACGATTACCAGCTAACTCTATTTCAATTCTTGGAATTGGGAAAACTTCGTTTTTGTTGGGTGTAAATCCAGGAATGGAAGCTGTATTTCCAGTTCTAACTTGATCAAAAAAGTGATGGCCTTCTCCAGCTAATTCTAATTTTCGTTCGTTTAAAATATTTTCTAGACTCGCAGTTATTCTATTATTAGAGTCGCCAAAAGCTCTGTCTCTAACCTGGTCTAATAAATCTTGAGGATTGTCTTTTTGAGCAGACGCTTGTAAATTAGCTTCAGCAGCCATCAATAATACATCAGAATAACGTATTGCTCTATAATTGTTACTTCTGTTTATATTTTGATCTGGAAGCACTATGTCATCTGCATAAGGGATGTATTTTTTATTAAAATATCCAGTGTGTTCTGATCCTAGATTGTAAGTAACATCAGGTCTTGAAGCGACAAAAGCATCAATATCAAAAATCGTTGATTCTTTTCTTGTATCTGCTTCATCATATAGGTCTACTAACTCTTGTATAGGAACGTTGAAACTAAAACCAGAGGCATAAGGGGTGTAATCACCATCTCTGAATCTAGGTCCCATAAACCCTACTGCAAAATTTCCTTCTAAACATTGGAAACAACCAAATCCTGCCCCTTCTTGACTTCCCGAGTATTGAACTTCAAAAACAGATTCTACATTGTTTTCATTGTTGTTTAAGAAAATAGAGGCATAATTAGAAACCAATTGATATTGTCCAGATGATATTACTTTATTAAAAGCATCTGCTGCTTCGTCATATTTATTTTGATATAAATAAATTTTCCCCAAAAGCGACCATGCAGCTCCTTTCGTTGCTCTTCCTTTTTGTACTTGTTGCCATGGTAAGTTTTCTATGGTTGATAATAAGTCACTTTCTAATTGTGAATAGATTTCACTTTTAGGTGTTCTGTCAATGGATTGTGCTTCTACAATACTAATTCTTCCATCAGTATACATTGGAACATCTCCAAAGAATTTTACCAATTCAAAATAGTAGTATGATCTTAAGAATAAGTTTTCTGCTAAGATTTTTTGTTTTTCGTCAAAATCAATTTTATCTTGAAATTCAATAATGTAATTTGCTCTGCTAATTCCCGCGTACATCCACTGCCAAACACTTCTTAAGGTACCATTGTCAGGAGTATGAATCATATCATCAATTTGTTGCCAATCTAAAACATCTGTTGGATTTTCCCCTCCACATAAGGAATTGTCGGAGGCAATCTCACCAAGGATGTTGTTCAAAGCAGTAGTAGATAATAAATCATAGACTCCTATAAGAGCATCTTGAAAGTCTTGTGGGTTATTAAAGAAGTTTTCTGAATTCTGTTGTCCTTCAGGAGAAATGTCTAAATAATCATCGCACGAAGTAAAAGAAACAAAAGTTAAGGTGATTGCTATTAAATATATTATTTTATTTTTCATCATATTTTGTTTTAAAATGATACATTAATTCCTAATGTGTATGTTCTAGTTTGAGGATATTGACCTAAATCAACTCCTGCAGCAGAAGGATTTGCATTTGATACATCTGGGTTATAACCACTATATTTAGTAAATGTATATAGGTTATTAGCAGCGACATATATTCGAACTTTATCCATTTTTATTTTCTCTAATGTAGAGCTTGGAATTGAATAACCAAGCTGTACGTTTTGAATTCTTAAAAAAGAAGCATCTTCAACGAAGAAGTCTGAGAAAAGATAATTATTAGAGGCATTTGTTGAAGCTCTTGGAGTAGTGTTTGAAGTTCCCTCTCCCGTCCAACGATCTAAATACAATCTAGATTTATTACTGTAAGTTAGAAAACGCTCATAACTTCGAACAGCGTCGTTACCAATTGAAGCGTAAAGAGAAGTTGCAAAATCTAATCCTTTGTAATCTAAATTTAAATTAAAACCTAAGGTCATCTCAGGTATTGGATTTCCAATAACTGCAAGATCATCTTCACTTCCAAATTCAACTATACCATCTCCATCTCCGTCTACAAATCTTAGATCTCCAGGTTGAGCACCCGGTTGTAAAGCATGTGCATCAATTTCTGCTTGATTTTGAAAGATCCCGTCGGTTTGTAACCCATAAAAAGAGCCAATTGGAAGTCCTGTTTGAAATCTTGAAGTAGTTTGTCCTAAACCAAATTGACCACTTGGAATAAATCCTGCAGCATTATTCACTTCCAAAGTCTTGTTTTTTACTGTAGTGATATTCAATCCGGTAGCTAGTCTAAAATCTTCACTCAATTGTTTTTTGTAGTTAATACTTAGATCTAATCCTCTGTTTTCAATAGTACCTGCATTTACAATCGGAGCAGCACTTCCTCCTGCAGTTGATCCTAGTAATCCAGAAACTTCAGGAACAAGCAATAAATTTCGGGTAGTTTTCACATAATAATCCATAGTAACATCAAATTGATTATTGAAAAAACTAGCATCAAAACCAAAATTAATTTGTTCGTTAGTTTCCCATTGTAAATCTGGATTTGCTAGCTGACCTAATGCATTACCATAGGATAGTACGTTACCAAAAGGATAAGTTGCTTCAGCATTTGCTCCTTGAAGTCTTCCAATCCAGCCATAACTTCCTATTTTGTCATTTCCTGTAATACCCCAACTTCCTCTAACTTTTAAATTATTGATTTGATCAACATCAAAAAAGTCTTCTTTGGTAAGTATCCAACCTCCTGAAACTGAAGGAAAATAACCAGTTCTATTGTTTGGTCCAAACCTTGTAGATGCATCTCTTCTCACCATTGCAGAGAATAAATATTTTCCATCATAATCGTATTGTACTCTTCCAAAAAGAGAAAACCATCGATCTTCATTTACGCCAGTGGATGCACTCCTATTTCTTTGAACGGTTCTGTTATCAACTACAATATTTCCATCAGGATCTAAAGAAGTTAAAATATATTCATCATAAATATCTTGGGTATTGAACAAGTAAGCATTGCTCCAGCTATCCTCTCCAACAAGAGATCCATAACCATAAACTCCATAAAATTGTTCACTTCGAATAGAAGTTCCTAATAAGAAATTTAGATTGTGTTTATCAAAAGACTTTTTGTAATCAATAAAAGTTTCCCATGTATAATCTGTATAATTTTGGGTATCTTCTCCAACACCACTAAACAAATCGATAATACCATTTCCATTAGTGTCTCTTATAAATTGATTATTAGCATCTATATTAACATTGTTATTCACTTTATTAGGGCCATAATATGCAAGAGGATTATAATTTCTATTCGTTACATCTGCATAATTGAAATTATATCTTGAAGTTACTTTAAGATCTTCAATAACTTCATAAGATAATTCTACCTTACCTGTGAATCTGTTTACTTTAGTCTCATTGTAAGTGTTATTGATTAATGCGAAAGGATTGATAATTTCAATTCCTTGTTCACTTCCTATGTATGAGAAACCTCTTGAAGGACCACTACCATCAGTGCCATCAAAAATAGGCGTTAATGGTGAAGCATTTAAACCATAATATAAAACTGAACCTCTACCACCTTCAGGAATTGTTTTTCTGTTAATGTTAGTATATAACAAAAAGGTACTTAATTTTAATTTATCTGTTAAATCAATACCTAAATTGTTTCTTAATGTAATTCTATTAAAATTAGATTTTTCTGGTGATATAATTCCTTCTTGTTGAAAGATACTTGCACTTGTACTGTGGGTAATATTTTCCGACCCACCACTTGCACTAAAGGTATAGTTTGTAATTGGTGCTTGAGTGAATAGTTTCTTTTGCCAATCTGTTCCTGTTCCAAAACCATTGATGTTAGGGTAAGGAATATTGTTTCCGTCAGCTATTTCTGTTTCATTAACATAAACAGCATATTCACTAGCATTCATTAAATCTAATTGATTCGAGGCCTCTTGAATGGAAGAAAATGAATTAAACGTAAATTTAGTTGGTCTATTTTTCTTCCCTGATTTTGTAGTAATAAGAACGACACCGTTGGCAGCCTGAACCCCATAAATAGCAGAACTGGCATCTTTAATGATGTCCATTTTTTCAATATCATTCGGGTCAATAACACTTAAATCAGATCCAATATTTACTCCATCTACAATTACAAGAGGTGAATTGTTACCATTTGTGGTTATTCCACGAATCCTAATATTTAATGAAGCTCCTGGAGATCCAGAATTTGCGGTAACTTGAACTCCAGCAGCATTACCTGTTAAAGCTTCCTCAATTCTAGCAGGATTTTTTTCCGCAATCTTATCGGCATTTAAAGAAGAAAATGCCCCGGATACCAATTCTTTTCTTTGGCTTCCGTAACCTACAACAACAATTTCATCTAGAGTTTCAGAACTTTCTTCAAGTGCTGCATTGATAACTTCTTGATCTGCTGTTATCTCTTTTGTTTGATATCCAAGGTAGCTAAAGACTAAAATTGAACCCTTGGGCACTCCAGAGATTTTGTAATTACCATCAAAATCTGTAACATCTCCCTTGGAAGAATTTTTTACAATCACATTTACACCAAGAAGTGTTTCTCCTGTTACAGCATCTGTAACAAGTCCTTTTACATTTAAAGTTTGAGCAAAAAGTGTGCTTGACATAAAAATGAACGAAACTAAAATAATCAGTTTTTTCATAAATTTTTTCATTGTTTAATAATTTCCAATAAAATTAGAGCATATAATTAAATATTCCTTAAAATTTACCACAATAAAAAACATACACTCAAAAATAACTTCTCAATTCAGATAGACCCTTATTATATTGTAAATATTAATCTTAAGTATAGGTTAATAATTTTTATGTTATGGTGATGTATAGTTTTTGTAGTAGTTATATTTCTAGAATATAGCTACTTAAACTAGCTTCATGAGGTAAATTCATCTTTTTACGTAGACGATATCTTTTAACTTCTACACTTCGTATAGAAATATTTAGCAATGGTGCAATTTCTTTTGAAGACAAGTTTAATCTTAGGTAAGTACATAGCCTCAAGTCATTTGAGGTAAGGTTTGAGTGCTTTGATTTTAACTTCTTCATAAACCCTTTGTCAGTATTTTTAAATGCTTCTTCAAACAGTTTCCAATCATCTGAAGTGTTTAAATTATTGTTAATGAGTTCTATTACTGCTCTAATATCCTCAGTGTTTTTAGTAGTTCCTAATTCTTTTTTTATGGTTCCTAATAGCTCATTCCTTTTTATTAAATTCATTGTAGATAGACCAAGTTCTCTGTTTTTTGAATCAATATCCTTTTGCAAGTCTAAATTTTTGAAATGCATTAATTGCTGCTCATTTTCTAGTTGCTTTATTTCTAATTCTTTTTCTTTTCGTTTTAAAAGTTTTTCTTGTTGATTTTTAAAGTAATTTCTGTGCAAAATATTTATAACTATAAGTATTAGAATTACTGATATAATATATATAAATATAAATGAGGATTTTAAATACCAAGGTTTCTCAATATTGAAACTATATTTAATTGTATTGGTAGTTTTTTGAGTTCCAACCTTACCCTTAACCTCAAAAATATAGTCACCATGAGGTAAGTTTTCAAAGTAAACTTCAGACTTTGAGGACCAGTTACTCCATTTATTATTTAGACCTACTAACCGATATTGAAATAATGATGGTAAATACTTACTGAAATCAGAGATGCTATAAGAAATTTTAATATGATTTTCTTCATTTTTTAAAATCCCGTTTTTAGTTAAACTTAAATACCTTAGACTTCCTTCAATTGAATTTGTTGTAATTTCATCTAATTTAATAATTTGTTGACTTTTAGCTCTAGTTTTTAAATCTGTAACAATATATCCACTTTTAGTTCCGATAAGGTATTTATTGTCTTCTATAGAAAGAATATTTTCATAACCATCTTTTGTTTCTCTGATCCTGTTTGGAATTGGGATTGAGAACAGCTCATATTTAGCACTTAGTTTTTCTTTTTGAACATAAGAAATATTATCATTTGTGAACGCAAATAACTTATTATCCGCATTAATTAATTTTCCAGAGATATAACCGGTTTTGTTAAAAAGATTACTTAAGACACTATCTTTTTTAAAATCATCAAAAAGAGAATCATAATAAAACACGCCTTCATCAGAGCCATAAAGAACTTTATTATTGTATTTATTAAGACTTGATTTTATACTTTTTCTTATGGTTGATTTACTAGCTGATAACACTTCTTTAAATTCCTTGTCAATCTTTAACTGAAAGACTCCTTTTTGTTCATGACTTACTAGGAGTTCATTTGGGTTAATAAATTCAATGTGTCTTGAAGAAATATCAAATCCATTAATTTTATTTCTTAAAACCCACTTATCATTTTCATTTCGAAGCACATAAAGCCCTTTATAGTTTCCTAATATTAATAAATCTTTCTGATCAATTATTTCTTTTATCAGCCAGGTTCCAAAAGTGTTGGGGATTCTTTCCGCTTTACCTTTGGAAATTATAAATATTCCTTGATCATGTCCACAAAATAGAGTGTTTTTAAATTTTTGCAAAGACCAAACCTGACCTTCTGTTCCTGAAACAAAACGAAATCTATCTTTTTGATCTTTGTAAAAAAGACCTTGATTGGTTCCTAAATATAAAATACCATCATCTAAAAAAGTAGTATAAACTGAACCTAAAACCCCTAAATCATCTTTGTAAACTCTGAATGGGGCATTAAAATTAATATTACTAATTCCATTGTCTAAGCCAAGCCATACATTTTCATCACTATCTTCATATAACGAAAGTACTGTATTGTTTCCAAGGCCTTCACTCTGATTAATTGTAAATGAAATCTCTTTTTCTTTGTTAATATATAAAATACCATTAGAGACAGACCCAAGGATAAAATCTCCATTCTTAAGTTGTAAACTATTATAAATATTGTACTCTCGAAGTTTTGAATTTAGTAGAATATCCCATTCCTTTATTTTTATAGAACTCTCATTAATGAAAAAACCGTGTTCCTTTGTTTGAAATAAAAGTTGATTGTTATATTCAAAAATATTAATTACAACATTATCTCTCAATATAACATCACTATTTATCAGTATCTCTTCGCCATTTTTAAATTTAAAGATTCCTTGATTAATTTTTTGATAATATATTTCATTATTTACTTCATAAATTTTAGTAATAGTAGTCTCTGATTCAATAGTAGCAATAGTTTTAAATTTTGAATCATATATGTAAATTCTATCTAAAGATTGAAAAAGAATCCACCGATCAAGTTCTAGTATATTCCAAAATTCTTCATCTTCAGCTAAAGAAATATTTTTATATGAAGTTATAGAGTTGTACTCTAAAGTCCCAAATTCATTCTTTTTCCAATAGCCAAAATCCATATAGCTACCAGTGTAAATTTTATCACCAATAACTTTTACAGACCGAACAATAGATGAATTTTTTGATTTATAGAGCTTCCACCTAGCTCCATTATACATTAATAGCCCCTTGTTATTTGCAAAGTAAATAGACTTGTCTTTTCCTTGAGAAATACTCCAGTTTTGATCTTCTGCACCATAGTCTTTTGGTTTAAAAACCTCGATTGGAGGGAGTTCTTGTGAAAAAACAGTGAATTGAACAACTATAAAAAAATAAATAAAACTTCTAAACTTCATTTTTTTTGACTTAAAAAATTAAGGACAATTAATAGAATGATTTTAACTAAAGTTAAATTTTTCTTTAAATGTTTGGTTACTAAATTACGCTAAATCTTTTAAAAACAAAGACTTTTAAGTTTTCTGTATTGTTTGTGTTAAGGTTTTATGGTTTTTTTAACCTTTTAAAATAGTCAAAAAATAGAATAATTAATTCCTGTTTTTGTTATAGAAAAAATAAAATATTAAATAATTATAAGTTTTTGTAACTTATGCCTTCAAATACAAATTCATAAATTATGCCAAACTATACCTTAAGAATTAATGGAAAAAAAATTACTGTTAATGTAGATGAAGATACGCCGCTTCTTTGGGTCTTGAGAGATGAATTATCGTTAAAAGGGACTAAATTTGGTTGTGGAATAGCTCAATGCGGTGCCTGTACTGTACATCTTAATAATAGTGCTGTAAGAAGTTGTTCTCTTCCAGTTTCTTCCATTTCAGGTGAATCAATTACAACTATTGAAGGGCTCTCAGAAACTGGGACTCATCCAGTACAGTTAGCTTGGAAGGAAATTGATGTGCCTCAATGTGGTTATTGTCAGGCCGGACAAATAATGACTGCCTCTGCTTTTTTAAAGGAAAAACCTACACCTACAAAAGATGAAATTAGAGAAGCAATGCATGGAAATATATGCAGATGCGCCTCTTACAACAGAATAGAAAAAGCGGTTAAATTGGCTGCAAAAAATTCATAAATTAACTCACTATAAAAATTCACGATGTCTCAAAATAAATCACTAAGTCTAAGTAGAAGAAATTTTCTAAAAACATCTTTACTTGCTGGAGGAGGTATGTTAATTGGTTTTAATTTGCTAAGTGCTTGCAAGCCAGAAGCCATTTTACCAATAGATATTTCCAATCTAAATTTTAACGATTTTAATGCATTCATAAAAATTTCTGACGAAGGATATGTCACAATTTTTTCACCAAATCCTGAAATAGGACAAGGTGTTAAAACGTCTATGCCAATGATTATCGCTGAAGAGTTAGATGTTGCATGGGAAAAGGTTTCTGTTGCACAGGGATTTTATGACCCAAAAAATTATCAAAGACAAGTTGCAGGAGGCAGTCAATCCATTCGCTTTGGTTGGGATGCTCTTCGCCAAACAGGGGCAACCGCCAAGCAAATGCTAGTTAATGCTGCTGCTGTTCAGTGGGGGGTAGAACCAAATACCTGTTTTGCATCTCAAGGAATTATAACCAATGCAACTGGTGATACCCTTGGTTATGGAGAAGTAGTTAAAGTAGCAGCGAATTTAGAAGTTCCAGAAAATATTAATCTTAAAGACCCTAAAGATTTTAAAATTATTGGACATGATATTACAAATGTAGATATTCAAAAAATAATTACAGGAGATCCTCTATTTGGAATAGATTACAGTTCTGAGAGAATGGTTTATGCTTCTGTATTAAGACCACCAGCTTTTGGTAATAAACTAGCTAGTTTTGATGATCAAATTACAAAAAGTATTAACGGGGTTACAGAGGTTATTAAGTTTGGAGATAAAATAGCTGTTTTAGGTTCGAATACTTGGGCAGTAATGAAAGGAAAAAAGGCATTAGTAGCTCTTTGGGAGAACGACACAAAACTGGAAAGCACCGACGATCATAATTTTGAATTGATCAAGATTTTAAACGGTAACAAGTTTGAAACAAATAGAGAAGACGGAAATGTAGAGTCCGCTTTTAAAGTTGCAGATAAAATTATTGAAAGAACCTATGAGTCTCCATTTTTACCACACAACTGCATGGAGCCAATGAATTTTTACGCGAATGTTACCGATAAAAAAGTTCATCTTGTAGGCCCTATTCAAACCCCCGCATGGACTGCAGGTAAAATAGCAAAAATTTTAAATAGAAAACCAGAGGAAATTCATCTAGAAATGACTAGAATGGGAGGTGGTTTTGGTAGAAGACTTTATGGAGATTTTGCCGAAGAAGCGGCTCAAATTTCAAACATCGCTAAAAAACCAATACAAGTTATTTTTTCTAGAGAAGACGACATGGCAGCTGGAACCTACAGACCTGCTATTAAATACAGGATAAAAGCTGCTATTAAAGAGGGAAAGCTAACAGCTTATCACTTAAAAGAGGCCGCAATTAATGGGAATATGTATGGATTGATTTCAAATTTTTTTCCAGCAGGATGTGTTCCAAACTATAAAGTAAGTACTGCAAATTATAAAAGTAATATTACAACTGGTGCTTGGAGAGCACCTTTTACAAACTTTTTAGCATTTGCAGAACAAAGTTTTTTTAGTGAAATAGCTACTGAATTAAACAAAGATCATCCTCAGTTAATTATTGACCTTCTACAAAATGTTAAAGGAACAACAGATGAGCGAATTCAATATTCTCCTGAAAGAATGGAGGCAACCATTAATTTAGTTATTAATAAGTCTAACTGGGGTAAAACATCTGAGGGGATTTATCAAGGTTTTTCAGCCTATTATAGTCATAATACTCACGTAGCAGAGGTTGCAGATGTTGAGTTAAAAAATGGGATGCCAGTTGTTAAAAAAGTAACAGTGGCTGTTGATTGCGGAATTGTTGTGAACCCTTTAGGAGCGAAAAACCAAGTTGAGGGTGGGGTTATTGATGGTATTGGTCATGCGATGTATGGTGATTTATCTTTTGAGAAAGGAATTCCTCAATCAGTTAATTTTGATAAGTATCGTTTAATTAGAATGGAAGAAACGCCAGAAGTAAAAACTTACTTTGTTGAAAGTAATTTATCACCCACAGGTTTAGGGGAACCAGGTCTTCCTCCAGCCGGAGGAGCAGTGGCTAACGCTATTTATAAGGCAACAGGTGAGCGCTTATTAAAACAACCGTTTATTAATCAATTGGAAATATCTAAAAGTAAATTATTAGGATAATTTCAATAGTTTTTGATATGCTTCTTTGGTATCAACATCAAAAAAGGGAATCTTAGATGTCATTTCTAAGACCTCTTTTTTATATTTAATCACTACAGGTTTTGCACCTTCATTATCAGATAAAATTGATAACTCATTGAATAATGATTTGTCAAAAATGGCAGGAACCCCTGAGACTTCCTCATAGTTAGTGAGTATAATTCGTTTACCTGTTTCGTCAGACAATGAGATTAGTCCTTCATAATGTTCTTGAGTTATAAGAGGAGTATCTGCAAGTGTAACTAAAACCCTATCATAATTATTTTTCTTCTTTATGAGTTCAACACCTTTGCTTATTGAACTTCCCATACCATCTTCCCAATTGTTATTTTTGAGGATTGTAGCTTTTTGACCTCTAATAGATTTAAAAACATCACTAAAATGAGCGCCGATAACAATAAAAACATCTGCATATTTTATACTGTTGGCTTGTTCAATAGTGTGAAGTAGTAATGTAGAATTGTTGTAGGGTAATAATTGTTTGGGCTCACCCATTCTCTTAGATTCTCCAGCAGCAAGAATTAATATCGCAGTTTTAGACATCATTGATGTATTCCAATTTGTTTATCTTTCAAATATATGGGTTTTTGATTTCTAATGACAGATAATATTTCACCAAGAATAGAAATCGCTATTTCTTGAGGTGTTTCTGCCCCTATATTAATACCAGCAGGACCATATATTTTGTCAAAAAAATCTTCAGAAATTAAATCATTTTTTTCAATTAAATCATTCAATAATTTTTCTCTTCGCTTACTAGGGCCAAGTAATCCAATATAATTTACATCTTTTCCAAGAAGTTCAGACAGGTATTTTAAATCTCTAACATAACTATGAGACATAATCACTACCGCAGTCTGAGAATCAATAGAAATTGTACTAAATTCTTTTTCATGAATTCCATAGTAATTAGCGGCACCAGGAAAATCGTCAATTGTTTTTAGCTCATCTATTGGAGCAACAATTTCAACTTCCCACCCTGTTGCTGATCCGTATTTACATAATTGAACTGCATCATGTTCACATCCAATAATAATTAATTTAAGTCCTGGCTTGATGGTTTGACTGAAAAGATTCAATTTTTTTTCAGGTTTTAATTTTGACACAGACAATTCTTGATCTCCAAAATGAAAGCAAGTACTTCCCTGGGCTCTTTCTGTGGTCTCTTTTGAAAAATAAGAATTAATGAGAAAAGATTTTCTTGAAGAGCATTGCTTCTCAAAAGCATCAAAAAATGTGTTAGAAAGATGAAAAGGCTCAATTAAAATATATAAAATTCCTTCACACCCCAGACGATATCTCCCATCATATTCCATTAAAATTGATGAATTTGTTTTAAAAACGTGCTGTGCTTGACGTAAGATTTCTTTTTCCACACAACCGCCACTAACAGCACCAATCATTTTTCCATTTTCTTGAACAGACATTCTTACTCCCGGCCTTCTGTAAGATGAACCATCTAAAGAAACCACTGAGGCAAGAACGGTTTTGATGCCTTTGCTTTGTGCAATTTTAGCAGAACGAATGATGTCTTTTAATTCGTGTATCATATATCAAACCACCAAATTACAAATTTTTGAAGTCTTGTAGAGAATCATTTTCAAGTTTTAAAAAACTTTATCTTTACTTGTAAATAACCAGTTCATGAAAACATCAATATTTAAAATTCTATTCATAATAAGTTTATTTCCTGTTGGAGGCATATGTGCTCAAATAAATAATGTAGCAGTTAATAATTATTGGTCTCAAGGGAAAGCAGAAGTAAATGTATACGAAGTTTCTCAAAATAGATATCAAGAAAATCATTCAGGACAACTTGTTAGTGTTTTTGTAACCGAAGATTTTTTAACAGATAAACAAGTAAAAAATGAGCGTTATGTAAATGAAAATTCTGCATGGATTTTAAAAAATATTCAATTAAAAAAATTTACGACAGGAGTCTATGATTACTCATTATTTAATTCTGTATTTACTCCAATAGATAGAAATAAGTTTCCAAAATCACTAAAAGTATCTGCTTCCTCTCAAGAATGGTGTGGAACTATGTATACTCAATTTAATCTTATTTCAAATACAGATTACAAAGTAGAACACAACTCATATTTTGAAACAGAAGGAGATAAAACTACAAGAATTAAAAAATCATATCTTGAAGACGAGGTTTTTAACGTGCTTAGAATGAACCCCTTATTATTACCTTTAGGAACTATTCAGTTAATTCCTCCTGCTAATTATATTCAATTAAAACATTTACAAATTCAATCTTATAAGGCAATAACCTCCTTAATTCCTTATGATAGAAAAGAGATTTCTGGCTCAAATTTAATGCAATATAAAATAGTGTATCCTCAATTGAAAAGAAGTATACGTATAGTTTTTGAAAATAAAGCACCTTATAAAATTATGGGATGGTTTGAAAAATTTCCTTCTTCTTTTGATGGAAAAACTAGGACTACTAGCGCTATTTTAAAGGCTCAAAAAATGCTCCCTTATTGGAGACAAAATAGTTTGAAGGATGCGTATCTAAGAAAGGAATTAGGGCTAAATTAAAAGAAAATTTCCTGTGCTAATCTGAAGGTATTGGCATGCGCATCAATAATAATTTTAATATCAGGGCTATAACCTCCACCCATGCTACACATTACAGGAATATTTTGATTTTTGCATGTTTGTAGGACAAATCTATCACGCTCTTTGCAGCCCTCTATCGTAAGAGAAAGTTTCCCTAGCTTATCTGTTTTAACCACATCGACACCACATAAATAATAGATAAAATCAGGCTGTTGTATTTTTATTAATTCAGGTAAGGTTTCTTTTAAAAGAGATAAATATAATGTATCTCCTGTTTCGTTCTCTAAGGGGATATCTAAATCACTTTTTTCTTTATGAAACGGAAAATTACTTTTTCCATGCATTGAAAAGGTAAAAACAGTAGGGTCATTGTGAAATATTTCTGCAGTGCCATTTCCTTGGTGAACGTCTAAATCAACAATTAAAATTTTAGTTGCCAACCCTTTTTCTTGAAGATACCTGGCACCAATGGCTTGGTCGTTTAACATGCAAAACCCCTCTCCTTTATTTGTGAAAGCGTGGTGAGTTCCTCCAGCAATATTCATTGCAATACCATACTTGATTGCAAATACACTAGCTTTTATAGTACCACCTGCAATAATCATTTCTCTCGCAATTAAATCTTCATTTAATGGAAAGCCAATTTTTCTTGCTGCTTTTTGATTGAGAGTCAAATTCATTAAATCTGAAACATACGCTGCGTCATGAACGATAAAAAAGTACTTATTATTTGGAACCTCAGGCTCAAAGAAATTTTCTTCATTGCAGGTTCCTTCATAAACTAATTGTTGAGGTAAAAGGTCATATTTTTCCATTGGAAACCTATGCCCATCTGGCAAACTGTGTTTGTAAATTGGATGATATGCTATTTTAAGCATTAACTTATTTGTTGGCCGTTACTTACTTTTTGTTCTGGTTCTACAAAAGCTAATTTTCCATCTAAGGTATCTGTCATTAAAATCATTCCTTGACTTTCTACACCTCTAATTTTTCTTGGAGCTAAATTGGTTAATACAGTTACTTGTTGTCCAATAATCTCTTCAGGAGAAAAACTTTCTGCTATGCCAGAAACTATGGTTCTAACATCTATACCAACATCTACTTTGAGTTGTAATAATTTTTTAGTCTTAGCAACTTTTACAGCTTCTAATATGGTTCCAACTCTCATGTCTAACTTTGTAAAGTCTTCAAAGTCTATGGTTTCTTTTTGAGGTTCTACTGTTTTGTTTTCTTCCTCATTGGCTTTTTTAGTTGCCGCTAGTTTTTCTAATTGTACGGTAACTGTTTTATCTTCAATTTTTGAAAATAATAATTCTGCAGTTCCAATTTGATGATTGGCAGGCAGTAAGGTCTTTTTTTCTGAAACATCATTCCATGAGCAATCAATAGCATCACAAATGTTCAGCATTTTTTTCAATTTGTCTGAAGTAAAAGGTAAAAATGGTTCAGAAACTACTGCTAAAGCAGAAGCAATTTGAAGGGCAACATACATGATTGTTTTTACGCGCTCTTCATCTACTTTAATTACTTTCCAAGGTTCTTCATCTGCTAGGTATTTATTTCCTAATCTAGCAAGATTCATTAATTCTTGTGAGGCTTCTCTAAATCTATATCGTTGGATAGATTTTCCAATACTTTCAGGGAAATATTTAATTGCTGCTAACGTATCTTCATCAACTTCTTTTAACTCTCCGGCAGAAGGAACTAGTCCACCATAATATTTGTTTGTCAAAACAACCACACGATTTATAAAGTTTCCAAAAATAGCGACCAACTCATTGTTATTTTTCGCTTGAAAATCTTTCCATGTAAAGTCATTGTCTTTATTTTCTGGAGCATTTGCTGTTAAGGTATAGCGCAATACGTCTTGTTGACCTGGGAAGTCTTCTAAGTACTCATGAAGCCAAACAGCCCAATTTTTAGAAGTTGACAACTTATTTCCTTCTAAATTTAAAAATTCGTTGGCAGGAACATTTTCAGGTAAAATATATCCACCATGTGCTTTCAGCATACTTGGAAAAATAATACAATGAAAGACAATATTATCTTTTCCTATAAAATGAACCAGTTTTGTATTATTATCTTTCCAATAATCTTCCCAATTTCTACCTTCTCGTTCTGCCCATTCTTTTGTTGAAGAGATATAACCAATAGGAGCATCAAACCAAACATACAAAACTTTCCCCTCACCACCGTCTGCAGGAACAGGAATTCCCCATGCTAAATCTCGAGTAACGGCTCTTGGTCGTAAACCATCATCAATCCATGATTTCACTTGTCCTAAAACATTAGATTTCCAATCGTTTTTATGGCCTTCTAAAATCCATTCACGTAAAAAAGATTCATGTTTGTCTAGTGGCAAAAACCAGTGTTTTGTTTTCTTAAGTGTTGGAGTATTTCCGGTAATAGCGGATTTAGGATTAATTAAATCTGTTCCGTTATGGCTGGTTCCACATTGCTCACACTGATCTCCATAACTTTCTTCAAAACCACATTTTGGACAGGTTCCAATAACAAACCTATCTGCTAAAAACTGATTAGCTTCAGCATCATACAATTGCTCGGTTACCTCTTCTACAAAGGCTTCTTCTTTGTGTAAGTGTTTAAAAAAATCTGAGGCTGTTGTATGATGAATTTTTGAGGAAGTTCTGGAGTAATTATCAAATGAGATTCCAAAATCTTTAAAAGATTGTTTAATTATTGTATGATATTTATCAATAATAACCTGAGGAGAAACGCCTTCTTTTTTTGCTCGCATAGGGATCGCCACACCATGCTCATCACTCCCACATATGTATGCAACATCATTTCCTGTTAAACGTAAATATCTGGCATATATATCTGCAGGAACGTATACCCCAGCTAGATGACCAATATGAATAGGTCCGTTAGTGTAGGGTAAGGCTGCGGTAACAGTATATCTTTTGGATGAACTCATAAATATTCTTTTGAACTAATTTTGGTTAACAAAAGTACAAAAAGCAAGTTGAACATATTTTTGAAAGCCCAATGAATTTAGATACATTTACAAAAATCATTTTTATGAAGAGACGAATTAAATCTGTATTCGTAGTTTTATTCTTTATTTCTATTTTGTCTTTTGGACAAACAAATAATGATTCAATTTCAAAACGTATGAAATTAGTTCAACCAAAGTATCTTGAGGCTGGAGACAGTATTGCTATAATAGCTCCAGCAGGAATTCTTATTAAAAGAGAAAATATTATCAATGAAGCCAAAGAACTTGCAGAAAGTTGGGGTTTAAAAGTTATCATTGGCGACCATGTTTTTAATCAAAACAATCATTTTTCAGGTACAGATGAAGAACGTACAAGTGATTTTCAAAATGCGTTGGACAACCCAAGTATTAAGGCAATTTGGTGCGCAAGAGGAGGTTATGGTAGTGGACGTATTTTAGACAATTTAGTTTATGACAAATTTAAAAGATCCCCAAAATGGATTGTTGGGTATTCAGACATAACTGCTTTTCATAGCCATATTCATAATCTCGGAATTCAAACCCTACATGCTATGATGGGAACAAGTTTATTATTTGATTCAGAAAAAACGAAACAAAGTATTGAAACCCTCAGAAAGGCTTTATTTGGAGAAGCGTTGACGTATAAAATAAATTCTTCTAAATATAATAAAGAAGGGGTAACAGAAGGGGTGTTAGTTGGAGGAAATCTTAGTATTTTACAAAGTATGTTAGGAAGTGAAAGTCAGTTAAATACTGATGGTAATATTTTATTTATTGAAGAAATAGGTGAATATAAATATCATATTGACAGAATGCTACAAAGTTTAAAAAGAGCAGGATATTTTGATAATTGTAAAGGGCTTATTGTAGGTGACATGAGTAATATAAAAAAGAACACAACAGCCTGGGGAAGTTCTATTGAGCAGCTTATCTTAGATGTTGTAGAAGAGTTTGATTTTCCTGTTTTATTTAATTTTCCTGCGGGACATGAACCAGATAATAGAGCTCTAGTTTTTGGTGAAAAAATTAAAATGAATATTACATCAACTACCTCAGAAATTATATTTAAATGAAATCTATAGAAGACAGTATTGCTTTCTTTGCCTCTTTTATATGGGGGTATCCATTATTATTATTATTAATTGGTGGAGGGATTTACCTCCTCATCCTTTCTAGGTTTTTACCTTTCAGGTATTTCGGTCATGCCATCCAAGTATTGCGTGGTAAATATGATGACCCAAATGATCCTGGGCAAATAAGTCATTTTCAAGCATTAACAACAGCACTTTCAGCAACTGTTGGGATGGGCAATATTTCTGGAGTTGCTGTGGCAATAGCTATGGGAGGTCCAGGAGCAATTTTTTGGATGTGGATAAGTGCTATAGTAGGGATGTCTACAAAGTTTTTTACTTCCTCTTTAGCCATCATGTTTAGGGGAAAAGATAGTCATGGAGTATTACAAGGTGGACCTATGTATTTTATCACAGAAGGTCTGGGAAAAAAATGGAAACCATTGGCAATTTTTTTTAGTGCATGTGCTATGATTGGTGCACTTCCAGTTTTTAATGTAAATCAATTAACACAAGCAGTCAACGATATATTATTAAAACCGAACGGAGTAGAAGTAACGAATTACACAAATTTAGGTATTGGAGTTTTTCTTGTTATTATCACATCTATAGTTGTTCTCGGGGGATTAAAAAGGATAGGTAAGGTTACGGCAAGATTAGTGCCTTCTATGGTATTGCTTTATTTTATTTTGGTAGTTATTATTTTAATTGTAAATATTGAAGTAGTTCCTAAATACTTTATGATGATTTTCACAGATGCTTTTTCAGCAGACTTTATTAATGAGGAATCTTTTTTTGGAGGTGTAGTAGGAGCTTTAATTATTTTAGGGATAAAGCGCGGAGCATTTTCTAATGAAGCCGGAGTTGGAACTGCTCCAATGGCACATGGAGCTGCAAAAACTGACGAACCTGTAAGAGAGGGTTTAGTTGCTATGTTAGGCCCATTTATAGATACCATTATTGTGTGTACGTTAACTGCATTAGCCATATTAGTTACAGGTGTTTGGCAAACAACCGACACCAATGGTGTGACTTTAACCGCAACAGCTTTTGGAAATGCAATGCCTGGAATTGGAAAATATTTATTGATGGTTTGTGTTGCAATATTTAGTATTTCCTCATTATTTTCATACTCATATTACGGGACTAAATCTCTTTCTTTTTTAGTGGGTGCAAAATACAAACATGTATATAATTATTTATTCATTGGAAGTATTCTAATTGGGGCAACTGCTAGTTTAGACACTATGATTAATTTAATAGATAGTGCTTTTGCTTTGATGGCAATTCCAACCATGTTGGCAACTATTATTCTGGCACCAAAAGTGATGAAAGAAGCTAAGAGTTATAGCAATAAATTAAAGAATTCTAGGAATTAAATTTCCTTCCTGATAGAAAGGCTGAAAACGAGCAAATAACTCTTCAGAATACCAGTTTAATTCTCTTGTTTTTTTAACCATTTCTGCATGCTTTGGGTTTTTATAAGCATAATTTATCATGGCTTCTGCACTACTCCAAAGAGAAAAGGTTGCCTGCATTAATAGTGGAAATTCTCCAATCCCTTTAGAAAAAATTAACTCATCATACTTGTCCATTGATTTAGAAACAGCAGGAACATTTTTCCAGAATTGGTATGCCAATTTAGGTTTAATTGTTGCTCTTGTAATCACAGCTAATGGTTTTGTTTTGTCATATTCAACAGAACTTTC
>CAJQMN010000107.1 GCA_905479435.1 uncultured Flavobacteriaceae bacterium | reverse complement strand
CGATAACACAGATTGCAACTCCAGCTTGTGTTGTGTATTTCCATGGAGTAATGTCTACTTGTTTGGTATGCTCTTGAACAAATTCCTCTTTTCTAGGATATAATTTACCAATGAGTAACATGATCCCTACATTCAGAATAAACAATAAAGCCATTATATCTAAAAAGTGCGGATATGCTTGTGCTTCAATTAATGCCAATGCAGCTTCGTCTGTGACTCCATTATCTTTTGCCAATTTTAATGCATTAGAAACAAAGTAAGGTTGCATAAAAAATTGACTAGCGATGTATAATAAACAACCTGAAGCTAGTCCAATTTTAGCGGCAATGGCTGGCACACGTTTAGTTAAATAACCCACTACAATAATGGTTAAAATAGGAATACTGTAAATTCCGTTAATCTCTTGGAGATAGTCAAATAAACTTCCAGCATTAGCAATGAGAGGAGCTATAAACATGGCAGCAATTGCTAAAACAACACCAAAGATTTTTCCATATTTTACAATTGTTTTCTCATCTGCTTCTTTATTAATATGTTGTTTGTAAACATCAATTCCAAATAAGGTAACAGAGCTGTTTAATACACTATTAAAAGAACTTAAAATAGCTCCAAATAACACTGCTGCAAAGAAACCTACCCAAGCTGTAGGCAGTACTTCTTTAACTAACATAGGGTATGCAGAATCTGCACTTTCTAGATTTCCTTGAAATAGATGAAAGGCAATAATCCCCGGTAATACTACAATAATAGGTCCCAATATTTTTATAAATGAGGCGAGTAATAATCCTTTTTGTCCTTCCTTTAGGTCTTTAGCCCCCAAAGCTCTTTGAATAATCTGTTGGTTGGTACCCCAATAAAACAATTGCACCAACATCATTCCAGTAAATATGGTATAAAATGGTACAGGATCAGTAGGCCCACCCATAGATTTAAACTTCTCTGGATTTTCTGTTGTTAAAACAGAAAGCCCTTCTAAAAGACTCCCATCACCAATCATGAGTAAGCCAAAAACTGGGATTAAAAGACCTCCAATTAATAAGCCAATTGCATTGATAGAATCTGAAATAGCCACAGCTTTTAAACCACCAAATACAGCATATATAGATCCAATGATTCCAATACCCCATACACAAATCCAGATAGATTGGGTGTGCGTTACACCTAGTAATTGAGGGATGTCGAACATACCACTAATCGCTAATGACCCTGAATATAAAATCACAGGAAGTAATACCACTACATAACCCGATAGAAATAAAATAGAGGTTAAGGTCTTTGTTGTAACATCAAAGCGTTTTGCTAAAAATCCAGGAACAGTTGTTAACCCACCTTTTAAATATCTTGGCAATAAAAATAGTGCTGTTACCACCATTGCAATAGCGGCTAGAGTTTCCCATACCATTACAGATAAGCCACTCTGGTATGCAGACCCATTCAGACCAACTATCTGTTCAGTAGATAGGTTAGTAAGCAAAAGAGATCCAGCAATTACTCCAGCAGTTAAGCTTCTACCACCAAGGAAATATCCATCTGAAGAAGTTTCTTTAATATTTCTAGTTTTCAAATAGGATATGATAGCTACTAAAGCTGTGAATCCAAAAAATGATAAGAATAGTGTCATAGGTTGTTGGTTATATTTAATTTTGATAAACAGATTTTCAAGATATATTTTTTATATCGAATAGTAGATATAATTTTAAAAAAAATAACCCCATCAATCGATGAGGTTATTTTTTAAAATTGAGAATGTTTACTCATTAGCTTTTGCTCTTTCATACACATAAATCATCTTTATTTTTCCATTTACAAAAAGTGCGTCATGAACATGATGAACCGTAACTTCTTCACCATCGACCATGTCAGTTAAATCTTGTCCAGAAGTTACCCATTGATTTAACACCCCTTTGTTATCAGTAAATTCATTTGCAATCATATACTTAGTTCTCCACTTTGGGCTACTATTGGTAAACCAATCCTCTAAAAATCCAATATGAGCTTTAGATCCATCAATTACTTCTCCATTCGGCGGATATCCTTTGAAAGCATCGTCATTAATACTTTCAATTGTTTTTAGGTCTTTTTCATTGTGTGCTTTAATATAGGTTTCCCAAAGTTTTGTGGTGTTCATATCCCCTCCGTAAAGAGATATTCTTGTGCTGTCATTAGGAATTTCAACTCCAATTGGATTGGGAGTACTTTTCGATTCTGATTCATTACTGTTGTTACAAGAAATAGAAACAGTTGCCATTAAGATCAATACTATTATATTTTTCATTTTTCTAAAATTTTAAGTTTTTTTATTGTTGAACTGCCATTACTTGTTCCCATATCACACGAAGTCTAAATCCGTCTGGATCATAATCAGACATTTTTGATTTAGCTGGTGGAGTAAAATCAGAAACATCTAAAGCTTTCATAGCATCAACAAGAGTTTTGTAACCATCCCATGTCATTACTGTACTTTCATCTTGCCCCATTGGATAAATTTTAGCGCCAATACCCCAATTTGTTAGTCCGGTTTTATCATCTTTAATTGTTTTTTCCATCATTGGCTTCCAAAGATCTTGATTTTCACTCACAAAGCCTTTCATATTTTTTGGACGAGCATAATTCCAAACAGAATATTTTCCTCCCTCACCAGGAATCTGATCTAATACTTTATAATTGTGAATCTCATAAACAGTGTATGGAGACATTGCATCTTGAACATCAAACCCTAATGATGATGTATTCCATGAAGTACTTGTCATAGCTTCAAGGGATGGATAGCCGTTAACAAAAGCATAATTGACGTCATTATTGCCAGCTGTACCTACTTTACGCATCAATAACCAGAGATTTTGTTCTCCTCTATCAATAGCAGCCTTCTTTACTTTAGACCAATATGTTGTTTCCTTTCGTTCAAATTCTGCAACATCATCAGAAGCTACTGATACATAAGTTATAGAATAATACTGTGCTGTCATTGATAAAGATGCAAGTAATGCAAACCCTAATAAAATTTTTTTCATAATCTTAGTTTAAATAATTAGTTAAAAGTTTCTTGTTGAAAAATTATATTTTAAAAAAAAACTAAAATAAATAAAAATTAATTGTTTAAAGCAATTAATTTATAGTTCTTTTAAATAAAGATCCATTTCTTCAAGAAGTTTTTTAGAACTTTGTATATGATTTTCATAAAGCCCTGTAAGAAGAGAAGTATTTGAGCCACCTCTAAATAGCAATCTCATTATAATTTTATGTCCTTCATGAGATTTTAATGTTTTGGTGTACCAAGAGATTTGTGTAAATAAATTTTTATGAACTTTCTCTCCAATTTGTGTCCATTCATATATAAAACCATTTTTATCCAACTCTAACTCAAGAGCATTGGCCCAGTCTCGTTGATCTATCTCAAACATTTCTATTTCATCAACTTGGTCATAATAGCTATACATTAACTTTTCAAGACTTTTTTTGTGAAGATGCCTTAAATATCCCGAACTCTTTAGAGATTCAAAAGCAGACCTATTATAATTTAGTTGTTTCTCTATGATCATATCAAAAATAGACTGTTGAATTTTCAATTGATTAGAAAAATCATTGTTAATTAACATTTCGGAAACTTCATTACAAGCATGTGCATGATCAGTTCTAAATTTCAAAAGATTTTTAGACTCTTCCATATCTAACTGAACATTAGATTTTATTTTTTCAAAATAATTTTTCAATGCTTTTTTCTCCAATCTAGACTGGTTCATATTGTTTACTTGTAAAGCAATCAATATACCAAGAGCTACCAATATAATTTCACCAATAGCATATTTCAAATATCCAGAAGAGTTTTTTTGGTTTGATCTAGCTATTTTTAGGAGTTTAAATGACATACCTTTAAGGTTATTTTAAATTTTTTTATGATTTTTAAGACTATTTATAAATATATATAATTTTTTTATTAAATTACTTTTCTTTTAAAACTATAGCTAATTATTTAAAAAACAACATCAATGAAAAGTATATATTTTTTTTTATTAATATCGTTAAGTATGAATGCACAACAGAATCAATTACCATTTTATGAAATAGGAGAGTATCCATCAGAATATTCATCAACAAATGTCGTATCAAGAATGATCGAAGGATTAGGATATCGATTTTATTGGTCAACAGAATCTTTAAATGAAAATGATTTAAATTATAAGCCAAGCCAAGATAGCAGATCTACTTTTGAAGTAATTGAACACATCTATGGATTAACTCTTGCAATGGTTCTTACCATAGATGGTAAAGAATTTGATTTTTCACAGGACAAATTAAATTATCAAGGGTTAAGAGAAAAAACTCTAAAAAATCTTCAATATGTTTATAATAATCTTAAAGAAATCGAAGATTTGTCAACCTTAACAATCACGCTAAACCAAGGAGGTAATAAAATGTCATTTCCTTTTTGGAATATGATTAATGGGCCAATTTCAGATGCGATATGGCATTGTGGTCAAGTAGTTATGAATAGACGAGCTAGTGGAAACCCTATCAATTCTAAAGTGAATGTTTTTGTGGGAAAAACAATGTAATACACTCATTTTTTAGGGATCAATTATTTAATTTTTAATAATTTATTATTCATAAAATCTTTGGCAAATGCCAAAGATTTTTTTCTAGCATCTATGTTGCCACCAACATGTACCCCTTTATCAACACAGAAGAGAAAACCAATCTTCTGTAACATAGGACTAGACATTGGTAATCTCAAATAATTCATCAAAACATCTCCGTCTGCGGTTAAATCAAATAAACAATCTTTAAAACTATAGCCTTTTTCATTCCAAACAACGGGTTTTTCACTATCAAATCCATGGTGTGCATCTGGATATGTAGTGATACTTATATTGGTTGTATTAGATAGTTTTTCAACCAGATCTTCACAGGGTTTAGCCGGTGTCCAGTCATCTGCCTCACCTATTAAAATATGTATTGGTGCTTTTGTAAATGAAAGGTTTTCTGGATTTATAAAACAGGGTGGATAAAAAGCTAAATGCGCAGCAAAACTCACTTGATCTGTGATAGCCTCTTTTAAAGGTAACCAACCAGCAAATAGCGTTACTCCACCGCCTAGACTCCATCCAGTGATTGCTACTTTATCCTCATTAATTTTAGGATGTTTAGCAAGTTTTTCTAGTGCTCTATAGGCATCAAGAATAACAGCAGCAATGGTAACTTCATCTTGTGATCCTACTGTTGAGGTAATGCCTCTACTTTTAAAACTATTAAGTTGAAATG
>CAJQMN010000106.1 GCA_905479435.1 uncultured Flavobacteriaceae bacterium | reverse complement strand
AAAATTACTTCAAGATATTTTAAAGGTGCAATTGTATTGGTTTCATTGGTTTGAAATGCTTTGGTCATAAATAGCTGACCAACATATCCAAAAACACCTAAACTTAATAGTAAAATGAATTCTTTTAGATTTGGGGTTTTCCATGAGTTAACAGACATTACTCCCCCAAAAAGAAAAGCAAAAACCATAAAGTAGTTTATAATTACTAAAGGATGTTCTGTAGCTCCTATTTTTCTTATTATTACTAATATTAAACCCAGAAAAAAGGCTGAAAATAAAACTAATAACAAACCAATAGAGTCTACATTAGTTCCAAAACCTTTAATTATTAAAACCCCTAAAAAAGCTAAAATAAACAACAGCCACTGCAGGGGTTTTATCTTCTCTTTTAAAAATAAAACTGCAAAAATTGCTGCAAAAATTGGTGAGGTATATCTTAGTGAAACTGCTGTTCCAACATCTAAATAATTTAAAGATTCAAAAAAACATGTTAGAGAAATAACTCCACAAAGTGCTCTAGAAAGCAATAATTTTTTATGAGTTCCTAAAAGTGGAATTTTAGCCTTAACAATTAAAGGTATTGTAAAAAAAAGTGTACCAACAGCTCTAAATAAAACAATTTGATAAACGCTAAACCCTTTTAAATTTTTTACAAAAGCATTTAATAGTGCAAATGCAAAAGCACTAACAATCATAAATTGAATGGCTTTTTTTAGCATATTTCTACTATTTAAAATCTTTTATTTATAGATGTAATGAGTTTGGTTCAACCAATTTTATAATAATAATTAGTAGTAGTTATTGAAATTATCGAAAAAAACTATATAAATTGGAAATAGGTATTAAGAATTTAGATGATTTCAAAATATTATATTTTTAATCCTTTGATAATATCTAGAGCTTCTTTGGTTTTGGCTTGAATTTTATCATAATCAAAAGTACCATTAGTTTCTTTTGCTATTAATTTTGATCCCATTCCAACACAAGTAACTCCTGCTTTAAACCAACCTTCTAAATTTTCTTTAGTAGGAGCAACACCACCTGTTGGCATTATACTTGTCCACGGTTGAGGGCCTCGAACCGCTTTTACAAATTCTGGTCCATAAATACCACCAGGAAACAACTTTACAATTTCACACCCTAATTCTTCAGCTCTTGCAATTTCAGTTAAAGAACCACAACCTGGAGACCAAAGTACTTTTCTTCTATTACAGACCAAAGCAATATCTTCTCTTAAAACTGGTGTTACAATAAAGTTTGCTCCTAAGGCCATGAATCTTGAGGCAGATGCAGCATCGGTTACTGACCCTACTCCCATTATCATTTGTGGTAATTCTTTGGTAACATATTTGACTAATTCACCAAATACTTCATGAGCAAAATCTCCACGGGCAGTAAATTCTAACAGTCTTGCCCCACCTTTATAACAAGCTGTAATTACTTTTTTACTTACTTCTAAATCTTGATGATAAAATAAAGGAACCATTCCTGTATCTTTCATCACTTTAGCTACTTCTAATCTTGTGAATTTAGCCATATCTTTATCTTGCTACACGTCCAGAGGCATCACCTCCCATTAATTTTTCAACTTCAGAAACTGTAACTAAGTTTGCGTCTCCTTTAATTGTATGCTTTAAACAAGATGCTGCAACAGCAAAGTCTAATGCGTTTTGATCATCTTCAGGGTATGTTAATAATCCATAGATTAAGCCACCCATAAAAGAATCTCCTCCACCTACTCTATCTACAATATCTGTAATTTGATATTGACGTGTTTCATACATTTTTTTACCATCGTATAAAACGCCTGCCCATGTATTATGAGAAGCAGATATAGAACCTCTTAAAGTTGTAATAACTTTTTTGGCTCTTGGAAATTTATCCATCATTTGTTTACAAACTGATAAAAAAGCTTCTGCTTTCACATCATGCCCATGTTTGTGAACATCTAACCCTTCTGGATGAATTCCAAAGTGTTTCTCGGCATCTTCTTCATTACCTAAAACAACATCACAATAAGATGTTAATTCAGTCATTATTTTTTCTCGATGCGAATCATCACAATAGGTCCAAAGTTTTGCTCTATAATTCAAATCTGTAGATACAGTAATTCCTTTTGCACTTGCTGCTTTAACAGCCTCCAAGCACACATCTGCAGCTCCTTTTGAAATAGCAGGTGTAATGCCTGTCCAATGAAACCATTCAACACCGTCTAAAACAGTATCCCAATTGATCATTCCCGATTTTATTTCTGCAATTGCAGAGTGAGCTCTGTCATAAACTACTTTGGATCCCCGAGAAACTGCTCCTGTTTCTAAAAAGTAAATTCCTAAACGATTACCTCCATATACAATTTTATCAACTCCTACCCCTCGTTTTCTCATTTCCATCATTGCACATGTGCCAATATCATTCTTTGGTAAACGTGTTACAAAATCTACATCAACACCATAGTTTGCTAACGATACTGCTACGTTAGATTCTCCACCACCATATACTACATCAAAATTATTAGCCTGTGAAAATCTTAAAAAACCTTGTGGAGACAATCTTAACATAATTTCTCCAAATGTTACTACTTTACCCATTTTATGTTCTTATCTAATTTAAAGTAAATGTATTTTAATTTAAATTCCTAATGCTTGACCACCACCTACTTGAATTGTTTCTGCAGTTAAAAACGCGGCATCTTTACTCGCTAAAAATGAAACAACTCCAGCAACATCCTCTGGTTGGCCTAATCTACCTAACATAATATTTTTTGCCCAAGAAGCAAAAACTTCTGGTTTTGTAGATTTAATTTGTGCATGAAACGGTGTATCTATTGTACCTGGTGAAACTGCATTTACTCTAATACCATATTCTGCTAAATCTTTTGCTAAAGCTCTTGTAATGGTATGAACTCCAGCTTTTGAGGTTCCATAGATTCCCGCTCCTGGACCACCTGCATTCCAGCCTGCGTTAGATGTATAGTTTATAATAGTTGAATTTTCACCTTTTTTAAGAAAAGGTATTGCTGCTCTTGATGCAAAAAATACTGAATCAAGGTTTAAAGCCATTACTTTTCTGTAAAATTCAGTAGTCATTTCTTCAAAACGAGATCTACCACCTAAACCTCCAGCATTGTTTACAAGTACATCTATTTTACCATATTTATTTCCAATAGCTTTTATGTTTGAAGTTACAGCATTTTCGTCAGTGACATCAAAACCATAATATTCTGCATTTATTCCCTCTGATTTTAATTCTGCTACTCTCTTTGCTCCATCTTCGTGAAAGATACCATTTAAAATAACCGTAAAACCGTCTTTACCAAGTCTTTTAGCTACTTCAAATCCTATACCTCCAGTTGCTCCTGTTACTATTGCAATTTTTCCTTTATTTATACTCATATTTATTTGATTATATATTTTTAAATAGTTTAGTTTTTTTAGTTATTTGCTAATGGTTTTAATGGCTCAATTTTTGGAATTAAAAACCATATTGCAAATAATGCCAATATTGTTAATGCTGCTCCAACATAAAAAGCAGGTGTATAATTTTCTCCAGCTGTTATAATTGGTACTAAAATTGTTAATCCAAAAGCTCCAAATTTTGCAGCCATACCAGCTATACCAGCTAATGTTCCAACAGTATTTTTACCAAACAAATCGCTTGGTAAGGTTTGAACATTACCTATTGCAGTTTGAAAACCAAATAGTATAAATGCCATAATAATTACAGCATTTGTTGGTGATCCTGGATTCATTAGTAAAAAGAAAGATGGAAACATTATTATACAACCAAGTGTTATAACCCATTTACGAGTTTTATTTACATTCCAGCCTGACTTAATTCTATTTTGAGCTAATAAACCTCCAAACCATGCTCCTAACATAGCTCCAACATAAGGAACCCAACCGTAGATAGCTATCGTTTTTACATCCATATCATAAACACCATTTAAATAAATGGGTATCCAAACAACAAAAAGCCACCAAATAGGATCTATAGCTGCTGAAGCAATTACTACTCCCCAACTTTCTCTATGTTTAATTAATTCTCCAGTTGAGGGATTGTATTCATCAACATTATTATCTTCTGATGAAATCTTATCATTAACTATTTTTTGACCGTTTAAAATATAGTTACGTTCTTCTTCTGTTATGTTTGGATGATATTTTGGTGGTGCTTTTACTATAATAAACCAAGGTATTAACCATAGTAAACCAATTAAACCTATTACAATAAAAATTATTTTCCAACTAAAAAAGATAGTCATCAATCCAATTGCCGGAATAGCAATAATACCTCCAATAGCAGCTCCTGAATTAAATAATCCTTGAGCAAATGCTCTTTCTTGGGTTGGAAACCATTCAGCATTTCCTTTGGCAGCTCCTGGCCAATTACCTGCCTCTGCTAGACCAAGTATTGATCTAAATATTGCAAAAGACCAAGCTCCACCGGCAAATGCATGCAATGCTGTAGCTATAGACCAAACACCTATTGAAATTGCAAAACCTAATCTAGTTCCAATCCAATCAAATATTTTACCAAATAGTGCTTGACCAATAGCATAAAAGAAAATAAAACTACCTGTTATCCAACTGTAAATTTCTTTTCTCCCATCTGAATCTTCATTAGGATATAGGTCTGCAGCTATATCTGGCCATAAAACTCCAAGAGCTTGTCTATCTATATAATTTATTACTGTAGCTATGGCTATTAAACCTACAACCCACCATCTAAGTCCTTTTAATTTCATTTATAGTTTAGTTTTTAAAATGTACAGTAGTATATTTTACAAATAGTTAACTTGTAATTAATTACTAAAAAACTAATGAGATTGCTGTTGCAAAAAGATTAGTTAATTTATTTTTCCTTCAGATTTAATTAATTTATAATTACAGAAAAAGCGTGCATTTTTCTGTAATCAAACTTTAAACATTATAACAATATTGATATAAAGTTTTAAAGTGAACTTTCATTTTCTCTTTTGCCAATTGAGGGTCTTGTTTTAAAATTGCATCATAAATTTCCTCATGTTCTGCAATACCCTCTTGTGCTAGACCTTTATCACAAACATGGTATTTTTCAAAATTTGTGATAATTTCTGGTGTAATTATCAACATAAAAGTATTCATAGTACTATTACCACTTGCTTTAGCAATAGCTAAATGAAACAATAAATCTTCTTGAACAGCATCATCGCCATTTAAAACTTTTGTTTTATAAGCTTGAAGGGCTTCTTCTAACTGAACTAGATCTTCTTCAGTTCTTCTTATAGCCGCTAATCTTGATGTTTTTAATTCTAAAAGAATTCTTGTTTCTACTAATGATTTAAAATCAGGTTCATCTAATCTTAAAATATCTTCAATCATTCCATTTAGAGCAGTAACTCCAATATTTGCAACAAAAGTTCCACTTTGGGGTCTAGATTTTAATAAACCATAAAATTCTAACTTTTGAATTGCTTCTCTTACATTACTTCTACTTACTTCAAACTTTTCAGATAGCATTCTCTCTGACGGAAGTTTATCTCCAGGTTCTAAGTTTTTAAAATTAATAAGATCTCTAATTCCAATAATTATTAAATTATGGACTTTCTGATTTTCGTTTTTATTAAGTACTTCTAACTTCATATACTTTTTTTTACAAGTAGCTAATTTAATAGTTTAGTGTGAAACTTCTAAATTATAAAATCTAACTTTCGAAAAAGATCCTTTATCTCTCGATTGAAAATAGTTACCTGCTTTAAAATAGTTTTCAAAAATACCCCACTTTTCTATATGGATACTTTTATAAACTTTGTATTCGTTCTTATTTAAAATAATTACCATTTTACCTTCAGAAACCTTTACTTCTAAAGTGAATTTTCTAAAACCTACTTTCTGTTCAAAATTAAAACCCTTATCGTTATCCCAGACCTCTTCTAATAGAAGTTCATTACCGGATATGTTTGGGTTTCTTAATACTTTTGTCTTCACTCTAATTTTACCATTATCCCAATAAATTTTAAGTATTGGTGGTGCATTGTTATCTTTAGCTCCAATTAAATCTCGTTGTTCATTAGTTAACCTACCATGTATTTGCATTATAATAGTTCTATGGTATTTTCCATCAGATTTTTTGGTAGATTCATCCATAGCTATGACTCCTTTCATATAGGCACCATCTGCAAAAGTCCAGTTTGTATTATTATCACCAGGAACCATTTGCTCCCTTAATTCTGATCTAGTATACTTTGTATTGGCAGTTTTAGATTTGGTTGGCATTGCATGAAAAATAATTGCACCTCTCGTAGAATCTATATACATATAAGGTTTTGCTATTTTACTTTTAGCAAAATCTATAATTTCGGGTGGTGAAATTTCATAGGGTTTCCCTTTTTCGTTTACCACAGGTAATGTTACCTTCCAATGAGATAAATCTATTTTAGGTAGCTTTACTTTTGCACCCTTCTTTCTTTTTTTCTTTTTCTTACTTTTTTTTGACTTAACATTCATATCTGTAACGTTGCTCTTTTGGGCATTACAAGCAACGTTAGCAGATAATAAAAAAAACAAAATATATAAAAAAATGCTTTTTTGAATGTTTAACATTACATATTAGTTTGCTGTAATAGTTACAGAATCCATTCTAATTTCCTCATCTCCACTGTTATAACCGAAGTTACCACCACTATCTCCTCCAATACCTCTAACAAATAGTGCTACACTATCGTTATTTCCTGCATTGAAAGTGTAAGTTGTAGTTATATAACTAGTATCACTTGGATTAGATCTTACCTCTACTAAAAGATTATTATCAGCATCTTCTACTTGTGGTATGGTTTCATAACCATAATCATCTTGAGGAAATTCTACAGTATCTGAGTAATATGTTGGAGAATATCCCGAAACATATCCTGAACCAGCCAAAACTCGTAATTCTAACATGCTATCCATAGGTGGATTGTTATTTTCCAGGCTTTTAAATGAAGTGATGATTTGTATGGTATAATCTGCATTTGGCACAACTTCAAATTCCTGATAAATATGATCTGGTTCATTATTGTCAAATTTTAAAACATCTGAATCATTTCCTGAACTAGATTCTCCCTGATCTCCTAAACTCTTATTAATCCATCCTGAACAAGTACAGTCTGAACCAGATGATTTGGGAAGTTTATCAAAAACTGAATTGATTAAAGTTGGATCTGGTGTAGGTGGAGCAATAGGCTCTACTACATCAATACTGTCTGTAAAAGTACTTTCAACACCTAGATCATCCATAACTGTTAAGGTTACTGTATATGAACCCTCTCCTGGATAGGTAGTTGATGGTTCAAAAACTGTTGAAGTATCTCCATTTCCAAAATCCCAACTATAACTTGTTGCGCTTGAAGACTGGTTAGAAAAACTATACATTTTCCATTCATCATCTGAACCAATACCTTGCGTAGCTGTAAATTTAGCTTCTGGTGGTGTTAGATCTAGAATAGATCCAGTTTCTGGAAGGTCATATTGTTCGCAAGAAGAAAAAGCTCCTAGTGAAATTAACATAATAAATATTCCAATCTTTGAAACATTTGATGTCGTTATTTTTATTATTTTTTTCATAATAATTAACTATAAATTTTATTAATACCCTGGGTTTTGATTTAACAACCCATTACTTAAGTTTATTTCTCTTTGAGGGATTGGAAGTAACAAATCTGTCGTAGAAAAGTTGTAGCCATTGGCTGTAGAAAAAGCCCCTAAAACATTTACTGCTTCACCCATTCGAACTAAATCAAAAAGTCTATGATTTTCAAAAGCAAGTTCTACCCTTCTTTCATCCATTAATTCTTGTTTAGTAATACTACTTACCGTAGCAGTTAAACCAGCTCTATTCCTAACTTCTTGAAAAGAAGCTAATGCGTTGGTACTAGTTGTATTTTGAGCTCCAGCCATAATAGCTTCAACATGCATTAATAATACATCTGCAAAACGTAAAACTATCCAATCATTACCTGCTTTTGTTGGATCACTAGAAGTTGAAGTAATTCCAAGTGTCATATCTCCATCAGGAATATATTTTACTACTTGGTGTTGTGTTGCTTGTGCAATATCTACTCTGTAGGAATACATAGTTCTGTTACCTCCTAGTAAATCTAATGCCGCTTTTGCATCATTAGTTACATAATTAACACCACTTGTTCTACCAACTGCATTTAACCATTCTGCTGAAAAATTTTGACTATCTACGGAATCCCCTAAATAACCAACTCCAAAAATAATTTCATTATTTCCTTCATTAAAAAATACATCTTTAAAGTTAGCCTCTAAAGCAAAACCTCGAGAAGGATTCATTACAGATTCTAATAATGTTTGGGCTTCACCATATCTTCCTAGAGTAAGGTATACTTTTGCTAATAAAGTCTCTGCAGCTGCTTTAGAAGCTCTAAACTTACTGCCATCTTCTAAACCTGCCACTGCAATCTGTAAGTCTGAAACAATTAAATCATAAATATTTGAAGCATCAACTCTTGTGTAAGCAGTTTCCTTATTTTCTGGAGTAATAATTGTTTCTACTAAAGGAACATCTCCGTATAAACGAACTAAATTAAAATAAGCATAGGCTCTAGTAAATCTTGCTTCTGCCTCAAATTTAGCTGCTGATTCACCTGCAGCATCTAAGTTTTCTAATACAACGTTTGATCTAAATATTACATTATAAAAACTTGCATAATAGTCCGCTACAATACCATTATTAGCTTCTACTGTATAGTTTTCAAATTGTGCAGCTTCTCCCTCTGTACTTTTAGTCCTTGTGTTATCACTTCTCATTTCTGTTAAGTAAAACTCATATTGAATACTATGATTATCATTAGTACTTGTTGAATTTACTCCTTGAATTGCATCATAAATATTTATTACTCCTGTTTCAACTTGTTCTGGTGTTGTATAATAATTATTACTAGACAATGAAGATGTAGGTATTGGGTCTAAAAAATCTTCATCACAAGAAACATATGTTGTAATTAATAATAAAATAAGTAAATTTTTTATTGTTTTCATCTGTGTTGTGTTTTATTAAAATTCTATATTAACTCCTACAGAAACAGTACTAAATACAGGGGAACCTGCCCTCTGATAGCCGTATGTTCCTGGCTTGGTAGTATTTACTGACTCAGGATTAAAACCTGTATAGTTAGCTGCAGTCAAATACATTAAATTCTGACCTGTAACAAAAACTCTTCCTTTTGTAAATCCTATTTTAGAAAGTAAATTATCTGAAAAATTATATCCAATATTTAAATTTCTTAAAGCAATGTAAGAAGCATCTTGTATGATACTATTTGTAAAGATTTTTTGTTTAATAAACCCTTGGTTTGGTGTAGAGCTAATAAAATCTTGTGCAGAATTAAAATGATTAAAAATATACTGATCTCCCATATTTCTAATTTCAGCACCATGACTTCCTTGAAACATAAAACTAATGTCTACATCTCCAAGTTTAAATTCATTTGCTAAACTCCATACCAAATCTGGATATGGGCTCCCCAAAATAGTTTTATCATCATCATCAATTAAACCGTCACCATTTAAATCCTTAACATAAACATCTTGTGCTTGTGCGCCTATTGGGTGATATGGATTATTCAAATATTCTAAAGGAATTTCTGAATCTACTACCCAACCATAAAATGATGAAATAGGATTCCCTACTAAGTTAGTCCATTCTGCTGCTCTTTTAGAATCTACACTTTGAATTTGCCCATTTGAATCAGCAAAATCTACAAGTGTATTTTTGTTACTTGATGTTATTAAAGTTGAAGACCATTTAAAGTTTTCTCTAGAAATATTTCTGGTTCTTAACTCTAATTCAATTCCTTCATTCTTTACTTCACCTATATTGATCAACGAATTTGCAAAACCAGTAGTTGTTGAAATTGGGTTCTCAATTAATAAATCTTCACTTGTCTTTATATAGTAATCTAAAGAACCATAAAGTACATTATTAAATAATCCAAAATCTATACCTGGATTAAATTCAATTGATTTTTCCCATCTTAAATCAGGGTTTGCAATATTTATTGGGTTTATACCTGATGCTGAAGTATTGCCATCAAAAATAGCTGTACTTGGAGCTAATAATGATAAGAATGGATAACTTTCTATCTGATTATTTCTTGGAAAAGTTCTCACATCTTTATTACCAGTAATACCATAACTAACTCTTAATTTTAAAATATTAATGGCATCTACTTCCTCTAGAAAGCTTTCTTTGTGAATATTCCAACCTACAGATACTGCAGGGAAAAAACCATATTTATTATTGGGTCCAAATTGTGAGGAACCGTCTGTTCTTAAACTAACAGAGGCCAAAAATCTAGCATCATCATAAGCATAATTTAACCTTCCATAAAAAGATAACAAACTCTCTTCAAATTCTTCGGAATAAGCAGTTACAGTTAAAGGGTCTGCTGCAGACAATGTTTGTAAAATATCAGAATCATAACCAGCTCCAAAAGAACCATTAACATCAGTTTTCCAGCTTTCAGCACCCATACCAACAACTGCATCAATTTCATGTTTACCAAATAACTTATCGTAAGTAAAATAGTTTTCTGTTATTAAATGTGTTCTGTTTACGGTAGATAAAGTTAGAGATGCTCTAGCTGCTCCTCTTCTGTCTGACTCTACACCTTGCCATCTTCTGAAATTAGAATTTTGAAAATCTCCACCAACAGTAGTTCTAAATGTTAAATCATCTGTAATCTTGTATTTTGCATACATAGAACCAAATATTTTAAATTTACTATCTGTACGTTCTCTTTCTAAAACTTTTGCTGCTGGGTTAGTATTAGATGTATTACTTATATCTAAACCGCTACCTCCATTTGGAACTGGCAAACCAGTTGCCAAATCAAAATCATCAAACATTCTTTGTATTGCATAATCTCCTACTTGAGCATTTGCATATTTACCTCCATCTCTAGTTCTATTAACAAATCTAATTGTATTTTCATCTAAATATAAAGGAAGCCAAGAAGGTTGTCTAAGTATATCATGGGCAGAACCATCAAAACGCCTTCTGTCTGTAAGTGTTGGAGTAATTCTTGCCCCAAAAGATAACTTATTGTTAATTTTTGTATCTACTTTTAAACTGAGATTGTATTTTTTAAAATCATCGGTTAGCAAAACACCTTCGTCATGCAAATAATTCAAAGAAGAACTAAATTTAGTGTCTTTACTTCCTCCTCTTGCACTAAAAGAATGATTGGTAATTACACCACCGTCAAAAATTATCTCTTGCCAGTTGGTATCAACACCTAATAGTTGCTTGTATCGAGTTCTATCAGAAATAGAACCTAAAGCAGCTTCTTCTGCAGCTGCAGTTTCTGCTACAGTACTGTAATATGCATCACTTTGTCTTGCTGTTTTAAAACCAGTATACATATTGTAACCAAACTTAGTTTTTCCATCTTTACCTTGTTTGGTATTAATCATAATAACTCCTCTTGCCCCTCTAGAACCATATATTGCCGTTGAGGCTGCATCTTTTAAAACTTCAAAAGATTCAACAGTGCTCATATCTAAAGCACTTAAATAATCATTATCAACAGCTAAACCGTCAACAACAATTAATGGACTTAGTTCTCCAGTAATTGAACCAATACCTCTTATACGAATTGTAGGATCTGATCCTGCTTCACCTTCAGTAGCTGCAATTTGTACTCCAGAAACTTGACCTACTAAAGCATCATCTACCCTAGAAACAGCAATCTGATCTAGTTTTTCATTTTTAACTTTAGAAATAGCTCCTGTTAAATGAGACTTTCTTTGAGTACCATAACCTACAACAACAATTTCATCTAGAATACTGTTATCTTCTTCTAAAACTACATTGAGATTTTTTTGGTTATCAATTGTGAATTTTTGAGTTGAAAACCCTAAATAGGAAAACTCTAATACGTCTCCTTTTTTTACTTGAATGGTAAAACTACCATCTAGATCTGTTTCTGAACCTACATTAGAGTCAAGGATTCTTATTGAAACACCAGGAAGACCTTCATTGTCTACTTTTGAAGTTACTTTACCTTTTAAGGTATAAGTTTCTTGTGCAAAAGTGCAAATGTTTACAAACATTACTAACAGTAATGCTAATTTAAATTTTAAGTTCATAATAATTATTAAATGTTTAAAAATGTAACTTTATTATCTCTAAAAGAGATAAACTCTTTTTTTTTCCACACCTAATCTTAAATAAAGTTTCAAAAAAAATAAAACTAAGAATTTGTTTTAGTATTTTTGAATTACTTACACTATTTATAAGATTAAGTGTTAGTTTATACTTCCTTCAGACGGAGTATCATTTTGAAAAGGATAGGCGTGCACCTATCCTTTTTTTGTTTTAATTTATTCTAATTTATTATCATTAGCGTTGGATTTTTGATTAGCTGAAATTGGTTTACCAAACTGGTTTACCAAATATATACAAAATTTATTAATAATAGGGTTTCTCAACATAAATCTTTTAAAATTAATAGTTTAAGAGAAAAATCAACTCTGAAATATTCTTAAATAGATTAAAGTATCAAGTTTTAAGTATATTTATTTTAAGATTTATCTCCAAAATAAGATACCTTATCTCCGCTTAAAAAATCTTCTCTTACAGGACTAAAAGTATCAATTAGTTCACCCTCTTCTAGACAAACCGCACTGTGTAATAAATTTGGTTCTATGTAAACACCATCTCCAGTCTCAATAATTTGTTTTACCCCATCAATTTCAAATTCAAACTTACCTGATACACAAAAAGTGGCTTGTGTATGAAAATGTTGGTGTGGTGAACCTAACGCACCTTTATCAAATTTTACCCTTACCATCATGATTTGATTATCATAACCTAAAAATTTTCTTGATACACCTCCACCAAGAACTTCCCATTCCATCTTTTTTGTAATTATGTATTTTTCGCTAAATCGTTTCATTCGGTTTAATTTATATTTTTAATATTCTTTTAAATCTGTTTTTGTTTTTTACGATATATGTTCCTTTAGGAAGGATAGTTAGGTCTAGTTTTCCAGTAGATTTATCAATATAATTTTGTTTTACAATTCTTCCTAATAAATCTATCACATCAACTTTTCCAATAGTTTCATCTTTCAAAGAGACATATAAATAATTTTCTTTTACTGGGTTCGGGTAAATTTTTAATTCTTTGTCTATATCATCTTGTAAACTAAGCGTTTCAAAAGCTCCAAAACCAACTTTAGTTCCTATATCTGTGATCGAATATGGAAGATGATTACCTCCTGAATTAAATTCCTCTGCACCTGCATCAAAATTTGAGGTTCTAGGACCACCTGTAATATCAGTTCCTAAAAATGAATAGGTTCCCAAGCCTGCATCAATTGCAGGACTTTCAGATACTAATCTATAAAATTCGGTTCCAGCTTCTAACAAACCTGAAGTAATAGTTTGATTAGAATTTTCACCATTTATTAAGTCCCAAATTCCATTTTGAGTAATATTTCCCTCATAGGTTGAATTCCCCGAGGGTGGTGTTGTTTCTTGTAATGCTGAAATACTTGAATCTAGCATTATATTATTTGCAATTGTAATATTTTCTGGCGCTAAAGTTGTAGAGCTGTTTTGTTCCGTACCTACTCTAACCCCTAAATCGCAATCAACAAGTGTATTATTAATTATTTGTACATTTTTAACTTGGAAATATTCATTTAATGCAGAATCTGGTGTTCCGTTGGTTATATTGATAGCTCCTGTTGTATTTGAGCCTGATCCATTTGGTTTTCTATATCTAAGTCCTTCAAAATAATTATTGTATACCTTATGATCTTCTCCAATAACCCTTACACCTCCAGAAAAGGAATTATTATCGCCGAAAAAGTAATTTCCAAAAACTTCAGTATTATTTCCATGTCTTAAGGTTAATGTTCCTTGATAATCTCTAAAAGTGTTATTGTAATATTTATTACTACCCGACTTATTAGAGATAATTTCTACTTCACCTGACCAATTATTAAAAAAATTATCATAAACTTCAGTAAATGAGTCTGAAAGCGATGTTGTACTTACACCTATTCGAATGGCGTCTTGGTCGTTTAACCCATTAACATTGTTATTAACAGGTACTCTATCAGCAAAATAATTATGATGTATTTTAGAATAATCTGGTGTAGAATTATTGTGGTTATCATTAATTATACTGCCAACTCCATTTTTCCCAATAAAAGAACTATAACTTACCTCGTTATATTCTCCATAGATAATAATCCATTTAAACTTTAGTGTCTCTTGGCTAGAAGTACCATTGTAGGAATCAATTTTAATATTCCTTACATGGCAATTAACGCAATCATTATTACTTGTATCTCTAAATTCAATGATTGGCTCTATTTTATCACCACTTGTAATAAGCCCAGAAGCATTTTGAAAAATAACACCTTCAAAAATAATATAAGAACCCCCTAGACTGATATTTGATCGACCTTCAAAAAAAACACTTCCAGGTGTTTGCGCCTTAATGATTATAGGATTTTCAGCTGTTCCATTTTTATTTATACTAATTTGAACATCGGTCCAAGTTTGATCCGACAATATTATTGTTGTGCCTGCAGAAGCGTTAGATATTGCAGCAGTAAGTTCTGAATGTGATGAAACTAACTGTCCAAAAGTAGGATTACAACTTAATAAGATTACAATTATTGATATTAAATATTTAATCATCGTTTATATAAAAAATGAAATATTAGTTTTTTGGAATTACAATGAATAGGGTAATACTTAAAATAAAATACTACAATGATATTTGAATTTAGTTATTTGGTTTTGTTCCAACTCCTATGGTTGCTTCTCTAAACCATACTTCAGTGTAACAGCCGTTTTCGTATTGTTTAGCAATATCACCTCCATAAGTTTCTGCTCCAGCGCACCAAACCATATTTTTCTCTGGATCTTTTCCGTTGGTTTGATTGTAAGCTCCTTGTTTAAAATAGTTTAATTCTCCACCATATGCATTAGCTCTTTCAACTCCATCTTGTCCAATTGGTACAAATATTTTTTGCACTTGTGCTGGTATGTCTGATTTGTTTACATATTCAGATTTTAATAAATTTTTAGTAAATGTTTTAGTTTTATGCCCTTCACTTTTAAAAGTAAGATACATAACACCTTTATAGACATTAACTTCATAACTGAATTCTTCACCCAACTCTATTCCATCTTCAGGCTCTGAAGGAAAATCATCTTTACTTTTTCCAACTACAGACATATCATTACCCCAAACAGCAGTTGAATAATCCCATCTGCCAGAATTATCATCACCTTCAGTGTTAATTTCATAATTCCAAAAAACAGAGCCTTTGGCATGATTTGGAAATTTTTTATAAAATATTTTTAAGGGTTCATTTTCATGACCTTCTCCACTGTGAATTTGTCCAACTACTGTTGAATAAGATGCAGCCACTCTAGCATCACCAGATACAGAAACCTGCATGACTTTACATGTACCAGATAATTTACCTCCCTGCTCTGGAGTCCATTCTCTTTTTTCATGTAATTCAGTTCTTGTATTACTAGAATTTTTTGATGTTACTCCAGAGTTTGGTGTTTTATAAACTACCCATCGCCTTGTACCATCAATTTCAGTATAGAAAAAATCTTTATTTTCAAAATCAATGAGATCATCTACATTAGTTCCATCACCCATTAACATCTTAAACTTGTCCATAAATGGAATTACCTCACTTGGATAAACTGTTTTTGAACTCAAACCGTCATTCGCTGTAAAATAACCTGCATTTGAAATGGCATCATCACTTATTTCTACAGTTGCTGATTTAAACCAAACTTCAGCATAATTTCCATCTGAATATTGTTTTTGAATGTCGCCACCGTGGGTTTCTGCTCCTGAACACCAAACTTTATTTACTTTAGGGTCTTTTCCATTAGTTTGATTGTAACTACCAAGTTTAAAAAAGAGACCTTCGTCTGTGTAAGCTTTTTCACGCTCCACTCCATCCTGACCAATGGGTACAAATAAATTCTTGACTTGCTCTGGAATTTTTGAACGCGTTGAATATTGAGAAGAAATTAGATTTTTTGTAAATCTTTTGGTTTCATGTCCTTCGCTAGTGAATGTAAGATTCATTACTCCATCCTTTACTTCAACTTCATAACTAAATTCTTCACCTAAAGCGATACCATCCTCTGGTACTGGTGGATAAGAGTTTTTATTAGTTCCAACATCAGAGAAGTCATATCCCCAAACAGGATAGGAATAATCCCATCTTTTAGAGTTATCATCACCAAAAGTATTAATTTCATAATTCCAAAAGACTGAACCTCGTGTATGGCCTGGAAATTTCTTATAAAATATTTTTAGAGGTTCATTTTCA
>CAJQMN010000105.1 GCA_905479435.1 uncultured Flavobacteriaceae bacterium | reverse complement strand
CCTTTTTATTAAAATCTGAGCTGAATTGGAGTATAAAGAAACTTGGAGTTGTATTGATAGCGTCAATCCTTCCCTTCGGAACGTTCTACGTAGACAAGAAATATTTAAGGGATTAACCCCCGCTTACCGGAGGAATAACAGCAACCATGTCATTTTCTTTTAACACAGTTTCGTTAGATGCATAGCTTTCATTAATAGCGATTGCATAGGAATTTATTTGAGATAATTGAGGATATTTTTCTTGTATTAATATTTTAAATTCCGAAACAGTTGTACCAGGTGAAACTGAAAAAAAAATGCTTTTTTCACCAATTAAATCCGTTGATATTCCAAAAAGAAGAATTGTTAAATTCATGTTGTCAAAGATAATAGATATTTCTATTAGAAGGTTAGACCAAATAAGAAACCATCTATTTTTACTCCATTGAAATTAGATTTTACATAATCTACACGTAAAACACGCCATTTCCCAAATCCTATATTATCCATTCCAATTGAATATTCAGAATAGGGCTTTTTATCCCACATAAATAATCCTTTAAATCCTGTAACTAAATGAAAGTTAAGTTTATTTATTAAAGGAATTTTTCGCAGTAAATACCCATTAAAATTATGTTCGAAATGGGCCTCTGTATATCTATTATTCGTGTAAAATCGATAATACTCCAACAACCCAAAATTATTTCTGCGATTGTCATCTGTAACAACAAACATCTGGTTTCCTTTTACCTGTAAATTATCCATAAAAGCAATATTTTTATTTTTCAAAAACATACCACCTCTAAAATGATAGAAGAATTCACCATAATTACCAGCTTTGACATCTTGTTTTAAACTGGCAGTAATTAAATCTGCATTAAACTCAGAATTATCTGCTCCAAAAGTTTTTCTGTAATTTACGTTTAATGAAGGGAGTTTACTTTCACTAACATTAAATTTTCTATCTGGATACGACAAATAATTTTGTCCAAAAATAAATGTTGCTCCAACGTTAAGTGTTGCAATTTTATGTTCAGTAAAAACAGAACTTGTAAAATTATCAGGCTCTAAAGGGTTGTTAGATGTATAAGGATCATTTCTACTTTGCCTTGCAAAAGAATAATTTGTAGTATTAAACAATGGTTTTCTATTGGCATATTCTAAAGACGATGAAAAATAAACACCATTTCTAATTTCTTCTGAATATCCTATTCGTACAAATTCCTTCTCATAAATCTTAATATAATTTAATCTTCTAGTAAGAGAACGAATTAAATTATCCAATTTTTTAATAGGGTTTCTTCCATTGAATTGCGCTGTAGTAATACCCCCTGAAAGATAAAATCTTGGCTTAGATATATTATTCCATTTTCGACTATAATAAAATGTAGGTCTCGCTTTTTTATCTGATAATCCATAGGCTACGCCTAACCCTGCAGACCACCATTTCCCCTTATCATTTTGTCTTTTAAAATAGTTTACCCCTAATGAAGAATGAAACCCCTGAACTGTATTAAAACTAAAGTCTTCTATCAAACCATCAAAAGAAAGCGACCATTTTTGATATGAATTTCTGTATGTGTAACCGGTAATAGGAGATAGTAATTTAAATTTATTTCGTTTTACATCAAGAGAATCTAAGTATTTTTTTGATTTTCTAGTAATTTTAATGCTGTCTTTTAAAGTATAATCTTTTATTTCTTCAGTTGTTAAAGGAACAGGCCTTAGCTGATTCCAAAAATCAAGACCTTTTTCTGTGGCTCCTTCTCCAAAAGATAAAATTTCTTTTGTAAATGTACTTTTAGTGTAAATTGGTTTAAAATTATAGTTAGCATATCCTGCAGAGAATCGCCCATTTACATTGAACCCAAAAAGCCCAAACTTAAAGTCAATTGTTTGAGAAATTTTTATCCAAGCATTATTAATTGCTGAATAATTGTAATTTTGTTTAAATCTTAATTCATTAATAATTGGGATTCCAACCTGCTTCCCATTAGTAAAAAGGTCAATGCCATAAATTGCCCAATCGTCTTCAACAATATAAATATATCCGCTAAAAACTCGACCTCCAACTTGTTTTGGAGTAACTTTAACTTTAGAGATTAGTTTTGCATTTTTATCATAAAACGAACCTTCAAGCTTAAAGGTGTAAAAACTAAAAGCTTCATCTGCAATAGGAGAGACTAAATTATTCTCAGCGATTAAAACTGCATTATTGTAAAAATCAAAATTTACTTCTTGAGCTCTGTTAAAACTAATTCCGTTGTCAGAACCACTTACCTTTGAAGCAAGGATTTTTTCTTTAAATCTTCTGGGCCTTTTTTGAAAAGTTATTTCTGAAACCGTTTCGGATAAGTAGATGATTCCAGTTCTTGTAGTGTCTAGTCCTCCCCCCAAATCACCTAAACTTCGCCCAAGTATTTTCTCAGGAGCATTCTTTACTTTAAATAGTCCACGAGAATAAAAATTCGAGGTGTATTCTTTAAACTTATCTGTATTATTATTTTTATTATCAATTGCATTTCTAATTATCATATTAGCAGGATTTTCTTTAGTTTTAATAGAAAATTCATCTAATCTAATTTCTTCATCTTCTAAACTTACATTCAGTGTATATGGGAAACTTTTTATAGAGATATTTTTTTTTACTGTTTTATATCCTAGGAATTGAAAAACAATAATGTATTCGCCAGTTTTTTTTATAGTTAGTTCATAATTTCCACTATCATTCGACGTAGTTCCAGTTATTGATTTATCAAGGTATACACTCACAAAAGACAAAGGCTTTTTATTGGTATCTGTAATTTTTCCAGTTATCTGAGCAAAAGATGAAAAACAACTCAACAAAAGTGTGAGGTAAATAATTTTATTCATAAATAATTATATTTATTAGCTGTGATAAACCTATAATAAGTTAAACGTGTAATGCTATAAATTTTTGTTAAACAAGATACAATAAACTCTTAATATTCTGTAGGCCTATTTTTCTTTATAAAAGCTATATTTGTATGTCTTAAACAAAAAACAGTCAGATGAGTGATTCTAGAAAAAGGCATGAAGCTTTGCTATATCATGCGAAGCCTAAACCAGGAAAAATAGAGGTAGTTCCTACAAAAAAATATGCTACACAACATGATTTAGCTTTAGCATATTCTCCAGGAGTTGCCGAACCATGTCTAGAAATTTCAAAAGACCAAAAAAACGTTTACAAATATACAGCTAAAGGAAATTTGGTTGCAGTAATAACTAATGGAACAGCTGTTTTAGGATTAGGCGATATAGGTCCTTTGGCTTCCAAGCCGGTTATGGAGGGTAAAGGTTTGTTGTTCAAAATATTTGCAGATATTGATGTTTTTGATATTGAAATTGATGCTACAGATGTAGATAAATTTGTAGAAACAGTGAAGGCTATAGCGCCAACTTTTGGCGGAATTAACTTAGAAGATATTAAAGCTCCTGAAGCCTTTGAAATTGAAAAAAGGCTTATAGAGGAATTAGACATTCCTGTAATGCATGATGATCAGCACGGTACTGCCATTATTTCTGCAGCGGCATTAAAAAATGCCTTAGAAATCATTGAAAAAGATATCGCAAAAGTAAAGATAGTTGTTAATGGTGCAGGAGCTGCTGCAATATCTTGTACTCGTTTGTACCTTAGATTAGGTGCAAAAATTGAAAATATTATCATGTGTGATAGCAAGGGCGTTATCAGACAGGATAGAGATAATTTAACTACTCAAAAGCAAGAGTTTGCTACGACAGAAGACATTAATACTCTTGAAGAAGCCATGCTAAATGCAGATATATTTATCGGTTTGTCAAAGGGAAATATAGTTACTCCTGAGATGTTATTATCTATGTCAAAAGATCCAATAGTTTTTGCAATGGCAAATCCAATTCCAGAGATTTCTTACGATTTAGCTTGTGCTACAAGAGATGACATTATTATGGCCACGGGAAGGTCAGACCATCCTAATCAAGTGAATAACGTATTAGGCTTTCCATTTATTTTTAGAGGTGCCTTAGATGTTAGAGCTACAAAAATTAATGAGGAAATGAAAATGGCTGCCGTAAACGCTTTAGCAGATTTAGCCAAGCAGTCAGTTCCAGAACAGGTCAATATTGTTTATGATGAAGTGAGTTTGTCTTTTGGAAAAGAATACATTATACCCAAACCATTTGATCCAAGATTAATTTATGAGATTCCTCCAGCAATCGCAAAAGCAGCAATTGAATCGGGTGTAGCACTTGAACCTATTGATGACTGGGATAAATATCGAGATCAATTAATGGACAGGTCCGGTATTGGAAGTAAAGAAATTAGATTGTTACATAATAGAGCTAAAAGAAGCCCTAAGAGTATTGTTTTTGCAGAAGCTGATCATTTAGATGTTTTAAAAGCTGCACAAAGAGTTCTTGAGGAAAAGATTGGAAAACCCATTTTATTAGGTAGAAAAGATGTTATTTTAGCTTTAAAAGAGGAGCTTGGCTTTACAGCAGAAGTTCCAATCTATGACCCTAAAACAGACGAAGAATTAGAACGCAGAAATTATTTTGCTACTAAATATTGGGAGACAAGACAGCGTAAAGGAATTAGCCTTCATCAAGCAAAAAAGTTAATGCGAGAGCGAAATTACTTTGCTGCCATGATGGTTAATGAAGGTCAAGCAGATTCCTTAATTACGGGTTATTCTAGACCCTATCCTACAATAGTTAAACCAATGATTGAGTTGATAGGTAAAGACAAAGGAGTGTCTAGAATTGCTGCTACTAATTTAATGTTAACAAAGCAAGGGCCCATGTTTTTGGCTGATACCACTATTAATGTTAACCCATCAGCGAAAGAATTAGCTAAGATTTCTCAAATGACTTATAAAATTGCTAAAATGTTTGGAATGAAACCAAACATTGCAATGTTATCGTTCTCTAACTTTGGGTCTTCAAAATCTGAAAGTTCAAGAAAAATTCAAGACGCAGTTTCTTATATCCACAGATACTTTCCGAACGTTAATATTGATGGAGAATTGCAGGCTGATTTTGCCTTAAATTCAGAGATGCTGGCAAAAGAGTTTCCTTTTTCTAAATTAAATGGTAAGAAGGTAAATGTGCTTATTTTTCCAAATTTAGAATCAGCGAATATTACCTATAAATTATTAAAACAAATTGATGGTTCTGAGTCTGTTGGCCCTATCATTCTTGGGTTTAAAAAGCCCGCACACATTATACAATTGGGAGCAAGTGTTGATGAAATGGTTAATATGGCTGCTGTTGCTGTAGTAGATGCACAACAAAAACAACGAAAGAAAAAATAATTGATTACTTTAGAAGAAGGATTGAAAATATGATAACACAAATTAGAGGTCGCCTTGTAGAAAAAAACCCAACCTATGTAGTTGTTGATTGCGCTGGAGTTGGTTATTTATTGCATGTCTCACTTCAAACCTATTCGTCATTACCAACCGATGAGAATATTCGATTATTTACTCACCTTTCAATACGAGAGGATGCACATACACTCTATGGTTTTATTACAAAAACTGAAAGAGAAGTGTTTAAACTATTAATTTCTGTATCTGGAGTTGGTCCAAGTATTGCTAGAACAATGTTATCCTCAATGAATTCAGAAGAAGTTCAAAATGCAATCGCCTCAGAAAATGTAGCGTTAATTCAATCTGTTAAAGGTATTGGTGCTAAGACAGCACAGCGAGTTATTGTAGATTTAAAAGATAAAATTCTAAAAACTTTTGATATAGATGAAGTTTCTTTAAGCTCAAACAATACTAACAAAGAAGAAGCGTTATCTGCATTAGAAGTCTTAGGTTTTAATAGAAGGCAGTCTGAAAAAGTAATTACTGCAATTCTAAAAAGCACACCAAACGAAACAGTAGAGCTGTTAATTAAAAAAGCACTTAAGAATTTATAGTCAATTGAATCAGTTTCAAAAATACATTGTTTGTTTTTTGTTTTTCGCTGCCTTTGCGAATACATCACTGGCTCAAATAACTACAAATAACAGAGATTCTATTCCACTTGTATATGACTTTAGTCACCTTCAAACGGGGAATATGAGATTGGGCTATCCTTCCAAAATTGAAGTGATTTTTGATAAAATTTTAAACAAATATATTTTTGTTGAAAAGGTAGGGGATTATTTTATCAAAACTCCAATTTATATGACACCTGAGGAGTATGAAAAATATCGATTACGAAGAGACATGTTGGAGTACTTTAAGAGTAAAGTAGCTGCACAAAAAAGTAAAAAGGCATCTGATAAAAAAGATTTATTGCCCTCCTATTATGTAAACTCTAAACTCTTTAAGACAATATTTGGAGGGAATGAAATAAAAATTACTCCAACGGGTAATATTAATTTAAAATTTGGGATCATATATCAAAATACAGAAAACCCTCAATTGTCTGAGCAAAATAGAAGTAGTTTCACTATTGATTTTGATCAACAGATAAACGCAGGTATTCAAGCTCAAGTAGGAGAACGTTTAAAGTTAACAGCAAATTACGATACACAATCTACGTTTGATTTTCAAAATTTAATTAAACTAGAGTTTATGCCTCCTTCACTTCCTGGTGTTAAATACAGTGAAGATGGTATCATACAGGGAATTGAAGCGGGTAATATTTCTATGCCAATTAAAAACTCATTAATAAATGGAGCTCAAAGTTTATTTGGATTAAAAACTAAACTTCAATTCGGTAAAACAAATATTACTGCAGTTTTTTCACAACAAAATTCAGAAAGCACAACAGTTACTGCAGAAGGAGGTTCCTCTATTCAAGAATTTGAATTAAGAGCAACAGACTACGATAATGATAGGCACTTTTTTTTATCACAATACTTCAGAGAAAACTATGCTAAATCATTAAGAAATTACCCTCTTATTAGCAGCCCTGTTAACATCACTAGAATTGAAATTTGGATTACCAATAGAAATGCCTCTGTAGAGGATTTTAGAAGTATTGTTGCCTTAGCTGATATTGGCGAACCAGCAGCTGAAAATTATGTTAGCTTAAGTGGTTTGGTAACACCTTCATTGAATGCTCCTTCGGTAAATGGTGTTGCATTGCCAACAAATGAGTCTAATAATATTTCCAATACTCTAAGCAGTCCTTTAATAAGAGATATAGCAACTGTAGATAATTATCTTTCGGGAACCTATGGCATGAGTCAGGGTTCTGACTATAGTTTGTTGCAAAATGCTAGAAAGTTACAGCCCAATGAATATACATTAAATTCTCAGTTGGGTTTTATTTCATTGAACAGAAGATTAAATGACGGTGAGGTTCTAGCCGTGTCTTATGAATATACTGTAGTAGGCGCTTCAAATGGGGAAACATCTTTTAAAGTGGGAGAGTTTTCAAATGATGGTATTTCATCCCCAGATAATCTAGCAGTAAAGTTATTAAGAAGTGAAATTCTTACTACAAAAAGAACTGTTGCTGGTGAGGAGGAGGCATTTCCAACATGGAATTTAATGATGAAAAATATATATGCCTTAGGTGCATCTCCTTTAACTTCAGATGGTTTTCGCTTTGAAATTCAATATAGAGATGATCAAACAGGAATCCCTTCTAACACACTTCAAAACGCTCAAAGTACAGCTATTGCCAATAAACCATTGTTACAAGTTTTTAATTTAGATAGACTAGATCAAACTCAATATCAAACACCAGATGGATATTTTGATTATGTAGAGGGAATTACTATAAATTCTCAAAATGGATATGTTATTTTTCCTCAAGCAGAGCCCTTTGGCAATGCGCTTGAACTATCTTTAGATGCTTCTTCAGATGTTGATTTATATGTATTTGACGAGTTATATCTTGACACAAAAATCAATGTTAAAAATAACAATCAGAATAAAGATAAATTTTTATTAAAAGGGTATTTTAAATCTGAAGACAGTGGGGGAATTCCATTAAACGCCTATAATGTTCCTCGTGGTTCTGTAACCGTAACCGCAGGAGGGAGACAGTTGGTTGAGGGTGTTGATTATGTTGTAGATTATTTGGCAGGGAGAGTGCAAATATTAGATCCAGGTTTACAATCCTCAGGAATTCCAATAAATGTTTCTACAGAAAATAATGCTGTTTTCAATCAACAAAGAAAAACATTTATGGGAGTTGATGTTGAACACAATTTCAATGAAAATTTTATATTAGGAGCAACTATTTTAAATGTAAATGAAAGACCACTAACACCAAAAGTAAATTTTGGAGGTGAGCCAATCAATAATACTATGCTAGGGATGAATATTGATTTTTCATCAGAAATTCCTTTATTTACCAAACTAGCAAACAAGTTACCTTTTGTAGACACTGATGTCCCCTCTAATTTATCTTTAAGAGCAGATATGGCCTATCTTATTCCGGGGTCTCCAAAAGGGATTGATGTAGCTGGTTCTGCAACTGCTTACATAGATGATTTTGAGGCTTCTCAAATTCCAATTAGTTTACTAACTCCTTTACAGTGGTATACAGCAAGTACCCCAGATACTCCTACTTTTCCTGATTTTAACGGGAACTTAAGTAACGATGAAAGCTATAATTACAAAAGAGCCAGATTGGCATGGTATACTATAGATCCTATTTTTTATGGCGCTGGAGATACTCCAGAGAATATTGATGCCGATGCCCTTTCTAGAGCAGAAACAAGACAAGTTAATTTTGATGAGTTATTTCCTAACCAAGAATTGGATATCACGCAACAATCCTTAATAAGAACTTTAGATTTAGCCTATTTTCCAAATGAACGTGGACCTTATAATTTTGAGGGGCCAACAGACATTTCAAATCCAGAAACTCTTGAAAACCCTCAAGACCGATGGGCAGGAATTATGCGCCCTTTGACAACTAATAATTTTGAGCAAGCAAATGTTGAGTACATTCAGTTTTGGGTGATGGATCCCTACACGAATTATTCTATAACAAATGAAGAAGGTTTGCCTTTAGACATCAATCCAGAAGAACTCCAGAATCAGGTTGGTGATCTGTATATAAACCTAGGAAATATATCTGAAGATATTTTAAAAGATAATCTTAAAATGTATGAAAATGGATTGCCAGGAGATGACTTGTCTTCCAATGTAACTCCTACTACTTGGGGTAATGTTCCTACAAATCCGTCAATTATTTATGCTTTTGACGAAGATGATACTTCTAGAAATAGGCAAGATATAGGATTAGATGGTTTAACAGATGAGGAAGAAAGAGATAAATTTCCAGCATTAGCAGGTTTAGCTGATCCTGCATCAGATAATTATAGATACTACAGAGGAGGAGATTATGATGATGCTGATGCTTCAATTATTTCTAGATATAAATTATTTAATAACACTCAAGGAAACTCACCAACATTAAATCAATCTTCAGAGTCTTATCCTACATCCTCAACAACATATCCAGATGTTGAGGATATTAATAAAGATCAAACCATGAATACGGTTGAAAGCTTTTTTGAGTACAGAGTATCTTTAAATAGTACTGACTTGGTTGTAGGACAAAACTACATTGTTGATCAAAAAGACACACAGGTTACCCTAAAAAATGGAGAGTCTCAAACTGCTAAATGGTATCAATTTAGAATTCCAATAAGAAGTGGAACTCCTATTAATAATATTTCAGATTTTAACAGCATTCGCTTTGTTAGAATGTTTATGACTAATTTTAAAATGCCTGTAATTCTCCGTTTTGGAGAATTAGATTTAGTTAGGGGAGACTGGAGACGCTATACTAGAACTTTAGACCCCGCTATTTTACCAGATCTTCCATTAGAGCAAGACGATTTAAATAATTTTGAGGTAGGTGTTGTTAATATTGAGCAAAACGAAGGACGATATGTACTCCCTCCAGGAATTGTTAGAGAGCGGTTGCAAGGAAGTACAACGGTTCAACAACAAAATGAGCAATCGGTTACCTTAAAAGTTACCAACCTTCCACAAGATAAAGTAAGGGCAATTTATAAAAACATTAGTGTTGATTTGAGAAGGTATAAAGAATTAAAAATGTTTTTACATGCCGAAGCTGTTATTGAAAACACTCTTGAAGATGATGATTTGACGGCAATTATTAGATTAGGAACAGACTTAAATGATAATTTTTATCAATTAGAAATCCCTTTAAAAATTTCTCAAAATGGAAGTTTAGCTCCCTTAGATGTATGGCCTGAAGCAAATAATTTAGATGCTATGCTTGAAAAATTAGGGGAAATTAAACTAGCAAGAGATATAGCAAATGCTCCAATTAATGAGTTGTTTACTGCTTCAAATAATAATTCAGAAGAATTAGTTCTTAGGGTAAAAGGAAACCCCACATTATCTCAGATTAGAACAATTATGTTGGGTGTTAGAAATAATAGTCCATTAGACAAAAGTGCTGAAATTTGGTTCAACGAACTTCGGTCGGCAGGTTTTGATAATGACGGTGGATGGGCAGCTGTTGTTAGTGCAGATGCCAATTTTGCAGATGTAGCCTCGCTTTCCATGACGGGAAGAATGCAGACTGTAGGGTTTGGAAATGTTGAAGATAGGGTGAGTCAGCGTTCATTAGACGAAACTAAAGAATATGATATTTCTACGAGTATTAATTTAGGTAAAATGATGCCAAAAAAGTGGGGTATAGAGTTGCCTATGAATTATAGTGTTGGAGAACAATTTATAGATCCAAAATTTGATCCTCAATACCAAGATGTTGAGCTTTCAACTGTTGAAGATGCTAACCTTCCATCCAATTTACCTAGAGGTACAGATGTTTCGAGAAATTATACGAAACGTTCAAGTATTAGTTTCATAAACGTAAGAAAAAATAGAAATTCAGAATCAACTAAGAAACCAAAGTTTTATGACGTAGAAAACCTTTCTGTTTCTTATTCATTTAATGAAGAATCTCATAGAGATTATAATATAGAAGGCGCATTGAATCAAAAAGTTATGGCAGCTGCATCCTATAATTTTGCATTTCAACCTAAGTTTTTTGAGCCTTTTAAGAAAAAAGAATTATTTAGAAGTAAGTATTTACAATTGATAAGAGATATCAATTTTAATCCTATCCCAACAAGTCTTGCTGTTAATTCAAGAATTAATAGAACTTTTAATGAACAACGCTCAAGAAATCTTGTTGAAGGGTTGAGCCCTCAGCCAATTTTAAAACAAAGAAGATTTTTATTCGATTGGGATTATGCATTGGCTTTTAATTTTACAAAATCATTGGCCATAAATTTTAACGCATCAAATAGTTATATTTATGATGCTTTTGGAGGTGAAGATGATTTAGAAATTTTTAATAATTTCTTTAATACCGGAAGACCAACTCAATACAGCCAAAAATTAAATTCAACGTATAAATTACCTATTAATAAAATTCCATATTTAGGTTTTATAGGAGTAGATTATGCATATACAGCAGATTTTGATTGGAGAGCTACTTCACAGGATATAACAATAATAGAGAAAGTTGGAAATTTAATTCAGAATGCCAATACTCACAATTTAACAGGTTCATTTAATTTTGCAAAGCTTTATAAAGATTCAAAATTTGAAAATTTATTTATAAAGAAAAAAGACAGAAAAAAAAGAGCTTCAGTTTCCTCAGATAAACCAGAAATTTCTAGGCAAGTAGCTGTTAAAAAAAGAAAGAAGCAGCCATTTGGAAGGAAAGTTATCAAAGGATTTTATGATGTAATTACATCAGTAAAAACAGGAAAATTAAGTTATACCGAAAACAATGGTCAATTATTGCCAGGGTATGAGCCACAAGTTGGGTTTTTAGGTAGAAATAATTTTAATGGAGGCCTAGCACCTTCTTTAGGCTTTGTATTTGGAAGCCAGGTAGACATAAGAAACACAGCTCTAGAGAACGGTTGGTTGGTAACTCCTAGAGCAGATGGAGAGGATTATTATGATAAAACTTACACTAGAACCCACTTCAATAAATTAGATTATAATTTCTCTTTAAAACCTGTAAAGGATTTAAATATTGAAATTACTGGGAATAAAATTAAAACAAGAAGTTTAGCGCAACAATTAGACATTAGAGTAGATGCCAACGACCCTAGTGGTAATGGATTTATTGATGAAACTATTCCTGCTTTTATCACTGGAAATTACAGCACCAGTTATTCTATGTTTTCAACAGCCTTCAAGGATGGAAACCAATTATTTGATCAGTTAAGAGCTAACAGAATTGCAGTTTCAAGAAGATTGGGTGAGCAAGCTGGCATTAATGTAGATGATCCTGCTAACATAGATCCAATTGATGGAACTGTAATTGGTTATAGTGGTACTAGTCAAGATGTGTTATTGCCTTCGTTTTTGGCAGCTTATTCAGGAAAAGATGCAAGCAACGTTAATTTGGGGATTTTTAGAGACATTCCTATTCCCGCATGGAACCTTCGTTACACTGGTTTTATGAAGTATAAATGGTTTAAAAAGAATTTCAGTAGTTTCAGTGTTTCACATGGTTATAAATCATCATACACAGTTTCAAGTTTTACAAATAACTTACAATTTGACGCTAATGATTTAACCAATACCAATGCTGCTGGAGATTTTGAAACAAGTACTTTAGTTTCCTCAGCAACCTTGGTAGATGAATTCTCACCGCTAATTAGGGTAGATATGAAAATGAAAAATTCATTTTCAATGATAGGAGAGCTGAAGCGAGACAGAACACTTACAATGAATTTTAATAATAGCACATTAACTGACATTAGAGGTGTTGAATATATTTTTGGTTTTGGTTATGTCTTTAAAGATGTGAAGATGAAAACATCCTTTACAGGGAAAAAACAGACCCTCAAAGGAGACATTAACGTAAGAGCTGATGTATCTTTAAGAGATAATTTAACCCTAGTTAGATCTGTCAATTCAGACAATGATCAAATAAGTGGTGGTCAAAAATTATTTTCGATAAAATTATCTGCAGATTATAGATTAAATAGTAATTTAACAGCGTCGTTTTATTACAATCACCAAACGTCTAGATATGCCATATCAACGACATTTCCAAGACAATCTATAAACGCAGGATTTAACATTATTTACAATTTAGGAGGAAATCAATAAAATTAGTTAACATATGAATATCCCATCAGATTTAAAATACACAAAAGACCACGAGTGGGTAAAAATTGAAGGAAATACGGCAACAGTAGGCATCACTTCTTTTGCACAAGGAGAATTAGGCGATATCGTTTATGTAGATGTCGACACTTTAGATGATTCAGTTGAAAAAGATGAAGTTTTTGGTTCTGTAGAGGCTGTGAAAACTGTTTCAGACTTATTCATGCCTCTAACCGGAGAAGTTATTGAGTTCAATGAAGGACTTGAGGATGAGCCAGAAATAGTGAATAAAGACCCTTATGGTAAAGGATGGATGATTAAAATTGCAATTACAGACAATTCACAAATAGAAGAACTATTAGATGCTCAAGCCTATCAAGAGCTTATTGGAGAATAACGCTATATACATAGCTGTCTTTATTACAATTTCTATACTTTTTGGCAGTCTTGTGAAATCAGAATTTATTGTTGTAGAATCTATTTCAGTATCTGATAAAACGTATCATCTAATCGCTTATTTTTTATTAATGCTTTCTTGGCTCTACGCTTTCTTCAAAAAAGAAAAGTTTCAAGAGCATGTAAAATATATAATTTTAGGGTGTTTTATTTTTGGCATTATTATTGAAATATTACAGGGAATTATTACTTCATACAGAACGGCTAGTTATTTAGATATTTTAGCGAACACTATTGGTGTTTTGCTGGCTGTGGTAATTTTTCACGTTTTTGAAAAAAAAATTAGCGTATTTTAAGGTTAAACTTGTAAATAAAATAATAATTTAGTTAAATTAGCGAACTATATAAAAATTTCAGCAATGGAAATCAAAAAAAATCCAAAATCAAATTTAGAGAACTACAGCAAAATATTTATGCAATTAGGTCTAGTACTAGCCCTTTTTGTAACGTATGTAGCCATTGAAAAAAAGACTTTTGATCGTCAGTTTGGTGATTTAGGAGATGTAAATATGAATGCAGATATGGAAGAAGAAATTCCAATCACTGAACGTATTGAACCTGAAATTCCAAAAACACCACCACCACCAACACCAGAAAAAATAGAGGTTGTTGAAGATGAAAAAGAAGTTGAAGAAACTGTTATAGAATCAACAGAAACAGATGAAGATGAAGCGGTAGAGGTTGAAGATATTGAAGAAGTTGAAGAAGCCGAGGAAGTTGTTGAAGATGTACCATTTACGATTATTGAGGATGTGCCAGTCTTTCCTGGTTGTACTGGGAGTAAAAAAGAATTGAAGGCATGTTTCAATAAAAAAATGCAAAAACACTTTGGAAGAAAGTTTAATGCAGATTTACCAAATGATTTAGGTATGTCTCCAGGAAAGAAAAGAATAATCATGCTTTTCAAGATTAATAAAGTTGGAGATATCGTTGATATTAGAGCAAAAGCTCCACATCCTAGACTTCAGAAAGAGGCAATCCGTATCATAAAGTTACTTCCAAAAATGAAACCAGGAAGACAAAGAGGGAAAGCTGTAGGTGTTAAATATACGCTACCAATGAGAATTGAAGTAGAATAATTTTATATCTAAATTTATAATAAAAAATCTCAGCTTTATAGCTGAGATTTTTTATTTATACACATTACACCTTTTAGGATTTCACTAATTATATTTTCAATAATAAGTTGTATTTTCGATGAAATGTTTAACTATTACTATAGCATATGAAACCCTATTTTGCTCATGAAACTGCTGTTATAGACTCTGATTGCACTATTGGTAAAGAAACTAATATTTGGCATTTTAGTCATATTATGTCTAATTGTGTTATCGGAGATAATTGTAACCTTGGACAGAATGTTGTTATTTCACCTGAAGTGATTTTAGGAAACAATGTTAAAGTTCAAAATAACGTATCCATCTATACTGGAGTTGTCTGTGAGGATGATGTATTTTTAGGGCCTTCTATGGTTTTTACAAACATTATTAATCCTAGAAGTGCTATTAAAAGAAAAAATCAGTATGCTAAGACCCTTGTAAAGAGAGGTGCAAGTATTGGAGCTAACGCAACTATTGTTTGTGGAAATACGATTGGAGAGTTTGCGTTTATTGGTGCAGGTGCTGTAGTTCTGAAAGATATACCCCCCTATGCTTTAGTCGTTGGCAACCCTTCTAGGCAAATCGGGTGGATAAGTGAATATGGTCATAGCCTCAATTTTAACGAGCAGGGATATGCTATTTGTTCTGAGAGTAAAGAAGCATATCAATTAAAAGCGAACAGCGTACAAAAAGTAGTTTCTACTTAATTAAATGAAATAAAAAAACCTCTGATAGGAGGTTTTTTTATTTCATTTAAAGTGATATGATTAAGTTAATCAAACTCTTTAGAGAGGTCAGCAGAATCATACCACTCCATATAATGAGATAACTTTCCTTCTTCATTGAATTGAAGAACTGCATACCATTTTAACATACTTTTTTTTCCGTTTGAAGCAAAGTTTGAAGTCCATGTTCCATAAGCTCTCACATTTCCATCAGGTAAATTGTCTTCATCCAAGGCAGCAAAATATTGAGGGTTTGTTAGTTTTTTATTGTCAAAATTCGACATGAAACCACGAAATGCTTTTTCCCATTCAGCTTTTGGAAGAGAATCCATTCCTACTGCTGGCGGTGACCAAATAAAGTCATCACTCATATATTTATCTGAAAAGAATGCTGTTGAATCATTTTGCATAAATGCATCCAGCCAAGCTTTGGTTGTTTCTGTATTTTTCTTAAAAACACTCATTTTTGAATCTACAGAGTTTTGGTTGTTATCTTGGCAACCAGTTAAGAGTGTAAAAGTTAATACACACAATAATAATTTTTTCATTTTTGATAAGTTTTTAGTTTCTTAAATATACTAACTTTTATAAAAAATGGCAAATGACAACTAATAAAAAAGCATTAAATCTTGTTTTTCAGTAGGTATATTTTGACTTTAAACTTAGGATTTAGTATTTTTACACTTATAAAATTTAAGTAATGAAGCACGTAATTATAGTTGTATTTGGCTTGTTGTTTTTTGTGAGTTGTGGAAAAAATCAAAAGGAAAGTACTCCCCAGAAAGAAATTAAGAAAACCAAGGTAACCGTTTCTAAAAAAGAGAATACTACCAAAAAGAAATCGGCTGTTGTGATCGATTCAGACGGTGTAGCTAATGTTACAATTACCTCAAATGATGGAATGCGTTTTGATGTTAGAAAAATTAATGTGGCTACTGGCCAGAAGGTGAGGTTAACCTTAAACCACACGGGGAAACTTGATAAAAAAATTATGGGGCATAATGTTGTCATTTTAAAGAATGGAGTTAAAGCTTCTGCATTTGCAGTTAAAGCAGCTTCATCTAAAGAGAATGATTATATCCCAGTAGGGACTTCAGAAGTAATTGCACATACAAAAATGATTGGAGGAGGAGAATCTACTGTTGTTGAATTTACAGCTCCAGAAAAAGGAACCTACAATTATATTTGTAGTTTTCCTGGGCACTTTGCCATGATGAAAGGAAAGTTAATTGTAGAATAAATACTCCTTCAAGTATTAGTATTCTAAAATTTGAATATTCTTAAATTCTATTGGATGGCTTTCACTTTGTAATGAAATATAGCCACTTGTTAATGCTTGACCGTCTTTAGCTTGAAGATTTTTGGAAGTACTGTCTAGAAATTCTCCACCAATACTTGGATTTGAGTAAGAAATTGCTAGTTTCCCGTCTATAAAATGTGATATAGAATCTTTAGTAACGATTACTTCAGCTTCAATCCATTCCTCACCATAATATGTTTTGCTATCTGCCATAATACAATGTTCAGTAATTGTTATACCCTTCATTTCAACATGAGTAGCAGGAGTACATAAATTTCCTGAGGGTCTGGGTTCGTCTTCAGAAACTCCACCAAGGAGTTGAACTTCTAAAGACAAAGGGAAACCTTGATTTAGGAGCATAGTCTCCGGTGCTTGACTATGAATCATGATACCACTATTTTTTTCTGCCCATGCCTCTCCACCATTAACCTGTTCTCCCACAAATCGGTATTCTAACCTTAATCTGTAATTGGTGTATGGATTTTTATAAAATAAATGACCAAATTCGTCTGTAAAACTATCATATTGATCATAGGATACTTTGAGTATTCCGTTTTCTACTCTGAACGTATTTAGATGGTTGTCATGTAATTTGTAGCCATTAATTTTTACAATCCAATCGTCTAAGTTTTCTCCATTAAAAAGAGATTTCCATTTGTTATTTGGGTCAGTTTTATTGGAAATACTTTTTTTACAATTAAAAACAGAACTTAATACAAGTATTATAAGTAATATGTTAAAAAAAGATTTCATTATTTTAAAGTGAATATGATTTACCTCCAGTTAATTCTTGTAAGTCTCCGCAGTAGTAGGCTGTTGGGATTGGGTCATAAGCTAAGATATTTTCACCTACTTCCTCAGAGTTCTTGTATCCATAAATAGTCATCCATTTTAACTGATTTAATAATTCTGAAGTTGTCATGGTAAGGACTTCAGGATTTGCCTCTCGTTCAGGGTCTTTCTCATTACTTAAAAACATATGTTTATCTAATAAAGACTTGTATTGTTCTGTAGTTACCTCATCTAAATTAGCATCAGTATCTGGCTTTAAAATAGAAATTAATTTTTTAAAAGCAGTTCTAGTTATTTCTTGATCTTTGACCTCTAAGACCTCAAGAATATAGTTATCAATAAACTGAGGGACATTAACTTCTGATGCAGCAGGAGTAGTTGCAGTTTTTGGAATAATAATATCTACTAAATTAGTTACTACTGTTTTTTCTTCAGAAGTTAAATAGCTTGGCACCCATGTTTCAGTAGTACTAGTGCAACTTTGCAGCATACTAAAAATACTTGGTGTTATGGCTGCAAAACCAGCAGCAAGGCCTATGTTCTTTAATGCGTCTCTACGTTTCATATATCAATCTGTTAAGCGTTTTTTTTAAGGTTCTTAGCGGCATGATTTGCAGCTCTAGC
>CAJQMN010000104.1 GCA_905479435.1 uncultured Flavobacteriaceae bacterium | reverse complement strand
TGTTAACAGGAGCGCCTCAAACGCATAACCAAAGAACAACTAGTTTTTTCAACATGGCGGATATAGGTGATTACTTAAAATATGGTAAAAAATATAACTACAACCATGGATATTTAAATGGTGAAGAGTTTAACTGGAGAAAAAACTTTTACCACAAACCAGTTTCTTCATTTAACTGGTCTTGGGACATCAACGAAACTTCTAATTTAACTACATCAGCATACGTATCATTCGGTCGTGGTGGTGGAACAGGAGACATCGGAAGAATGGGAGGAAACTTTGCTAGTTCAAGCAGATTCAGAAATCCAGACACTGGATTAGTTGAATGGGATGAAATCGTAAGAGCTAATTCTGGTTTAGGTGGAAACTTTAGCAGTGGGTATTCTTATTCAAACCCTGCTGATCCATCTACAGGTTTACAAATTGTAAATGATGATGAATTAAGAGATTCTAGCATGCCAAACGGTTTAGAAAGAAGAAACGGATTTATTAGAAGAGCTTCTGTAAATTCTCATAACTGGGTGGGATTATTATCTAACTACAGTACAAAAATAAATGACAATTTAACGTTTGATGTTGGAATTGATGTTCGTTCATACAAAGGGTATCACTACAGAAGAGTAGACAATCTTTTAGGAGCAGAAGGATATAGAGATAATGATGACATTAACAATCCTTTAAACATTCAATCTACAGCATATAGCTCTGATTTAGCTCAACAATGGAATGTATTTAGAAGTACAGAAGATGAACAAAAAATTAACTACTATAATATTGGTAAAGTTCGTTGGGCTGGTGCTTTTAGCCAGTTAGAATATGTTTCTGATGATATTACAGCTTTTGTTCAAGTAGGTATTTCTCAACAAGGTTTCAAAAGAATAGATCCATTTAATTACTTAGATTCTGATCCAGAAAGAGAAACAGCATGGCAGAATTTTATTGGAGGAAATATTAAAGGGGGTGTAAACTGGAATATTGATGAGAATCATAATGTTTTTGTAAACATGGGAGACTATTCTAAGCAACCATTTATTGATGCAGTTTTTCAAAACTTCAGAAATAACATTAACCCAAATACAAGAAATGAAAAAGTAGTTGGATTTGAAATCGGTTATGGATACACATCTGAAAAGCTTCGTGCTAATGTAAACTTCTATAGAACAGAATGGAAAGATAGATTTAAAACTGTAGGGTTCCGTGATGGTTCTACTAGAGGTACTGCAGATCTTCAGGGGATAAAGCAATTACATACCGGAGTTGAATTAGATTTCGAATATTTAATAAGCGATAGGTTTAAATTGGTAGGTATGGCTTCTGTTGGAGATTGGGAGTATGCAGGGAATGTTTCAGGTACTGCTTTTGACGATGTAGATCCAGTAGGTATTGTAAACTTATACCTAGACGGTGTTAAAGTTGGAAATTCAGCTCAAACCACTGCAAGATTAGGTTTTGATTGGGATGTTGTAGGTAACTTTAAAGTTGATTATAGTCACCGTTATGCTGCGAGATTATATGCAGATATAAATACTGAAGATTTTCAAGATGAAGTAAATAATGGTTCACTTCAATTACCTAACTATTTCTTAGGAGATTTAGGAATGTCTTATAAATTCAATTTCAAAAATGATACAGATTTAAAACTGAGGTTAAATGTAAATAACGTTGGTAATACTGAGTATCTTGCTGAATCTTTAACAAATAACTTTGTTGAAGGAAGTGATGACGACACTTACCGTGGGATTAACACAAACAACAAAGCCTTCTTTGGTTTTGGAAGAACGTGGAATTTCACAATGAGATATAACTTCTAATAAGAAAATTATAATTTTTAAAAAACCATCTTTGATGAATCAAAGATGGTTTTTTTATGAATATATTTAGTATTTTTAATTCATAAATAAATCTACACTATGATGAAAACTATCCATTCGTATTGGGCATATTTGGTACTTGCTATTTTAATAATAACTGTTGCAAATGCAATTTATGGACTACTAAAAAAGAAATCCTTTTCAGACAAAGATCTAAGGCTTGGGTTATTTACCCTAATTTTTTCACATATCCAATTGCTTATTGGTTTGGGTTGGTATTTTTCTAGTCCATACTACAAAGCGCTTAAAGCTAATGGAAGTGAAGTTATGGGAGATGCTGCATCGAGGCTTCTGGCGATAGAACACCCAGTAATGATGATTTTAGCAACGATTATTATTACAATTGGCTGGTCTAAACATAAGAAGAAAACCGAGGATCACAAAAAATTTAAAACCTTTGTCATTTTTTATGGAATTGGTCTTCTATTGATCTTATCTAAGATTCCTTGGAATCAGTGGCCCCTAGTTTAACATTTTATTTTAGCATTACTTTGTATTCATAAAATGAAATTAATAAGCTATTTTTTTTCCTCAATTTTTGCTTTAGTATTTTTTTTAAGTCTTGTAATTTTTCATCCATTACAATGGATTGGATTAAAAATAGGCTACCAAGCACATAAAAATGTTGTTGATATTCTTAACTGGATATTAACCAAATCATTAATCATTATTGGGAATACAGTTCATTTTAAAGTAACACATCCAATCCCAGAGAACACCACTATCATTTTTGTAGCAAACCACCAAGGGCTCTTTGATATTCCTCCTATTATATGGTACCTGAGAAAATATCACAGTAAGTTTGTCTCAAAAATAGAGTTAGGAAAAGGAATTCCAAGCATCTCTTTCAATCTTAAGCATGGTGGAGCAGCACTAATAAATAGAAAAGACCCTAAGCAAGCACTAACAGAAATAAAAGAATTTGGACAAAGAGTCCATAAAAATAAATGGTCTGCAACAATTTTCCCAGAAGGTACAAGAAGTGTAACTGGTAAACCCAAAAAGTTTTACTACAGTGGTTTAAAAATGATCATTAAATACAATCCTGAAGCATATATTGTTCCTATCACTATTAATGATTCGTGGAAAGTGTTTAAATATGGAAAATTTCCACTAGGCATGTTTAATAAAATTACACTTGAAACACATCAACCCATAAAAATAGATGCTCTTCCTATAGATGAATTATTGCAAAAAACAGAAGCATTAATTATTTCTAAAATCAAATAATAAAAGAGGTAAACTATCTACAAAGGAGGTTTTATTTTTGAATTTTAAATGAATCTTGGTCCTTCAAGAAATTTAACTTTTGTCTAAACTCATCTAACTTGGTTTTAGATATTTTACAATGCAATACATCTTCTTTGCCTTCTGCAGTACTAGCAACTTTTTCGCCTAAAAAATTATATGCAGAGGTATGCCCATTATACTGGTAACCATTTTCATCCTCACCTATTCTATTGACACCTATACAATAACTCATGTTTTCAATTGCTCTGGCTTTTAATAGGGTATCCCATGCATCAATCCTTGGAATTGGCCAGTTGGCCATAAATAACAATACATCATAGTTGTCCGTATTTCTAGACCATACTG
>CAJQMN010000103.1 GCA_905479435.1 uncultured Flavobacteriaceae bacterium | reverse complement strand
GTAGTTGAGGTTTCTGTAAAAAGTAAAAAAGTAAAAGTTGAAAATATCTATTCTGTATTAGATTGTGGAATGTATGTGAATAGAGATGCTGTAATCAATCAAATGGAAGGTGCAGCAATTTTTGGAATGTCTATTACCATGTTTGGAAAAATATCGACAAAAGAAGGGGCTGTAGAGCAAAGTAATTTTCATGATTATCAAATGACAAGAATGATAGATGCACCAAATATTCATGTTCATTTGATAGACAATGAGGAAGATCCAACGGGGGTAGGAGAGCCTGGAGTTCCTCCAATTTCGGCTGCAATTACAAATGCTATTTTTAATGCATCAGGAAAACGAGTAAGGTCTTTGCCATTATCTGATCATGGAATGGTTTAGTAATCAATTATAAAAAATAGATGCTATAAGTTTACTTCTTAAAATTTATATTCAGATAGTGATTTTGGAAATTTTTCTGGATTTGCAACTAAATGATATCTAGGGTCGTCAATATCTTCCTCAATTATTTGATGAAAAATTGGGCTAGCTTTGTACAATAGTATTTTACAATCTGCACTGAGGTGTTTTAATTTGATTTTTTTTCCAACACTTTGGTATTTTTCAACCAGTACAAATATAGCTTCCAGAGCTGAGTGATCAGAAACTCTAGATTCAACAAAATCAATCTCTACTGAGTTTGGATCATTTTTGACATCAAATTTTTCATTAAAGGCTGAAATACTTCCAAAGAATAATGGCCCCCATATTTCATATACTTTAGTACCATCTTCTTTGATACGTTTTCTAGCTCTAATTCGCCTAGCATTTTCCCAAGAGAAAACCAACGCGCTAACAATTACACCTGCAATAACAGCAATAGCTAGATCAAAAATAACAGTTAGTCCAGAAACTAAAATTAATACAATAAGGTCTGCAACAGGAATCTTATTTATAATTCTAAAACTAGACCAAGCAAAAGTACCAATCACTACCATAAACATTACTCCAACTAAGGCCGCAATAGGTACTTGTTCTATGTAGGAAGATGCAAATAGTATAAAAATCAATAGCATGATTGCTGCGGTAATTCCAGACAAACGGCCTCTACCACCTCCTTTGATATTAATAATAGATTGTCCAATCATTGCACAACCTCCCATGCCTCCAAAAAATCCCGTAACAACATTAGCACTACCTTGAGCGATACATTCACGATTAGAATTTCCTCGTGTTTCTGTTAAGTCATCTACTAAATTAAGCGTCATTAGAGACTCTATTAATCCGATAGCTGCAAGTATCCCCGCATAGGGAAGAATAAACCAAAACGTATTTAAATTCATTGGAATTTTAGAGAAGGTATCTAACACTGGAACCGGAAATCCTCCTTTTAACCCTTCTCCACCACCATCTCTAATAAAAGAACCAACAGTTGCAACGTCTAAATTTGAAAATATAACAATTCCAGCCACAACTAAAATTGCAACTAATGCTTCAGGTAATTTTTTTGTAGCTTTTATTTTTGGCAAGCCCCACATAATTAACATGGTTAGTCCAACTAAGCCAATCATCATAAATAAACTTTCACCTTCTAACCAAACCTTCTCGCCGCCAACAGTTGTTTTAAACATACCCAGTTGTGATAAGAAAATAACTATAGCCAATCCGTTTACAAATCCCATCATTACTGGATGTGGAATTAAACGAACAAATTTTCCGAGTTTAAAAACTCCAGCTAGTATTTGAATGAGTCCCATTAAAATTACAGTTAGAAAAAGGTAGTAAAGACCCAGGTTTTCACTTGGTGTTCCCATGGCATTCCCTTCACTCACCAAACTTACCATCACAACTGCTAATGCACCTGTAGCTCCAGAAATCATACCTGGTCTTCCTCCAAAAATAGCGGTAATTAAACCCACCATAAATGCTGCATATAAACCAACTAAAGGATCTACACCAGCAACAAAAGCAAAAGCTACTGCTTCTGGAACAAGTGCCAAAGCTACTGTAATTCCCGAAAGAATATCATTTTGTATATTTTTTACTCTTTTTCTAACGAAAGCATTCATATTTTTTAATTCAGTTTTTTAGAAGTCGGCAAAGATAGAAGAATAAATGGAACGCACATAGCGTGTTTTTGCGAAATTGTGGTATTAAAAAAAGAACTATTTAGTACTCTTGATAATGCTTTTTGAAAATCAAATGAATATTTTGATAACTATTTTCTAACGCTTTTAATGTATCTTTTTTATTTTTAAACATAGCAATAGTTATTCCCTCTTCAAGTTGAGGAATTAAAACTCCATCACTTTTTGTTTCCATTTCATACCAATGCGTTTCCTTTAAATTATTTTGATTGTTGTGGTAGAAAATATGGTAAGTAGTAATTAAAAATTTATCTAAGGTTAATTTAGAAATCCCACACTCCTCCTCAACTTCTCTAAGAGCTGCTTCTTTAATTTGTTCTCCTTTTTCAACTCTTCCTTTTGGTAAATCCCATTTACCACCTCTAAAAATGAATAAAAACTCTCTCCTTGAATTTAGTACTAAGCCACCAGCAGCAGTAATTAAATTAAAATTACTCTTAAAATCTGTCCAAGATTCTTCAAGGTCTTCACAGAGTATGATAAAGCCTTTGACCGTTTCAGCTTTAAGTTTGTGGATAATTTCTGAAATGGTGATATTTTTGTAATGTAGAATATTTAAATCACTTTCTTCAAAAGAAGAATCTATTAAAATAATAGGTCTTTCATTAATAAAAACTTTATACATTTGCCTACATGATTTTAAACAAAGATACAGCAAAAAAAACAGCAGAAGTTTTACTTAAAGTTAAAGCAATTAAGTTGAGTCCATCAGATCCATTTAGGTGGGCGTCTGGTTGGAATTCTCCAATTTATTGTGATAATAGAGTAACATTGTCGTACCCCTATGTTCGTGTGTTTATCAAAGAAGAAATTTCTAAAATAGTAGAGATTAAATATGGAAAGCCTGATGTCATAGCTGGTGTTGCTACTGGAGCTATTGCTATTGGTGTATTGGTGGCTCAAGAATTGGGTGTTCCCTTTATTTATGTTAGACCAGAGCCTAAAAGTCATGGTCGTAAAAATCAAATAGAAGGTCATTTAGAAAGTGGCCAAAATGTTGTTGTTATTGAAGATTTAATCAGTACTGGGAAAAGTAGTTTAAATGCTGTAAGGGCATTAAAAGAAGCAGGTGCTGTCGTGAAAGGTATGGTAGCTATCTTCTCTTATGGATTTGATCTTGCCTCAGATAATTTTAAAAACAGTAATGTTTCCCTTTCTACCCTCAGTAATTATACGTATCTGTTGGAACAAGCAATGGATAGTAAATATATCACTGAAAAAGAATTAGAGACATTGTCTGAATGGCGACAAGATCCCAAAAATTGGAAATCATAAAAAAAGATGAATATAGAAGGAAAAAAAGTAGTGATAGCAAAATCTTCGAAAGAGGCCTATAATTTTTTTATGACTTTAGAGAATTTCGAATTGCTTATGCCAACAAGCACTGAAAAATTTGAAGTAGAGGGTGATTCATTTTTATTTGGATTAAAAGGAATGCCAGAAATAAGACTCGTTCTTGGAAATAGTGTCGAATATTCTAAGGTTAGTTTAGGAGCAGCTAGTAGTAAATTATCCTTTACATTGGAAGCTAATATACTTTCGGTTTCTGATAGTTCTAGTGAGGTTCAATTGCAATTTGATGGAGACTTTAATCCGATGATGGCAATGATGGTAAAAAAACCATTGACTAACTTTATAGATACGCTCACCGAAAATATTGCTAAACTTTAGCAAAAGAAACTTCCTTTAGCCCAAATTCCTGTATACTATTATCCTCAAGTTGTATTTGTAAATTTCCTTTAGATGACACTCTGTTAATTATACCCATAAACAACTTGTTGGTTTTCTGATTCAAAAATGTAGTTGGAATTCCTTTTTTATATAAAGCTTGATGGTACCTATTGTAGATTTGATTAAAATTTCCTGATTCAATACAACAAATTTTTAAATTAATATGATCTATAATATTATTCATTAACGCTTCAAGCTCTATGTTTTTTTTTAAAATGATTTTTAAAGAGCTAGCGTTAATTAGACTTTTATGAAAGCTTTCTTGATTAACATTTAATCCAATCCCAACAATGGTATTCTTAATTCGTGAATGAGAAAATGTAGTTTCTATAAGAATTCCACAAATCTTCTTTTTACCTGACATAATGTCGTTTGGCCACTTAATGTATAAATCAGGCACATTATATTCCAGAAGTGTATCATAAATTGCTAATGAAACAGCAAAGTTTAGATATGCTTGATGTTCAATTTTAATTTTTTTCAAGGGGGTGAATAGGCTGAATGTTAGGTTTTTATAAGGTTCTGAAAGCCAAGAATTATTCATTTGTCCACGACCAGAAGTTTGATTGTTAGTCACAACGACAGTAATCTCATCTAGTGAAGAATTTTGAGCCAATTCTTTCAAAAAAGAATTGGTAGAGTTGGTGGCATTAATTTTGATTATTTTCAAGTGTTAAAGAAAGTGTAAACTAATTAATTACTTCGCAATATACTCGCAAAAAAATAATAACTTTGTATTAAACAAAAAAATTAATGGGAAAAAAACCAGTTAACACAGATGAGCTAATATCTGTTATCATAAAGGGTATTGATGATGTTAAGGGAGATGATATTCAATTACTGGATTTAAGAGAAATAGAAAACACTGTATGTGATTATTTTATTATTTGTTCAGGGACCTCAAATACTCAAGTAAACGCAATTACTGGTTCTATCCAAAAGCTTGTCAGTAAAGAACTAAAAGACAAACCCTGGCATGTAGAAGGACAAAATAATTCAGAATGGATTTTGATGGATTACGTAAACGTAGTAGTGCATGTTTTTCAAAAGCATATAAGAGAATTTTACGATATAGAAAGCCTTTGGGGAGATGCTAAAATAACTGAAATCAATCCTGTTTAAAAAAAAGATAGATGACTGATAAAAATAAAAATTCAACACCTAATGTGCCTAAATTTAAATTCAATATGTATTGGATTTATGGAGCTATTTTTGTTGTTCTAATAGGAGTTAGTTTTATAAACGACTCTTCCTTTTCTACAAAGAAAATTTCAACGAATAGATTTTTTAAAATTTTAGAATCTAATGATGTAGACAAAATTCTCATTATAAATAAAAATATAGCTGAGGTATACTTAAAAAAAGAAGCAGAAAAAAAAGATAAGTATAAGCAACAAGCTAATTCCCCTTTGTTCAGAAAAGGATCGCCATTGTTTCAATACGATTTTGGGGATTTACAAAATTTTGAAAACAAATTAAATCAATACAAATCAACCAAAAATCTTGATTTTGATGTAGACTCAGATTCTAGAGGGAGTTTTTTTGAATCTATTATTGGTTTTTTACCTTTCATATTACTTATTGCCATTTGGATTTTCTTCATGAGAAGAATGTCTGGTGGTGCCGGTGGCGGTGGCGGTGGTGGCCAAATTTTTAATATTGGAAAATCAAAAGCAAAATTATTTGATAAAGACACAAAAGTTAAAACAACTTTTGAAAATGTTGCCGGTTTAGAGGGGGCTAAAGAGGAAGTGCAAGAAATTGTAGATTTCTTAAAAAACCCTGATAAATACACTGCATTGGGTGGAAAAATACCAAAAGGAGCTCTATTAGTAGGGCCTCCTGGTACAGGTAAAACATTACTGGCTAAAGCCGTAGCAGGTGAAGCAGAGGTCCCTTTTTTCTCATTATCCGGTTCGGATTTTGTTGAGATGTTTGTAGGGGTTGGAGCCTCAAGGGTTAGAGACCTATTTAAACAGGCAGCACAAAAATCACCTTCAATAATTTTTATTGATGAAATTGATGCTATTGGAAGAGCTCGTGGGAAAAATAGTATGACAGGTGGTAATGACGAACGTGAAAACACCTTAAACCAGTTGTTAACTGAAATGGACGGTTTTGGTACAGACGTTAATGTTATTGTGTTAGCTGCCACAAATAGAGCTGATGTTCTAGATTCTGCTCTTATGAGAGCTGGTCGTTTTGATAGACAAATTTATGTAGATTTACCAGATATTAAAGAACGAAAAGAAATTTTCGAAGTACACATAAAACCTTTAAAATTATCAGATGATGTTAATATTGAATTTTTAGCTCAACAAACACCAGGTTTTTCTGGTGCTGATATTGCAAACATGTGTAATGAAGCAGCATTAATAGCAGCACGAGGAAATAAAAAATCAATTCATCATCAAGACTTTTTAGATGCAGTAGATAGAATAGTTGGTGGTCTAGAAAAGAAAAATAAAGTGATTACTCCCAAGGAGAAAAAAACAATAGCTTTTCATGAAGCTGGACATGCTACTGTAAGTTGGATGTTAGAACATGCTGCGCCTCTAGTTAAAGTGACAATAGTGCCAAGAGGTCAAAGTTTAGGTGCTGCGTGGTACCTTCCTGCTGAAAGGATGATTGTGCAGACAGAACAAATGCTGGATGAAATGTGTGCAACCCTAGGAGGGAGAGCTGCAGAGAAAATAATTTTCAATAAAATTTCAACAGGAGCATTAAGTGATCTTGAGAAAGTTACTAAACAAGCTAGAGCAATGGTAACTGTTTATGGTTTGAATGAAAAAGTTGGAAATTTAACCTATTATGATTCCTCAGGGAATGATGCTTTTGTGAAACCATACAGTGAAAATACAGCAAAAACCATTGATGAAGAGATTTCAAAGATGATAGAATTGCAGTATCAAAGAGCTATTGATATTCTTAATAAGAATAAAGAAAAACTTACTGTGTTAGCTGAGCTTTTATTAGAAAAGGAAGTTATCTTCAAGGATGATTTAATAAAGATTTTTGGAGTAAGACCGTTTGAAGAAGAATCCACTGATGCTTCTGAAACAAAAAATAAAAATTCAAAAACAGCGGTTGAAGAGGAAGAAATAAAAGACGTCAAAGAAGAAAAGTAAAATTAATTTTTTAAATGAGTTTTTTAAAAAAATTATTTAAAAGTAAAGAGGCTACTGCTGAAAATGCTGATAAGAAACCAGAGGTTAAATTATCTTTGGATGATGCATTTGTTCATCATTTTATTTCTAAAGGAGGTAAATTTCTTTATTGTGACTCTGAAAAAGAGGTAATAAATAATTTAGATCAAATTATTTCTGAAAACAATTGGGAAATCATTACTTGCTTTGATAAAAGTCTAAAAAATTTCCTAAAGAAATCTAATGTTAACCTACAAGAAGATGTAGATATTACAAAACCTTTGTTCACCTCTTGTGAGCATTTAATTTCTGATAATGGAGATATTTTATTCTCATCTAACCAATTGAGTACTCATAAACTTGCAACTTTAACAAATGATTTTATTGTTTTTGCAAGAACCAGTCAGTTTGTAAAAGATACTGGCGAAGGTTTAACAGGTATTAAAACCAATTGTAAAGATGGGAGTATACCAACCAATATTAGTGCAGTAAAAAAATACAGTTTAAATACTGATGACGATAATTTTTTAAATTATGGTAATAATAACTCCAAAAACCTATATTTGCTGCTTTTAGAAGATTTATAATATGACCAACCTTCTTAGAAGAGCTACTTCAGGATTTATTTATGCAGTACTTTTTATTACTGCCATAATGTATTCAAAAGAATCTTATATAATTCTTATTTGCTTCTTTGGTTTAATTTCTTTAAAAGAGTTCTTTAAATTATTAAAGTTCAACAATGGTGTTATTTATTTACTCTTTATTGGTTTAGTTTTATTGCCATACTTACCAATTCATATTCTTTTTATAAAACTATTGTTAGCTTTGTCACTCTCTGGATCTGTTCAGTTATTATTAAACCTTCTACTTAAAAAAAAGAAATACCCTTTAAGTTCTGTTCAGAAATTTGATATATCTATTCGTTATTTACTTCTTTCGTTTACTTTTTTAATACTTCTGCCTTTTGTAAATGGAGTGTATGAACAGTCAGTCATTTTAACATTAATCATTCTTATCTGGGTGAATGATAGTTTTGCATTTTTTGTTGGCAAGAACCTGGGGAAAAGAAAATTATTTGAAAGTGTATCTCCAAAAAAGACAATTGAAGGTTTTTTTGGAGGTGTTTTATTTTCATTAATTACAGCCTTTATACTTTCATATTTTTGTGATTTTTTATCTCTGACTAACTTGATAGTAATTTCATTAATAGCCTCTATTCTTGGTACTGCGGGAGACCTTGTTGAGTCAAAATTTAAAAGACAAGCTAACACCAAAGATAGTGGTAATATTATGCCAGGTCACGGAGGAATATTAGATCGTTTAGATAGTTTGTTGTTTGTGGCTCCCTTCGTATATTTGTACATCCATTATTTAATCTAAAAAAATGCTAAGTTTTCACAAAGAAGGTTATAAAATAATAGCTTTCACATTTCTTTTTGTCTTATCAGGAATTTTATTGTCAGAGAAGTTTGTTGAATTAATCTGGTTACAGAAAGGAATTCAGATTTTTTTATTGTTATTTTTAATCATTGTTTTACAGTTTTTCCGAAACCCTAAAAGAGTCACAAAAATAAATGATAATCAAATTATTGCTCCAGTAGATGGTAAAGTTGTAGTCATTGAAGAAGTTGAAGAACCCGAGTATTTTAAAGGGAAAAAACTTCAGATTTCAATATTTATGTCTCCAATTAATGTTCATGTGACCAGATATGCTTTAAGTGGGCTGGTAAAATATAGTAAATACCATCCTGGAAAATATTTAGTAGCTTGGCACCCAAAAGCATCAACTGAAAACGAAAGAACAACTATAGTAATAGAAAATAATGCCTTTGGAGAGGTACTTTATCGTCAAATTGCAGGAGCATTAGCGAAAAGAATTGTAAACTATGCTGTAGAAGGCGAGAAAGTTGTTCAAGGAACTGATGCGGGATTTATTAAGTTTGGAAGTAGGGTAGATGTTTTTTTGCCACTAAATACTAAGTTAGCTATAAAAATTGGTGATAAAGTTAAAGGGGGAGAACAAATAATAGCAGAAAAGTAATGACTGAAAGTTTAGATGTAAAGTTTACAAAAGCGTTTAACGATTTATCTGAATTAGAAGAAAGTTTAGCTCCCGATATCATGCTTAAGTTATACGCCTACTATAAACAAGCAGTCATAGGTAATATATTTTCCTATTCAGGTGAAGTAGATGTAAGAGATGCTTTTAAATTTAATGCATGGACACAATTGAATGGTATGACTCAAGAAAATGCAAAAAAACAATATATAAAACTTGTAAAAAATATTTTAAATAATCAACTTAATTAATTCTTATGAAAAACCTAACAAAGCTTTTATGTGCTCTTTTACTAACTCAATTTTTAGCTTGTAGCACCGAAAAAAAAGAAGATAAAAATTCAACGAAAACAGAAAAAGAAACTACTGCAGCATATGTGTTAAATGAAGCAACGAATTCAGTTCAATGGACTGCATATAAAACCACAGAAAAAGTTCCTGTTAAAGGAAAGTTTACACAAGTTAATATTACTTCAGGAGGTGAAGGAAATTCTGTAAAGGATGCTGTTAATAATGCAGAGTTTTCAATACCTATTACTAGTATTTTTACATCTGACTCCAGTAGAGATTACAAGATTAGAAAATTCTTTTTTGGTGTTATGGAGAATACAAAACTTTTGTCTGGTAAATTAGTAATAGAAAATGACTCCATAGGTTATGCAGACATAACGATGAATGGAATTACAGAAAAATTACCTTTTTCTTATCGCATTGATGACAAGAAATTTTCAATGGCTACCAAAATGGATGTATTAAATTGGAATGCTAAGTCTTCTTTAGATTCTTTAAATTTAATTTGTAAAGAACTCCATAAAGGCCTTGACGGAATTAGTAAAACTTGGTCTGAGGTTGCTATAAATATTACTTCAACTTTTTAAATAATACTTTTTTACTAAATAAAAACCCACTATTATTAGTGGGTTTTTTATTTAAATTTAATGTAATCAATTTCAAACTCAAAATCACCATATTTTTTCTCATCTGTGATGAATCCAATTCTGACTATTTCTTTCAGCGTTTCTTTTTTTAATGTTTCATTCATAGGTTTACCAAAATAATGCTTCCTCATATCTGAAAGTTTTATTGTTGTTGTAATCCATTCGGATGAAGTTTCATTGAGGTTTATTTTATAATTAGGGATGTACCATCTTCGACTTACAGCAATTGTAAAAGCTAATGAAATACCAACAGACCTATAGCGCATTTCAATTTCATTGCACATGGAGATATTTTTGTTAGAAAAAGAATGACGTAATGATGAGAAACCTCCATTATTATCTAAAGATACTTCCCCTTTAAATAGCATACTGTTTTCAGTCAGTTTTTTGGTTCCTTTAGACAGGCCTCCCATAACTCCATCATTAACAACTCTCCAATATTTCCCTTCCTTTTCTTTTCCAAAGTCTATTTTGATTGTATTTTGTGTGGTTAGAGAATATAATAGAAGAACAATAAGTTGTATTTTCATAGTAGGTCTTTAAGTGCGTTGTTTAAATTCTCAAATTTAAATTTAAATCCAGTTTGTTTGATTTTTTCTGCAGAAACTCGATTACCATTTAAAATAATTGAAGACATTTCTCCTAAAGCTAGTTTTAGTAAAATCTTAGGAGCCAAAAATGGTATGAAAGGTCTCTTAACTATTTTTGAGAGTACTTTTGAAAAAGAAAAATTTGTTATGTGCTCGCTAGATACAGCATTATAAACTCCTTGAAATTTATGATCTTCAATTCCTTTAATATACAACTCACATAAATCATCTATATGGATCCATGGCATAAACTGTTTGCCATTTCCTATAGAGGTTATTATTGGTGTTGTCATTTTTTCAAGGGCGCCTCCTTCTTTTGATAAAACAATTCCTGTTCTAAGTATAGCTGTTCTTATTTTTAACTGTTCAAATTGATTAATTGCTTTCTCCCAAAGTTCACAAACATTAGAAAGAAAATCATTACCTGGCTCATTTGTTTCTTTAAAAATTTTGTCTCTTGTTGTTGAGCCATAATAACCTGTAGCTGAGGCGGCAACAAAACTTTTTAAAGGAACTTTTAATCTTTTTATAGTGTCATACAATAAATTTGTTGAATCTACTCTACTAGTTAAAATTTCATTTTTTCTTTTTCTAGTCCATCTTTTATTAGCAACTCCTGCACCAGTGAGATGAATAATATGATTTACCCCATTAAAGGCTGAATCATCTATGCTATATTGGTCAATATTCCAAAGGAAGGTTGGAAGTGAATTTTTGGGATTACTTTTTCTACTTAGAAGATGAACCTTATATCCTTTAGATTTTAATAAATATGATAAACGTCTGCCAATAAGGCCTGTGCCACCAGATATAAGTATAGTATCCATAGTGTAAAAATACAAAAACCAATATTTATTTTGAATTCAGGGTTTTTAAATATTAGTTAAAAAAAATCAATGTTTTTTATATGTGTTCCGAAAAGAGTTATCGAATACATTTATGTAAAAAAGTCTAATTTTTTTGAATTTTGTGAAAGGATTGTTAATCTTTAATAACGAATAGTTTAAAGTCTTATTTTTGTATTTCTATGAATAAACATTATAAAAAAGGATTTAAATTTAGCTCTTTTACGGCTCCTTATCAGACTCCATTCGAAAAATTACTTGAGATTTTCAAAGAAATTATTACCTATACATCTGGAGATTTTGACGAAGCTATTGAATGGTTAAGACAGTTGGACACTGAGTATAAGTTAACTGATCATAGTTATACAATAGATGATTTCATAGAAGACTTAAAAGCAAAAGGGTATATTAAAGAAGAAATAGATTTAGATAATGGAAATGGGAAAATTTCTATAACTGCAAAGACTGAAAGAGCAATTAGACAACAGGCTTTAAATCAGATATTTGGTAAAATTAAAAGAAGAGGATCAGGAAATCATAAAAGTAAAGGCTATGGATTGGGAGACGAACATACTGGTGACTTTAGAAATTATCAGTTTGGAGATTCTCTAGACAAAGTGTCAATGACAGAAAGTTTACGAAACGCACAAATTAATCATGGGATAGCTGACTTTAATTTAACTGAAGATGATCTTGTGATTGAAGAAACCATGCACAAAGCTCAAATGAGTACCGTTTTAATGATAGATATCAGTCATTCTATGATATTATATGGAGAGGATAGAATTACACCAGCAAAAAAAGTAGCTATGGCTTTGGCAGAGCTCATTACCACAAGGTATCCCAAAGACACCTTGGATATTTTAGTTTTCGGGAACGATTCATGGATCATAGATATTAAAGACTTACCCTACTTAAAAGTGGGGCCTTACCATACAAACACAGTTGCGGGTCTTCAATTAGCAATGGATGTGTTGAGAAGAAAAAGAAATACCAATAAACAGATTTTTATGATAACTGATGGAAAACCAAGTTGTATAAGAATGCCAGATGGTCAATATTATAAAAATAGTAATGGTTTAGATTCTCTAATAACTAAGAAATGTTATGCCATGGCTCAACAAGCAAGACGGCTCCATATTCCTATCACAACATTTATGATTGCTCAAGATAGTTATTTAATGCAATTTGTAAGAGAATTTACCAAAGCAAATCAGGGGAAGGCATTTTACACAGGAATTAAAGGCTTAGGAGAAATGATTTTTGAAGATTACGAAACTAACAGAAAAAAAAGAATTAAAGGCTAATATGAATATTACAACCATACCAACACTAGGAGCATTAAAAGAAACAGGATACCAACCTAAATCTATCAAAGATGAATTGCGAGATAATTTAATACATAAAATTAAAAATAAAGAAACAATATTTACTGGAGTTCATGGATATGAAAACACTGTAATTCCAGAATTAGAAAGAGCAATTTTATCTAGACATAATATTAATTTTTTAGGATTACGAGGTCAAGCAAAAACACGCTTGGCTAGATTGATGATTAATTTATTAGACGAATATATACCAGTAATAAAAGGCTCTGAAATTAATGATGACCCCTTACAACCTATTTCTCGATTTGCATTAGAATTAATTAAGCAAAAAAAAGATGAAACCCCTATTGTTTGGTTACATAGAAATGATCGTTTTTCTGAAAAATTAGCAACACCAGATGTTACAGTTGCAGATATTATAGGCGATGTAGACCCTATAAAAGCTGCTAATTTAAAGTTGAGTTATGCAGATGATCGTGTAATCCATTATGGTATGATTCCTAGAGCTAATCGATGTATTTTTGTAATTAATGAATTACCCGACTTACAAGCTAGAATTCAAGTAGCTTTATTCAATATTTTACAAGAAGGAGATATACAAATTAGAGGTTTTAAATTGAGGTTACCTTTAGACATGCAATTTATTTTTACAGCCAATCCAGAAGATTACACAAATAGGGGTAGTATTGTAACTCCTTTAAAAGACAGAATAGGTTCTCAAATATTAACACATTACCCAGAAACGATTGAGATTGCTAAAACAATTACTTCTCAAGAAGCAGCTTTAGATAGCAGACAATCTTCGACTATTTTTATTCCTGAATTGGCTAAAGATATTCTGGAACAGATAGTATTCGAGGCTCGAAAAAGTGAATATGTAGATGTTAAAAGTGGTGTTAGTGCTAGATTAAGTATCACTGCCTTTGAGAATTTAGTAAGTACTGCAGAAAGACGTTTATTGAATTCTGGTGATCCTAAAACTGTAATACGGATGAGTGATTTTACTGGTATTATTCCCGCTATAACTGGTAAAATAGAACTCGTTTATGAAGGTGAACAAGAAGGAGCTTATAATGTAGCACTTACATTGCTAGGTAGTGCGATCAAAACATTATATTCAAAAATTTTTCCTAAAATAGAAAAGATTGAAAAACAAGGTGTTGAATCATCATATGATGAAATTGTTTCTTGGTTTTTTAATACAAGTGATGATTTTGAAATATTAGATGATATTCTTGAAAAAGACTATATATCTACTCTTAAAAAAGTAAAACCATTATCAGAATTTGTAAAAAAACACAAAGGAGATGTACTTTCTGATGAATTGTGCTTTTGGCAAGAATTTGTTTTATGGTCATTGGTTGAGCATAAAAAACTTAGTAAATATAGATATGCTGAAGGAACTCAGTTTAAAGATCCATATGGTGGTTTTATTAGTGGATTATAAAATATTATCGACTTCTTCTTCTTCCCATCCGATTATTTCGCATTTCTACCATTTTTTTTCTAATGTTAGAGGTATATTCGTTTTTTGTAATATATTCCCCTTTTTCCGGAGCTGAGATGGTTATGTTTTCTTTTGGGTTTAAAACAATTTCCGAACACAATAAGGTTGTATTTCCAGCACTTACTTCTAATATTAACCCGGGAAGACCTCCGTATTCTGCAGGGCCTTGAGCAATAGGGATTTGAGGGGTATACCAAGCTTCAATAACAATTAAGGGCTCTTCAGTTTGTGTTGTTTCATCAGATTTTTGTCTTAGGTCACTCCAAGAAAAATCAAACCAATTTAAATCAGATTTTGGTATCATCGCTGCAGCTTTATAACAGGTATAATTGCCAATAGTTTTTGTTTCTGTTCCTAAATTCCATTCAATTTTCAATAATTGATCTTTAACTAAAAATCGTTTGCCATAAAATTCTTGACTCTGAGTTAATTCATTTTTTTTAATATTTTTATACAAATCACCTCTTGAGAAATATCCTCCCCAAGAGTCTGTTGCACCAGAAATTGCGTCAATTTTTTCTTCTTCTACAAATGTAGATTCTTGCATATTAAAACTTAAGATATATTTTTTTTCTAATCTATTCTTGAGTCGATTTTGTATTTGTTTTTTTTGAGCTTCACTCATTCTAGCTCCCCAATTTCCCAATTCCATTTTTGATTTAGAGAAATAATACGCTTTACCTTGAAACCTTTGAGCACTTAGTTGAATTGTAAAAAATAATATAGATAGAAGAGTTAATATTCTATTGACAGATAACCTCATGATTGTGTTTTCATTAAAACTAAAAAAAATAATGTAAAGATGTATTGGTTTTATTTTTTTTAGGAAAAGATTAACACCATTTTAAAGTGTTATAAGCCTTGTAAGTAATTTATTTTCAGAGTATTATATTTATATCGAAGTAGTAAATATCTGTATTTAAGGATAGTTTTTTTTCTAGTGTTTAGAAAAAATAGAGTACAATACTTAAAGCTCAATAAAATTAATATTAATTTTTCAATTTTAGGGTTCCAAATATATTTGCATCAATCCACCCTCGGTTTTTATCATCTCCATCAATAATAACAGAGCCAAAAAAGTTTTCTCGAAGTTCACTTTTATCATTATCACAATAGGCAATTGCAAATCCGATTTTTTTATTGGAAAATAAATTTAATGCCGTTTGATCCCCTTTTAAAGAATATGTATCAGAGAAAAGATAAATTTTAAATTCCCATATTGATGTATTAGAACGTCCAATAGTCATCTTAGAATCAATATGATTATTGAAAAGCCTAGGTGTATCTTTTGCATCTAAATCAACTACATCACCATTCAAACCAATATGATAAGCAAATGCATTATGATTAAATTGATGATTACCACCACTATTGTCCTCATCTATAAATATTTCTACACAATCATCATCCCACCATCGCTCCAAGGGGTTCTTAATTTTATCAACTAAAAAATCATCCTTAATTTCTGCTAAAACATATAAAGCCTCTTTAGACCAAGACAATTTATACCTCCCTGTAAAATCTGAAGAATCTACTTGTTCTCCTAACCATACCTGATTAATGGGGTGCCATGAAGATTTTTTCCAAGTTTTTTCATTTGCGATTCCATCGATAAGGATAGTATCTATAATTTTTTCAACCAACATCTCTTGTTGATTGTTGTTTTTTTTATGTTGTTTTTTTAGTTGTTTTTGATTGTTTTCTTTACAATTCAATATTAAAAAAGTTAAACAGATGAAAAACAAAAATTTTGCAAGTTTCATTAGTGTTTAATTTTGTATTAATCCACTAGGAAAAGATACAATACTCTCATGACCATTTTCTCCAACTGAAGCAATACCGAAGAAGAAGTTGTCTACTACAATTCCTTCAAGTGAAAATTCTGTGGTATTTTCAACGTATGTGAAATGATCCCAGGTAGGAGATGTAGTATCTCTCCAGTATATTTTATATCCTTTTGCACCTTCAACTGAATCCCATTTAAAAGAAACAGCAGGTTTTACAGCACCACCAATTTTAACATTTTTTGGTGCTGGAGGAGCCCAAGCTATACTCGCTAAATTTATGGCATTAACAGCAGTTAGTTTTTTTGCATAATCAAAATTTACAAACTTTAATTTGTCTCCATACTCAATTCTATCTTCATTACGAATATCTTGATGTTGTTGAGTGTAGTTTTCATGCATTTCCATAATTCTAATCCCAGCAAACCCCTCATCATTAAAGGGCCTATGATGTCCTCCTCTACCAAAGCGGTCTAATCTGTAAATCATTTTTGGATTCATTTCTGGCATATATTTTTTTGTAGTTTTATGAATAAATCGAGCTAATTGTCTAGAAATACCATCAACTTCTCCACCATAAAAACGTCTTGCATTTCGTTGTTTTGCTGTTTCTGTGATGGGTGTAGGTTCAGAAAATATTCTAAAAGTTCTGTTGTCAATTATTCCATCTACGCCTTTAATATTACCAATCATATCATTATTCATAATTCCAATAATTTCCCATCCTTTTTCCTTAGCATGTTTCGCCAATCCACGACCGCCAAATAGCCCTTGTTCCTCACCAGACAATCCTACATAAATAATACTATTCTCAAAAGTGTATTTAGACAATACTCTAGCAGCCTCAATAGTTCCAGCCATGCCCGAAGCATTGTCATTAGCACCGGGAGAATCAGAGCGGAAGTCATTTGGGTCAGAAACCCTTGAATCTATATCACCACTCATAATAATGTATCGATTTGGATACTTACTACCTTTTTGAATGGCCACAACATTTACAATCATAACATCTTTAACAATTCTTCTTTTATTTTTTTTGACGAAATCCTTTTGATATTGGACATTCAAACAATCACCGCAGTTTTTAGAAATTTTATCAAATTCAGATTTAATCCACCTTCTTGCAGCACCAATTCCTCTAGTATTTGAGATGGTATCACTTAAAGTATGTCTAGTTCCAAAATTAGCAAGTTTGGTAATATCTTTTTTTATTCTCTCTGTTTTGACATTATTTACGATATCATAAATTCTTGTATCAGTTTGGGCATTTGTAATACTAGCTAGTAGTATAATTAAAAACGTGATTTTTTTCATGGGACTCTATTTTAGATTATTAAATATACAATTTTGAGAGCTACTACGAATTGAAATAATTTCTTTAATTTTTTATGGGTTTTAAAATTCTAAATACATAATATAGTTTGGATTAGAATGTGTTTTCGAAACAGTGAAATTTGCTTTTCCTACAATCTTAAATCCTACTTTTTCATAAAACTTAATAGCTCTGAAGTTCTCAATCCAAACCTCTAACCAAACACCACGCTGTTCTTTTTTTTGTGCTAGCTTTGAATTAAAATTCATAAGTTTTAATCCAATACCTAAGCCATAAAATTCTTTTAATAAATATAATCGTTCCATTTTAGTAACATGATTATCAGATATATGAATATTTGGATCGTTAAATATAATTTTTGAAAATCCGGCAACTTTCGATGAGTGATAGATAAGATAATATTCAAAGTCAGGGTTTGTAATTTCTTTTTTAAAGTTTTCTACACTAAAATTTGCTTCAATGTATGATGAAATATCCTCTTTGGGTGCGCTATGGCCGTGTGCAGGCATAAAAGCCTCAATACTCAATGAGGCTAATAGAAGTGCATCTTCAGTTGTAGCTTTTCTAATACTAATCATTAGCTAAATTAGATCTATAATAGATTCAAAAATATAAATTTAATCTTCGAATTTTTAAAGTTTATAAAAAAATAAAGCCTCTTTGCAAATACAAAGAGGCCTTATAAAAAAGAAAATCTTTCTATAACTTACTTTATTAAGTCATAGCTTCGTTTAATAAAATTAGTCAATTCCTCTCCGTGTAATAAGTTTTGAGATAATTTAGCTAAATCAAAAGATTGAGAAATTAAACGATCACGTTTTTTTGCAGTTTTAGTGTTTAAAATCTCACCTACAAGCGCGTGATTGGTGTTCACTACTAAGTTATACATTTCTGGAAGATTTCCCATACCCATCATTCCACCTCCACCTGAAGCACTCATTTCTTTCATTCTTCTCATAAACTCTGGAACTGTAATTATGAATGGAGATGCATTTGAATCCATAGCTTCTAATTGAACGGTATAGGTTTGCTTTGGAACTGCATTTTCGATCATAGGCTTGAGGGTTTCCTTTTCCTCATCAGATAATTTAGAAATAACAGTGTCATCTTTTTTAATTAAATTATCAATATGATCTGCATCAACTCTGGTAAACTTCACTTTGTCATTTGAAGACTCTAATTTCTGCATTAAATGAGATATAATTGGAGAGTCTAAAAGTAAAACTTCATAACCTTTATCTTTAGCAGATTGAATATAACTGTGTTGAGCGTCTTTATTTGCAGCATATAAAATGATTTGATTTCCATCTTTGTCTGTTTGTGCATCTTTAGTTTTCTCAAGAAATTCCTCAAATGTAAAGAAAGAATCATCTACTGTTGGATACAATGCGAATTTTTGAGCTTTATCAAAGAATTTGTCTTCTGATAACATCCCATATTCTATAATTACTTTAATATCATTCCATTTTGATTCAAAATCTTCACGATTATTTTTAAAAAGTGAAGCTAATTTATCACCTACTTTTTTAGTAATATATCCAGAAATCTTTTTTACTGCTCCATCTGCTTGTAAATAGGAACGAGAAACGTTCAAGGGAATATCTGGGGAGTCAATTACACCTTTTAACATTTGTAAAAAGTCGGGAACGATTCCTTCAACATTATCAGTAACAAAAACTTGATTTTGGTATAATTGAATTTTATCTTTTTGCATATCCATACTCGGACTTAACTTTGGAAAAAATAAAATTCCTGTTAAATTGAATGGATAATCTACATTTAAATGAATGTGAAATAACGATTCTTCAAATTGTGTTGGATACAATTCTCTGTAGAAATTGGTGTAATCTTCAGCTTCAAGATCTGCTGGTTTTTTTGTCCAGGCAGGATCTGTATTGTTAATTATTTTATCAACTGTAATTTGTTTGTGAGGTTCAGTAGTTTCTTTACCATCTTTATCCTTAGTTGTCTTTGGAGTAAATTCTGGGTCATTAATTTCTTTAGTTCCAAATTTAATAGGTACCTGGTTAAAACGATTGTATTTGTTTAACAATTCAGAAATTTTAGATTCTTCTAAAAATTCAGTAGAGTCTTCAGCTATGTGTAAAACAATTTCTGTACCTCTATCTGACTTTTCATGTTCTACAAGCGTATATTCTGGAGATCCATCACAAGACCAATGAGCTGCTGGCTCATCTTTAAAAGATTTAGTGATAATGTCAACTTTGTCTGCTACCATAAAAGCAGAGTAAAAACCAAGACCAAAATGACCAATAATTCCAGCTTCATTGTCTTTGTATTTATCTAAAAATTCTTCAGCACCAGAAAATGCAATTTGATTGATGTATTTTTCAACTTCTTCAGCAGTCATTCCTAGCCCTTGATCTTTTATACTAAGTGTTTTTGCTTCCTTGTCTAAACTAATTTCAATCTTAGCATCACCTAATTCTATTTTTGCTTCACCTATAGCTATTAAGTGTTTTAGTTTAGAAGTTGCATCTGTTCCATTGGATATAAGCTCACGTAAAAATATTTCGTGATCAGAATACAAGAACTTTTTAATTAATGGAAAGATGTTTTCTACCGATACATTAATATTTCCTTTACTCATAATTATGTGATTTAAGTTTTTTTTATTTGTTTATTATATGTCAAAAAAAATACCAAAGGTATTATTATGACAAGATGGCATAGTAAACAGAACCTCTTCCGCAAGATACCTTAGTTTAAGTAAGTATTTTTGCTATCTTTATGAATCACTATAAACAATAAATTAAATCTTACATATGTACAATTCTAAAATTACTGGATTGGGGTATTATGTACCTGAAAATGTAGTAACAAATGATGATTTGAAAGCGTGGATGGATACAACTGATGAATGGATACAGGAGAGAACTGGTATCAAGGAGCGCAGGTGGATTGATCCAGCTACTGGAGAAACAACATCAACTATGGCGGTGAAAGCTGCTAAAATTGCCATAGAAAGGGCTGGTTTAACTAAAGATGATATTGATTTTATTGTTTTTGCTACATTAAGTCCAGACATGTATTTTCCTGGTGGAGGAGTAAGAGTTCAGGATATGCTAGATATGCCAACAATAGGCGCTTTGGATGTTAGAAATCAATGTTCTGGTTTTATTTATTCATTATCTGTTGCAGACCAATTTATAAAAACAGGAATGTATAAAAATATTTTAGTAATTGGTGCTGAAAATCATTCTGGAGGTTTAGAACGTTCAACCAGAGGTAGAAATGTAACCGTTATATTTGGAGATGGAGCAGGAGCTGCAGTATTATCTAGAAGTGAAGAGGATGGAAGAGGTATTTTATCATCTCACCTTCATTCTGAAGGTAAACACGCAAAGGAGTTGGCATTGGAAGGTCCATCTACAAGTCGTTGGGTTCCTGAAATTATTGCAGAAAACAATCCAGATGATGAGTCCTATTATCCTTACATGAATGGACAGTTTGTTTTTAAACATGCAGTTGTTAGGTTTTCAGAGGCAATTATTGAGGGTTTAGAAGCAAATGGGCTTCAAAAAGAGGATATAAATATGTTAATCCCACATCAAGCAAACTTAAGAATAGCACAATTTATTCAGCGCAAATTTCAACTGAATGATGATCAGGTTTATAATAACATTATGAATTATGGAAATACTACAGCGGCTTCAGTAATAATAGCATTAACAGAGGCCTGGGAAAAAGGTAAGATAAATGAAGGTGATTTGGTTGTTTTAGCAGCCTTTGGAAGTGGTTTTACTTGGGGGAGTGTAGTGGTTCGATGGTAATAATTTAGAATGGGAAAAAAAACATTAGTTCTAGGTGTTTCACTAAAAGAGGCAAGATATTCAAATAAAGTCATTCATAAATTAATAGCTGACAACCATGAAGTTAGAGCTATTGGCTTTAAGGAGGGGAGTGTTGCTAACATTAATGTAAGTATCGAAAAGAAAATATTTAAAAATATTGATACTGTTAGCTTGTATCTAAGTCCAGTAAATCAAGTTAGTTTTTACTCATACGTAGTGGCTTTAAACCCAGAAAGGGTAATTTTTAACCCTGGAACTGAAAATGAAGAATTTCAAAAAATCTTAGAAAAAAATGGGATTAAAAACGAAACTGCGTGTACTTTGGTTTTACTATCTACAAAACAATACTAATACTCTTTTATTATGAAAAATAGATTTATAAGAGTTACTGTAGTTACATTGATTGTTTATACAGTTTATACTTTTTTCTTCATTGATGATATAATTGATGTTCCCATGAATAAAAAAAATAGTTCAATTGAACGTAGTAGTGATGAAAATAAAAAGGACTCAATTTTTTCAGTGACGGATAGTGTACCTAAAATAAAGAATAAATAAAAAATACAATTTTTTTATTGGGCTTTATTACATTGATAAAACTTTTCCAGCCTCAGCTAAAATTACATCCTTGAAAATTTCTTCAGCTTCTTTTTTAAATAAAGAGATGTCTTTATATCGGCTAGAGTAGTGTCCAAGTATTAACTTTTTAACTTTCGCTTTTTTCGCTATCAATGCAGCTTGCTTTGCCGTGGAATGTCTTGTTTTTTTTGCTAAATCTTCTTTGTCAGCTAAAAAAGTAGCTTCATGGTACAATAAATTAGCTTCTTGGATTATTTCTACAATATCGGGTTTGTATGAGGTGTCGCTGCAAAAAGCATAACTCAATGCTGCCTCTGGATCTGATGTGAGTAATGAGTTCTGTATAATTTCATTAGAACTTAATTTGAAGTCTTTTCCAGCTTTTAAATTATTGTAGTCGCATGTTTCAATTTCTTGAATTTTTTTTATTGCAGTTATATTTAGTTTTCTCGGTTTATCTTTTTCTTTAAAAAAGAAACCATTAGTGTAGACCCTGTGATGAAGAGGGATGGTTCTTACTTCAACTTTTTCATCTTCAAAAATTAATTCACTTTTTTTTGAATTGAGTTCATGAAAAATTAAATCATACTTCACATGAGATTTAGAATGTTTCAACTGTAAATTAATCACCTCTTTTATTCCTGTAGGTCCATAGATGTGAAGCTGCTTCTCCCTGTTTAAAATTCCAAAAGTAGAGATTAGTCCAATTAGTCCAAAGAAATGATCACCATGTAAATGTGAAATAAAAATATGATTAATCTTAGAAAATCCAACTTTGTACTTTCTCATTTGACGCTGGGTGCCTTCACCACAATCTATCAAGAAAGATCGAGAATTAATTTCTAAATATTGTGCTGTTGGATATGCATTAACTCTTGGTGTGGCAGAATGACACCCAAGAATTGTTAATTCTATACTCATGATTTTAAAAATTTTTTAAAAGCCAATAATTTTTAATTGCTTTTTTAGTCACTAGAGTCCTAAATCCCTCTCAATAGCTTCCATTTCTAGAATATCCTTAGCCTCTTGTAGTGTCGGAGCAATATTTAATGTTTCAGGAAAATCATTAATATTTAATCCTTTTTTAATAATTACAAACGATTTATTTTTTGCTTTTAAACCTGAAGCAATTTTTAAAAAGAAATTAATTTTATTTTCAACATTTTTGATTTTATCAGAAAGTTCTATCAATAGGTGATTATTGTCTATTTTGGGCAATTTAGATTCAAGGCAACTCAGAGAAGGTTCTTCTATAGAAATTAAGTTATATTGATCATTTTCAATAATTTTCATGGTTACCTTTTTATCTGTTGAGCAAGTAAATAGATTACTGCCATCCTTACCGCAACACCATTTTCAACTTGATTTAAAATAATTGATTGATCAGAATCAGCAACATCACTTGTAATTTCAATACCTCTATTGATTGGTCCAGGGTGCATGATTGTAATTTTCTTGCCAAGATTATCTAAAATTTCTTTATTGATCCCATATAATAGTTTGTATTCCCTAGCCGATGGAAAATAGTTGATGTCCATTCTTTCATGTTGCACTCTTAGAACGTTTGCAACATCACACCATTCAAGTGCTTTTTTTATATTGGTTTCTACTTCAACCCCTAAACTCTTAATGTATTTTGGAATTAAAGTTGTTGGCCCACAAACTTTAACTTCAGCTCCTTGTAATTTAAGTGCAAAAATATTTGAAAGTGCAACTCTAGAGTGTAAAATATCTCCAACAATTACAATTTTTTTCCCTTTGACGCTCCCTAATTTTTCTTTGATTGAATAACTATCTAATAAGGCTTGAGTTGGATGTTCATGAGTACCATCACCTGCATTAATTATTTTTGCGTTAACATGCCTTGACAAAAAAACACCTGCGCCTACATTGGGGTGTCTCATTACCACAATATCAACTTTCATTGCTAAAATGTTATTCACGGTATCAATCAATGATTCTCCTTTTTTAACAGAAGATTGATTTGCAGAAAAATTTATTACATCAGCTGATAATCTTTTTTCAGCCAATTCAAATGACAATTTTGTTCGCGTACTATTCTCAAAAAATAAGTTGGCAATAGTAATATCTCTGAGCGATGGTACTTTCTTGATGGGTCTATTGATAACTTCTTTAAAATGATTTGCAGTTTCAAAAATAAGGTCGATGTCATTTTTGTTTAGGTATTTAATTCCCAATAAATGTTCTACACTTAGCTGCTTCATAATTATTTGTTATCTATATAAATTGCATCTTTTGAATGTAATTCTTTCCAATGAACAATTACTTTTTCTTCATTAATTGCATCAACCTGTCTCCCTTTATATGTTGGTTGTATTGGGAGGTGTCTACTAAATCTTCTGTCTATTAGAACTAAAAGTTCTACATTTTTTGGTCTGCCATAAGATTGAATGGCAGTTAATGCAGCTCTTACACTTCTTCCCGAAAATAAAACATCATCTATTAAAACAACATTTTTATTTTCAATTAAAAAATCTATTTGTGTATTTGTAGCTTCTAATGGCTCTTCTCTTCTTCTAAAATCATCTCTGTAAAATGTAATATCTAAAAGACCAAGATTTACATTCTTTATTTTGTATTCATTTTTTAGAATATCACCTAGTCTCTTAGCTAAAAAACTACCTCTTGGTTGTAATCCAATAAGAACAGTTTCAGAAAAATTATTATGGTTTTCAATCAGCTGACACGCTAATCGATGAAGAATTATTTCAATTTCTTTTGAGTTTAGTAAAACTTTTTTGCTCATGAGAAATGTTTCAACTTAGTTTTAATACTAAAGTTAGACAAAAATACTACAAAAAAAGAGATGAGCAAAAAATTAAGGGCTTCAAATGGAATTCTATGTAATTATTAGATTGTTAATTAAATTGTTGAAAACAAAAAAACACTTCGAAGCATTAATCTTATATGAATTGTAAATTTATTATATAATTCAAATCACAACTGCGTATGTCATTGTCTAAGTTTGAATCAATGCTTAAAACCAATAGCATTTATTTTTTTGATTTGGTAGAGTTTGAAGAGATTAT
>CAJQMN010000102.1 GCA_905479435.1 uncultured Flavobacteriaceae bacterium | reverse complement strand
AAAGTTATTGTATCCTGTTGATTCTGTTGTATTATCTTGATTACCTAAATATCTACTTATATTAACATTTGAGGCAGTTAAAGAACTACTACCCACAAAACTAAACCCTTTTGTCAGTTCCAATGGGGATATTATAATATCCTGTGAATTAAACTGCTTGTAGGCTGCCATTTATTTAAAAATCTAATTTAACTCTTATAAGTGCTTCTTTAGTAAAATCTTTGTTTAATGGTTTTGATAACTTAGCTACCGCTAATAAATCATTTTCATCATTATATAAACCTACTGTTGTCATATAAGTTTGAGGATTGTTAATGAAGTAGTTATATGCTACCTCTCCAGTTGACCCAGAAATATATGAGGGATTAGTTGAGTAGTTAAACTCACTGTTTCTTGCTCTAACAAACACAAAATCTGAAGTTATTGTTTCTTCAGAATTAAGACCAAAACTAGGAGATAAAACACCTGATCCTGAAATTGCTTGGTATATTTTTTCATTATTTTCTCCTTCTGTATTACTGGTTTGAACTGTCCCCAAATTTATTCCTTGAACATCATTTAAATCTAATGCATCACCATTTAATAGTATAGTACCAATATCGGGAAGAAATAAACCATAAGAACCATTAGAGGTAGTATAACCATTTCCTCCTCCTGCACTGTTCCAAGCTACACCATCTGATCCACTTATTATTTGATATGCTCTTGTAGTACCATAATAATCAGGTACAGTAACCATTTGAGAGTTATCTGTTAAAACTATAGAATTTCCAGATCCAACTGAACCACTTAAGATTAGATTTAGTGAACCAGGAAATAATGCTTGTTTGTAAGCTGCTCTTTCAATACTTAAAACATAAATAGAACTACCAGAAACACCACCAAATACAAACCCAGCATTTTCATCTTCTAAAACTAATGTTCTATATTGACCATATATTGTTGAAGTTGGAGAAACACCAGGATTAGCAGTTTCATTATAAGCTAAAGCTCCTCCTCCTGTTTCATTACCATATGCTACCTCAAATTGTGCCACAGCAGGTGCGGCGGCATCATCTCCAGAATTATTAAATACAGTTGTATAGTAAGTACCTGAAGATCCATTAGTTTGACTTGATTGTGTAAAGAAGGTAGTTAATGCTGGAACATTATTGCTCCAACAGGTAGCAGTTTGTGCTTGTGCACTTACTACAAAATCATCTGCTTCTAATCTTTTAAATCCCATTATTATTTATTTTATGTTGTTGATTTGGTTACTGTTATAGGAACAGTTATTCTAGCTCCACTATCCAATCCTACTATGGTTAATGTACTTACTAAAGTGGCATTAGAACCAAATAGTGTATTAACTGTAGTTGCTCTAAGAGATATTTGAGTTCCTGTTACTGTAGAGGAAACATTAGTTCCTATAGTAGTTGTTGCAGTTGCATTAGCGGCTGCAGCAGCATCAGTATTAATACCAGTTGCTGTAAATGTGCTCATCAATCTTACATCTGCTATAGTTGCACTATATCCAGCTGTTTCAAAAACTTGATCATTACCTAAGTAATTTAAGGTTTGAGGAGTAATAGCTATTGTAGCTCCTTGTTGTAATGTGATTGAAGTATATCCTACATTCAATACAGGTAGCTTTGCTGTACCTCTAGGCAAAGTAGCTAACTTAAATTTCATTATTTGAGATTCCTCAGGAAATGCTTCTAATAAAGGCATACCATCTATGGCTTGACCATAAAATGCAGAACCTGAGGGATGTGAAGGATTATAAAGCATATAATCAATTTCATCATCCGCTAAAGCAAATTGTGTTATTCTAAAGGAACCATCATTAGCTGCTAATGCTTGTCTTCCTTTTGTAGTTAAGATAGCATCTACTGTAATGACGCTGTTATTTAAATATCCCATTTTTGTTTTTTATATAAGTGTGGTTATATGTTATAAATATGTTACTCTATTAGTTTCTTATCTCTTAAATTAATTATTACTTCATCAGGATTTAAATCAATTAGTTCTGTTGGAAACTCAGGAAATATTATACCTGAAGGTGTATTATCTGCTTTAGTTAAAGGTTTATATATAGTTACTATACTTCCTGATTGTGATGATGTAGAAAGTGAACCAGTAGCTAAATCTCCAGTTTTATTTGCTTCATTTACTAAATCAACGTTGGTAGAAGGTATAAACTCTTTAGTAACAGGCAAAGAACCATATGGAAATTCTCTATTTATTAAAATTGTATTAGGAGAATAAACGTACCTTCTTAATAAAAAGAAATCTATATTAACAGAACGCTCTGCTACACCATCTAATGTTATTTGTAATTTCCCACTATTTTCTTTTGGTGTTAGGTAATTTAAAATTTTATAAGAAAATGATTCATTGTTTTCAAACCTTATTTCATCATAACTACTACCTCCTGGAGTAAATATATCTCCTGGTCTTATAACAGACCAAGGTATACCTGTAAATGGAAAAGCAGAATCAGCTGGTTCTAATCCTCCAGGAAATCTCTCGTTTGCTGATGCTGTATAATTTAATTCACCCATAATATCGCCAGTACCATATGAAGAATTCCCTACATTAGATACTAATGTAAGAGTAGTTTGACTAGCACTAGGTTCCATATCAAAGGGAATTGGAGTAACATCAGGATCATATGGTTTTGGATATTTAAATTCCCAAAATGGTGCTATAAAATTCTTTGTATCTGTAAATGGGTCATAATCTGTAGGTACAGAAGGAGTTTTTTTACCTTCAATAGTCATTTTAACAAAAGGTCCATTAATTGGAGGATTAAGAAGTTCATAACTACCATTAACATAGTTAATACCAGTAGTAGTAGGATTCCACAAATTGACAGGAGACTTGTCGCCTTGATTACTCCCAACTGGTTGGTATTCTTGGGTAACTGCCCATCTATATCTTCTATTAGCTATTAAGGTAATATCAGTTTTTAATCTTATTATAAATTTAGCGTATAGAGCACTAGTACTATTAAATTTTGTTATACTTTCTCCTTTAGAAGAAATTCCTTTACTTGAACCATAATTATCAACTAATATTTTATGTATGGATTGTGGCATTACGTTAATTTGTATACCTTTATTACCAGTTAAAAATTCAACACTTTTGTTACCCTTATATTTTACCTCTTTTAAATCTATTTCTATATTGGTATTTGAACCATAGTTTATAGATATTATAGCTTCTAAATCCTTATCATAGAGTTTTTCATTATTCCATCCTGTATCTGTTGCATAGTCCTGATTTGCGACATCTCCTAAGCTCATATCCTTGGATTTTAATTGTATTAATATACTACCAACTGATTGACCTTCATCTTTTCCATTTGTCCTAGTGGTTTTATCACCAAAAGGACTTGTTCTAATATAGTGTGGAGGAGTAGAAGGAAATTCAGCATCCAAGTTAATAATATAATTATCAGATAACTGATTACCTTTAGGTTGAAGACTACTTCTTGCTGGGGTATTATCATTATCATAAGCAAATTGATCTTGGTTAAAAAATACTTCTCCAGGTAAGGCGTAAATTGATGGGAGAGGGGCTGCTGCTGATGCAGTTATAATAGAAGATGAAGCATATACTGTAGGAACAGATCCTCCAGGGTTACTACCTGAAAAACCATATCTAGCCTCATAATTAACTGTATAATTAGTTGGCATAGTACGATTATTAGAACCACTTACTAAGTTAGGTAAATTTATATTTATTTCATTATTATCTTCAGAATAAGGGGCACCAGCTATACCCATACTATAATTCATAAATTCATCATCATTAGAGGCTACATTATATGTATCTGATCCTAATGGAATCCATGTTGAGAAAGTTGATGCACCTGTTTGAGAATACAAATATGGAGAAGGTAATTTTGTTACCTCATACACAGATTGTATATTATTTAAAACATCATATTGGGTTGAACCAGAAGATTGGTTTACACCTATTCTAGCAACTCCATCTGCTTGCCAACTTCCTTGTATATCAAAAGCTGTATAAGGAGAGAGATTAGGTTGTTTAGCATCCCCACCTTCATTAATTAAATACTTTACATTAAATAAAGTTTTATTGTTAATAACAGGGTATAAATCTATAACTTGATCACAATAAGCAAAATAAGCTGTTTTATAATCAATAACAGGTACTCTTCCAAATCCCCCTACTAAACCATCAATACTATTAACAAAATTAGCTGATGATTTAGCTCCATCATATCTAGGAATAATAGATGAGTTTTGAGTATAAAAAGATTCTGGTACTGTAGATTTAATAGCTGTATTATTTTTTATTGCTTTAAAGTTAGAGGGATTGTATAAACCATAAGTAAAACTTAAAGTTATTTGTAAATCTCTAACAATAGCATTCCCAAAAACAGGAGTTAATACTGATTGTGGTATAGTAAGTAAATCCCCATTTTTATGTCCTCTACCTGGACTGCTAACTATAATACTAAGACCAGCTCCTGAGTCTATAGAAGTAATATCTAATTCTAAATCTGTTCCTGTACCTGTAGTTGTAATTTGTAATGTGCCATTAGATAAAGGAACTTGACTAACTATTATATTAGCTCCATCTGTCATAACCTTACCAGAAATAAATTCTACTGAAGAAAGATTAGTTGGATTAAATGGTGAAACTCCCACTGTTGTAGTACCATTAGTTATTGGTATGCTATATATTCCATACCCATTTATATGGGGGGAATAAGTAGGATTATTACTAAGATCAAACTGTAAATAATCATTTTGATCAACGGGATCATTAGGGGCAAAAAATTTAATTTTTTTATCCGTAGAATTTGCCCAAATATCAAAAATATTAGTAATAAGTACTGTATTACTATTATCTACAACCCCTTCTGGGTAATATGCATTGTTTATTTCGACTATAGTGGAACTAACTTGATTAGCATTATTATTAAAATAAAATTGCCCCACAGTAGTAACACTTACACTTGAATTATATATAAAAGAATCAAACGGGGTGTAAGTAGTTAATGGATTGAATGGAGCTTGAGATGATAATAAACTTTGACCTACTTCTAATAAAAAACTTTCTGGTATATTATATTCTACCTCTTGTATAAGTGGATTTCTTCTTAAAGTATCATCTGTAACTATAAGATTATATAGAGGTTGACAATCAACAGCATTAGCAAACCCATCAGTACCACCAAATGCATTTTCTATGAATACGGGTACTTTACCATCTCCAGTTTCTTCAGCTGATGGAGTATTAAATTCTAACTCATATGTTTGTATTACTAGTGCTTGTTCTACTGAAGCAGAATTTGCTGAACCAGATGATACTGATAAAGCAACTGATAGACAATCTTTTAAAGATAATGAATCTTTAGGTATTAAAGTACTCATTGTAACTGCTAACCCTTCATGTATTAAAGAAGATGAGAAAGAAGATATAACATAAGCATCATCTAATGTAGTTGGTACAGCAGAAGGGTAACTACCAGTGTATATTAAAATAGAAGCTGTTTGAAAAGTAGGTTCTCCTCCATCAGTATCAAAACCATAATGGGGTTCATTAGGAGAAATAGAATAAGTTGTATTAGTATCTCCATATTGAAATCCTGATTCTACTCCTGTCCATGATGTTAAAAACATAGAAACTGTTACTTGAACATCAGATTGTGGTATTTGATTAAAAATATATAATCCATCAATAGATTCAGACAGTGAAGATGAATATGATATATAAACATCATTTACTCTAGTTGAAAATATATTTTGTACTGTACCAGTAGAGGTAGCAGATGGGTTAGTAATGGTATTAGTAAAGTTAGCTACAGGTGTAAAACTTGGAGTTCCAACTAGTGCTGTATATGTAACTTTTTTATCTTGTGGTAAATCAAAATATACTGGTGTTAAAAACTCATCTGAAGAGGTATATGTTACTCTAACTGTAGTAGTACTTAAGTTACTAGCTTCATATTCTACAAAATCATCATATTCACAGTATAAACCAAACTGAGAAGCTCCTATAGCTGAAGGAGTTGGTACGTTGAAAATACTACTTGTAAAAGTATATTCTCCATTAGTTAAGTTACCACTTGATACAGGAACAGTTGGAAAACCAGTTGCTGTTTGAGATTGAACTAAAGTTGCTACTACAGCTTGAGTAGAATCTTTAACTTCAATAGTAGCTCCAGATCCTGGAGGTGTTGGAAGTGAACCGTATCTTGTAAACACATAAGGTTGTACTCCTCTATTTTCATTTTCTACAGTAAAACTTCCACTAAAAGCTACTATACTATTTACTCTTTCTTGAGTACTAATATTACCATTTGAACCTAATACTCTTTCATCATACTTATCTACTATATCAAAAATGTTTCCAGTATTAAATGGAACATTAGAATATAAAGGAAAACCAGTTGGTAAAAATGGAGAAGCAGAAGTTCCAGATCCTGTTTCAGTTAACATATATGCTTTATATGGTCTGTGAAGGTGTGGATTATATCTATAAGCATTAGCATCCTCAGTATTTGCGGGTTGCCATCCTCTATAAACCCATAGTTCTTGATTATCTGCTATGGTTATTTCTGTAGTATCATCTGCCCCATTTTGAACAAGGTATGTAAGATTAGCTCCTAAAGAAGAAATCTTAGCTGTAGTGTTACCATTAACTATAGGATTATTCTTAGGGGAGGTAAGTAATGTATTCATACCACTTGTTGTGGATGAACCAGAAACAAATACTTGATTTGTTGTTTCTTTAAAGTAATATTTTATTTCATCTGCCATACTCTATTGTAATAAATAACATAAATATTTTTTTTTTAAATATTATATAAATATAATAAACATGATACTGGTTCTGTAGGTGTTTCTGCAAATATATCATTTGGTGTAAGACCACTATAATCTACTGAATACCATGTGAAAGTCCTAGCTTGTGTGCTACCTATTCCGGAAGTTTGTGCCATTTGATTACGTAATGTTGCTGTAATTGGGGTTTCATAAAGAGCACCCTCTAAAGTATTTGTTATTAATGCACTAGTAGGATTAGAAAGATTACCATTAAAAAATATTGGGTAGAAATTAGTTCCATCACTAATACAAAACATTTTATACAAGTAATTTTGGGATGAAGAATTAACATCTCTAAGGAATCCTGGGTCACCAGTAAATTGATTAGCACCTACTGATTGTGCATTGAATTTACCAAATGGAGGAGTATTAGTTGCATAATTATCTGAACTTATATTCCAAGAGAAATTTGTAAAAGGAGCTCTATTTCCTGTTAATCTTACTTTTATTTCATAATAGTTATTAGGTACACTTTGGGGCCCAACTGTAATAGAAGTACCTGCCGCAATATAAACTCTAGGATTCCAAGTGCTTTCACCTGGTAATTGAAATTCAAAAACAGGTGTTGTAGTATCCCACCCAAAAGGTTCTATTACCATACCTTTATTCCAACTGCTAACAGTTCCTGCACCTGCTAATTTAATTATAGTATTAGCAGCATTTCCACCTTGATTAGTATTAGTAAATAAATTATATTGAATAATGTCACTAAAGGTTAAACCAGTAGCAGGTATTGCTGCAGGTGGACTATAAACTTCCCAAACAGGACCTATAGGAACACTTGAAGCTGTTATTGAACCAGTGTATAACTGCAAATCAGTTTGACCTGCATTTCCTACTTCTGATGAATTAACTAAAACTTGGGTAGTAGATTCTATAGCATTCATAAACCAAGGATATGTACTTGGAGTATATGATGTAATATTAGTTACATCAGTATCTATTTCTTTTTTTCCTATATTAAAGTTTCCAGTTTCATCAGTATTAAATCCATCACCAGATGAAGTGTAATAAACATTACCTTCATTATCATCTATGAAAAATGTAGCATCATCCCATCCTCTAAGAAAAGATTCAGTTGGAAAAGTGGGAACTGGAGGGAAATATCCTTGTGGAACTGATTGAGTTAAATTAATTGAAGGTGTTACATTTGGATCCATTCCAGATGCAGTTGCTAACCAATTTAATTGTCCACTTGCTGAAAATGTTAAATCGTAAAAATTAGCATCATTAGAACCTACTACATCAGAAGATGGTGGTTGAAAAATTTCTAATAGTTGAGCATTTGTAGTCGCAGGATTATTATCATCTTGTGCTGAAATGCTAGAGATGTACCATGTTTGAGGACCACTAATAATAGCAAATTCAAAATCAAAGGCTTGAGTAAGATTAAAAGTAATATAACTACTATCCTTTATATAAGGCATTATAGCATTTCCACTAATGTCTGTATCAGATATTTTTATATACTTAACTTTATTAGTAGGTTGGCTAATTAAAGTATTAGAATTAGGTCTAGCAGATATACCAAGACCAGAAGTAGTAGTTATTCCTGCTGCATTTAATACTGCTTCACTAAAAGAGAATATACCTCCCGTACCATATTGTCCACCTCCTCCAAAGAGAAAAGATGCTTGAGTTATTTGATTACTTGAAACTACTATTCTAATAGTACCTCCACTACCTATACCTGTATATGTAAAATCTGTAATATCATAATTACCATTAGCTGTTCCAGTTGTAGAATAACTTACACCACCTATGGCAGAAAGAGGATATGAAGTAGTAGATGAAACTTTTACAGGTGCAACTGTATCAGCCCAAAACCAGGCATTTCCTGCTTGTGGAATTTCAGTTGACAATAAAAAATTCCCTTCAGTAAAAGTTAGATTATTAAAGTATTGTATATAATACTCATAATTTATATAGTTGTTTTGACCGAAAAATGCACTACAAATATCCTTCATTCCAACAGCAAAATCACTTTGTTGAAATTCACCGTTATAAAACTCTCTTTGATCTATTCTAGGTATTGTATAAGGTCCTTGTCCTGATCCTGTTGTTAAAGATAGTTGATTTGGTAGCTGTGTACCTAAAAGAGTTTGAACTGATTCTGAAAATTCTTGTACTACCCCTGGGTATATTGATGCAAATCTAGATGCAGATACTTGTACTGCTGTTTGTCCACTATAAGGTGCACCTGAGTGACTTATAGGAGCATTATTTATGTTATTAAACTCATCAAATACTCCTCCTGTTCCTCCTTCATATAAATAAATAGAAGAACCACTTATTGTAGAATATTGAGGGTATGAACTTGATGAGTTTGGTAGTTGAAAATCTCTTGGTAAAGATCTTACTGTTCCTGATAATGATAAATCTTTTTGTACTTGAGGTACTATAGTTGAATAAGGATCAGCAGGTGAACCTGTATAATATACAGACATAGTTGTAGCTATCTTCATTTCTGGAGGAGCTTGTCTGTTTCTTTCTAAAAGATTTTGTTTTATTACTACACCTGATGTTAAAGTTGTATTAGCAGGTGTAAAATCCTTAATCATTTTAAATAATGAGTTATCAAAGAACTTTATTAACCTAATAAAATCATTTATATCATAACTTGATA
>CAJQMN010000101.1 GCA_905479435.1 uncultured Flavobacteriaceae bacterium | reverse complement strand
TTATCTGACAATAAAGGGGTACTATATTTATAATTAGTATAACTTAAGCCATATCCAAATGGATATAAAGGAGTTTTTTTCTCATCGGCATATTTGTGAAAATATGCAGAGGGCTTATGATTGTAGATCATTCTTAATTGCCCAACACTTCTTGGAACCGTTAGTGGTAATCTTCCACTTGGATTTACATCTCCAAATAAAATTTCTGCAACCGCTTGACCACCTAAATTTCCTGGCTCCCAAGATTCTAAAATAGCAGGAATATTATTTTGAAGCCAAGGTTCTGAAATTGGTTTTCCGTTTACCAAAACAACAACAACAGGAGTCCCTGTTTTTTTAATTTCCTTAATTAAATCCAACTGTTTTCCAAACAAATTTAAAGATGCTCTGGCCATATTCTCTCCTGCCGTTTTATCTTTCCATTTGTAGCGCATAGAATTATCCCCTACAACAACAATAGCAAAGTCAGCCTTTTTTGCTTTTTCTGCTGCTTCCTTAATTTTAGAATCTTTAATTTTTCGAATATTCTCTCCAGAATTAAAATAGTCTACACTATACCCTTTAGTTTCTCCCAACGCTTTAATCCCTTCATAAATGGTTGTCACATTTTCACTGGGTTGAACTGCATGCCAATCCCCCAAAATAGATTGGTTATTGGCGTTAGGACCTGTTACAAAAATGTTCTTTTTTGAAGAGCTTTCTTGTAGAGGTAATATTCCATTATTTTTAAGTAATACAATTCCTTTTCTTGCTGATTCTAACGCAGTAGCCTTGTGTTCTTTTGTAAAAAGAAATTCTTCTTTTTTTTCTAAATCCACAAATCTATTTTCAAATAACCCTAGCTTAAATTTTGCTGTTAAAATTTTACGACATGCATCATTTACACGATCTATAGAAAGCTTACCCTCCTCAACAGAAGCTATAATTGCTTCTGTAAATTTTGGCCCATGCATATGCATATCCATACCAGCATCTACAGATAAATAAGACGCTTCTTTCATATCTTTAGCCGTATGGTGTAGTGTATTAATACGCTCAATATCTAACCAATCACTTACATAAAAACCATTAAATCCAAATTCATCTCTTAACACATCTGTCATTAACCACTTATTCATATGACATGGAACACCATTTAATTCGTTATGAGCAGCCATTATAGAATATACACCTGCATCTATTGCTTTCTTATACGGAGGTAAATGAACTTCTCTAAGCGTTCGTAAAGAAATATCTGCAGGAGCAGCATTTAATCCATTGATAGATTCGCCACCACCAATTAGGTGTTTTGCACATGCAATTACTTTTTGAGTACCTGTAAAATCATCTTGTTGAAATCCATTTATCATAGAAGCACCCATGTTACCTACCATAAAAGGATCTTCTCCTAAAGTTTCTCCAACTCGACCCCATCTTGGATCTCTTAAAATATCAATATTTGGAGTAAAAGCCCAATGACTTCCCGTAGCTCGCATCTCTTTAGCGGTTTGTTTTCCTACTGAATATAAAAAACTGTCATCCCAAGTAGATGCTAGTCCAATAGGAGACGGGTATACAGTAGTTCCTGAAACTAAAGCATTACCATGTATTGCATCTATTCCAATTAAAAGTGGAATTTTTAGTGGTGATTTTAACGCCAATTCCTGCAAATAATTAGCTTCTTTAGCAGTTAAAACATGTAAAAAAGACCCTATTTTTCCTTCAATTGTTAAATTAGTAACATCATTAATTGATAAGTCTTTATAAAACCCTTGTGCATCATTATTGGCCTTGTCATCGTTTGGATTTCCAGACCGCATGTGTTCTAAGCCAACAAACTGATTCATTTGAGAAACCTTATCCTCTAACGTCATCCTTTGCATTAAATCATCAACTCTTTTGTCAATTGATAGTATTGGGTTTAAGTATTTTGGATTATCGGTATTTTTTATATCGTTACAAGAGATAAAAAAAATTGTAAAACATAATAATAAAATAGGGACAACTTTACTCTTCAAGTTCATGGTAAATTTTAGTTTTGTAGTGCTTTATTAATAATTTTATAAGCAGGAGTAGGGTTAAAGTTTGAATCATAAATAGAATGGAAAGCTCCTTCTTTTCCTTTTTTTGTTCTTACCGCCATATCCCAAAGATTCAATGTTACAACCCCTGACTTTGTTTTCTCTTTTAAGACATTTACAATTTTTTTATAAATTTCAGCTTGTTTTTGATATCCTTTAGCTAATTTATTATTGTTTTTGATGAAGTAATCTAATTCTGTAACATGAAATTCTAAGTTGTTATTATGAGCCCAATCTATCAATTCAGAAAGCTTTTTTAGTTCTTCCTCTGGATTTTCTATGATAGCTCTTGTCGAAGAACTCAGTCCTAAGTGAGCTTGCCAACCAATGCCATCTACACGATACCCTTTAGATCGAATGTACAATATGGTTTTCTTAATTTTATCCCACATAATATTTTGCATACCTGCATTATGATTATAAACTAACTTGATGTTTGTGGCGTGTTTTGTAGCAATTTCAAAAGCTTTTAAAATATACAATGGATAGCCATTTTTGTCCAACCCTATTTTTAACCAAGGGTTTTCCCATTTATTAGTTCCTTCTTTTGGTCCAAACCATTTGCCGTTGGGAAGAATGGTTTCGTTTACAACATCCATCCATTTTATGGTAGGTTCATTGTTGAATTTTTTTGCAAAGGCAGTAGTGAATTCAATCATCATGTCTTTAAGTTCATCAGCTGTTCTATAATCTTGCTTTGCCCATTTTGAAGCTTGAGGTGATATTGGGCCATGCAAACGAACCTCTAGGTCATGTTTTTTAGAAAATTTGACGAAATCATCTATTTGCTCCCAATTCCAAACTGATGGATTTGGATGAACTCTGGATTGTTTTGCTGCGTTAGCTGGTGTTAAATAGTTGAAATCTTTTAAAAAAAGTTTTTCTTTAATGGTATTTAACTCTCTGTAATTTAAAGTTGCACCAATTAATAAATTAGATGATTTTTCTTCCTGATTAACAACTTTAGGATTTGAAATCACCTGAGGACTATTAATAACATTATTGTTTTTAATGCTTTTTTTAACTGTATTGGTTACGGTTGTAGATTTTATAACGTGATCATTAAAGTAACGAGCAGCCAATAATTGAAAAGTTGCTTTTACTTTCTCATAACTTTCAGTATTAATTTTATTCTCAGTTTCTAATGGATCCTTTTTGTAATCATACAATTCTTCTGCATAAATATCCTCTTTGTAAATTGGTTCAGTACTTTTTTTATTGTTTACCCAAACCGTATATCTGTAGTCATTTGTTCTAAAACTATACCCCATCTTATTTCTTCTAGGAAATTGACTTACAGCATATATTTTTTTAGTAGTTACCTCTCCATTTAGTTGTCCTTTGAGGCTTAAGCCATCTAAGTTTTTAGGAATATTTAAATTCGCTAAATCACTTAATGTTGGAAATAAATCTACAAATTCTGTAGGGGTATTTATTTTATACCCTTTATCTATTCTTGGGTCGTAAATAATTAATGGTGAACGTGTTGCTTGTTCAAAATTAGAATGCTTGTTCCATAGGCTATGGTCTCCAAGATGCCAACCGTGATCACCCCAAATCACAATAATAGTATTTTTATCTAATCCTTTTTCTTTTAATTTATCATTGATTTTACCGATTTGAGCATCAATATAACTTGTGGCAGCATAATAGCCATGAATCAGTTTTTTTTGAAGCTTTTCATCCAATTCCAGTAAACCATCATCATTTAATCGATAGGTTATTTCTGGTGTTTTATAGCTCTGCATTTCACCGGCTTTATGATAAGCAATGTCAACTGCGTTTTTGGATTTTTTTTGATAAGGAGCTATTTTAATTTTATTTTCATCATACAACTCCCAATACTTTCTTGGTGCCACAAAAGGTAAATGAGGTCTTTTAAAGCCTACCGCTAGAAAGAAAGGTTTAGAAGTATTTATCTCATCTAGCAACTGTATGCTTTTATTAGCAATTGCCCCATCAATGTAGGCGCCGTCAGGCACATCTCCTATTTCATAAGGTGGTTTAAAACGATCCCTAATATATTTATTTACCTTTCTCTTTTCTATATTATTGGCAATTGCTTTATTTTTTATGCCTTTGATTGTCGTGAGATTTTCTTCACTTTGATAAAATCCTAATGCAGGTTGGTTATATCCCTCAGGATATTCAAGATTTCTTTCTTTAATATGAGGAATACTCCATGAGGGTTTGTCTCTGTCACTATCAACACACCTTGGGTCGTAAATTTTTCCAACTCCAATAGTTTCATATCCATTTTGCTTAAAATATTGAGGAATGGTTAAAATATTTGGATTTTTATCACGCATCTTTGTTTTTAAATCCCAAACCTTAGTATAATCAGGCCTTTTTCCAGTTAATAAACTTGCTCTAGAGGGTCCACAGACTGCTTGTTGCGTGTGATTGTTTAAAAATATTGTTCCATTTTTAGCAATGGCATCAATATTAGGGGTTTTTGCAAGTTGATCACCATAGCTTCCTATACTAGGTTTTAAATCATCAATAGCAATAAATAAAATATTGGGCTTTGATTTTTCCTGTGCTTGAAATTTAATAGTGCTTAAAAATAGTAGAAACAGAAACAAGCATTTTCTCATAATTATTTTTTTATTTTGAGATCATTCACTTTGTAAAAAAAAACAAAAATTTATTTATCAAAGTTATCTTTCATTAGAATCCTGAGCTATTATTTTTGAGGATAAATCTATAAAATTTGAGGATAAGTAATTTATCATAATCTCTTTGCTCATAAAAAAAGTTATATTTAGATGTTAAAAAACATCCATCAAGTTATGTATAAATTATCGTTGTTTTCTATTCTTGTTTTTTTGTTTATGGTTTCATGTAAAGAAAAAATAAAATCTATTGATATAAACCAGGTTAATACACCAGAGGGGATGATATGGGTTGAGGGTAAAACATTTTTACAAGGAGCTAAATCCTCTGATCTGTATGCTATGCCGAGAGAAAAACCAGCTCATGAAGTTA
>CAJQMN010000100.1 GCA_905479435.1 uncultured Flavobacteriaceae bacterium | reverse complement strand
TTAAATAACACACAAATCATGTAAAAATAACATTAGTATTAGCATAAGCCTCAAAAATAATATCTTGAAGGCTTAGCTATGGTGAAATAATTAGTTCTGTTTTGCAATTATTGTTAATATTCATTAAATTTGATTTAATTAAATATCTAAACAATTTACAAAATGAAAAAAATTCTAATTATTTTACTATTTGTAGGAATACATTCAACAGTTTTTTCTCAAGATTCAAAACTCACAAGTGATGAGAAGAAAGAAATTTTAGCTGAAAGCCCTTTTAACAATGTTTACCCTTCCTCAATCCTTAAAAGCTCTGCCAATTATTTTAAAGCTCAAATGGGTTTGTATAAAGAAGGGGCCATAGGTGAAAAAGAAGCTCATCTAGTGGCTTTAGGAACTTCAGCAGCCATTAAATGTCAATACTGTATTCCTTACCATATTGCAGAACTAAAAAGGTTAGAAGCATCTGAAGATGAAATAAAAACAGCCGTTCTTATCGCTGCAGATATTATGAAAATGAGTACTTTATTTTACGGAAATGAATTTGATTTAGAAGCATTTAAAAAAATGTTAAGAGGAGAATAAAACAAAACTGTATACCCTTATTTTTTTAAAAATAAAGCACTAAAATTCAATATATTTTAGTGCTTTTTCAATTGTCATTTACTCAATAGTTTAAAAAAATGCTATTCAAATAAATTATTTATAATCCTTAAAATAATAGATGTTTTTTTTCTTTACTTCTCCAACCAGCTTGGTTTGCGTAATCAACAAAAAATATTTTTAGATCACTTTGATTTGGATAGTCAACAAAATAAATCTTTTTGTCTGCTTGATTAGCATAGTTTACAAAATACCATAATCCTTTATTTTCATTTGCCTGGTTTGCATAGTTAACTTTATATACATTCAAATCTGCCTGATTTGCATATTTTACAACAAAAACTTTCACATCTGCTTGATTAGAATACTTAACAGAATATATTTTCTGAGAATAACATAAAAATGAACTCATAAAGAGAACTAATAAAATAATTAATTTCATAAGCTAAAGTTAATGATTTCTAGGTTGATTGGTAACAGCAAACTTTATTAATTTAGTTTGAAGCCCAAAAAGTCTTTCACAAAAATAAATCTCAAGGGTATATAAAAAAACCCTCCAAATGGAGGGTAAATAAACTTTATACTAAAGGTTAATTACTTTAAAGGGGAGACTTCAAATTTCATTGTTTGCGCAACAAAATCTACAATTCCACTCACTATCATAATATTACCATCAGTTACATTATCATAGGAATACATTTTAAAAACTTTACCTTCCTTTTTATAAACACCTTGTAAGGTAGCTTTCACAATTTCTTCTCCCATCTGTGTCCATGCAAAACCAGTAAATTCTCCACTAGTAGTGCTATTATTGTGATTTGTAAATACATATGACAAATATGCTTTTCCATAAGGCCCTGCATCACCTGAGGCAGAAAGTTCGTAATTAACACCATCTCTTGTATGAACTGCATCTATGTCAAAGACAGCGTCAAATGTTGTAGCTGGATCCCATTTAATGTCTTGTGAAAAAGCTAAAGAGGTAACAAGAAATAATAAATAAACTAATTTTTTCATATTGTAAGATTTTAATTAATAAAAACAAATATAAATTTTTTACTATAGATTGCAAAAAACAACTAATTTTTATTTATTAATAAAATATAGTAACTTAGAGAACTATTATAAATTTTTATAAAACATAAATCATGAAAAAAATAATTTTGATATCATTTACTATCTTAGTATGTGTAAGTTGTAACCAAACACCTAATGAAAATTGTGACACTGCACTAAAAGCTAATGAAAAAATTGCAAAAAATATCAAAACCTACAAAACAGCTTGGGATATTTTTTTTGAAACCAGAGACAGCAATGCCATAAATACTGATAGTTTTGATGAGCAAGTAACAGTAGTTACTGCTACGGGTAACATTACAGGTATAGACGGTTTTAGAGAGTATTATAACAACTACTTAACTGGTTTTTCTGATGCAGAATTTAATTTTATAGATATTATTGCGCAAGGAGATAAATTAGTTAAACATTGGAATTTTAAAGGAACTCATGACGGCACCATGTTTGGAATTCCTGCCACTAACAAAAAAATAGATATTAGTGGAACTACACTTGTTTTAATGAAAGACGGAAAGGTTTTACAAGAACAAGATTATTTTGATAATCATTCGTTTTTAATGCAACTAGGGCTGTTGAAATAAACTTTAATAAGATAATTGAAAGAAAAAAGAAAAAGGAATAATATACATATTATTCCTTTTTTTGATATTGTATCTGTAATTAGTTGTGATCTAACTAATAAGAATGATAGCTTGAATTAGGTTGTATAACTTTAAGCCCCTTTTCACCACCTTTCATTAAAGGAACCATCTTTGAAATTAAATCGTCTTCCGTTTGTCTCCAATTAAGATAAACTGCATACTTTTCGTAACTCTCCCAGTTTCCAACTAAATAAAATGTGTTAGTTTCATCATTAAAAGCCATTTCATAACCATAACATCCGTCATATGCTGCAGTAGTTGGAAGGCCTTGTTCACTATTCAATAAATCTAGCATCTCTTGTTTTTTTCCGTTTTTAACTTCAACCTCAATGTATACTAAATTTTTAGAGTATACAGCATCCATCATTCCTCCAAAATCAAAGAAATCTCCCTGGGCTATAATCTTTCCTTCGTCATCAAAATTCATATACCAGTATCCTTTAAGATTTAGTTCTTTTCCGGTAGATACATTAGTTCCTGTCCAAGTCCCATAAGTTCTAACACTTCCATCTAAGGAACCATCTTCCCCAGTTCCAGGAAGCCAATTTTCTGCAGTATATTTAATATTATCAAACGCAGCGTGATACCCCTTTAGCATTCCAACATATTGATCATAACCAACAGGTTCAGAACCATACATAGATGTATTAGACTCAATGTCTTTGCTTACTAAAGCTAGTTGTCCTTCAAGGTCTTCTAGTCCGTGTAACTCAAAAAGCTTTTGAGCCGTTGCTAAATTTTTAGAATAATCAGGGTTTGTATTACAATTACTAAAAAGTATAGCAATTGAAAATAATGTTATTAGTTTTTTCATTTTATAAATTGTTTAGGTTGTTATTTATTCAAATTTAATGATTTTTTTTAATACTTGCAAAATACAACCAATTAAAGCTCCGGCTCTAATTAAAACATAAAAAACACATCCTTAAACCCTTCTAGTTTCGATTTAATGCAAAAAAAAGTAACCATTTCTGATTACTCATTTGTAGCGGGAGTTGGATTCATTCCTCCACGTTGTTGCGGAATGGGCCAATGAGTAGAACAGCCCAAAGAAACTCCGATTGCTTTGCCATCTGATTTTTTCTTTTGTTCTCAAGACGATGCAAGCATCA
>CAJQMN010000099.1 GCA_905479435.1 uncultured Flavobacteriaceae bacterium | reverse complement strand
TCTACAATCATAAGCCCTCTGCATATTTTCACAAATATGCCGATGAGAAAAAAACTCCTTTATATCCATTTGGATATGGCTTAAGTTATACTAATTATAAATATAGTACCCCTTTATTGTCAGATAATACTTTAACTAAAGAGAATACAATACTAGTTACTACAGAAATCAAAAATACGGGTGAGGTTGATGGTGAAGAGGTTGCACAACTTTACATTAGAGATAATGTAAGTAGTGTAACTAGACCTGTAAAAGAATTAAAAGGCTATCAGCGAGTTTTTCTAAAAGCAGGAGAAACAAAAACAGTTGAATTTACTTTAGGGGCTGAAAGTTTTGCATTTTATGATATTAATATGAATTATGTTGTAGAACCGGGAACTTTTACCATCATGACTGGTTCTTCTTCAAATAATAAAGATTTAAAAAAGACAATTTTAACAATTAATAAAAAAATTAAATTATAAATGAACTCTCGTAAACTTATAATATTAAGTCTTGTTTTGGTTTTTTTAAGTTTTAAAACAACTAAAGAAAATGAAGAAAAATATACTGCCTCAAAAAAGAAAAATATTCTCTTTATTATGGTAGATGACCTTCGCCCAGAACTAAATATTTATGGAGAAAATAAAATTAGCAGTCCTCATATAGATGCATTAGCTAAGTCTGGAGTTGTCTTTAATAGAGCTTACAGTAATGTTCCTGTTTGTGGTGCTTCAAGGGCTAGTTTGCTTACCGGAATTAGACCTACTTCAAAACGATTTTTGAGATATAATGCAAGTATCAAAAAAGAAGCTCCAAATGAATTAAATTTAGTTAAACATTTAAAAAATGAGGGATATACTACCATCAGTAACAATAAAATTACACATTTAAAATACGATATTGAAGAATGGGATGAAGAATGGTATCCATCTTCAAAAAAATGGAGAAATTATATCACTGAAGAAAATATATTATTGGAAAATAATGGCAAACACGGGTACGCTTATGAAAGTCCAGATGTAGATGATGATGCCTACAATGATGGTGAAACAGCAAATAAGTCAATTCAAGATTTAAAAAATTTGAAAGCAACTGGAAAACCGTTTTTTCTGGCCGTTGGATTTGTAAAACCACATTTACCTTTTAATGCACCAAAAAAATATTGGGATTTATACGATTCTAAAAAGATTGAGCTTCCTAAAAACAATCAATTTCAAGCTAATGTACCAAATAGAGCAAGACATTTATGGGGAGAATTACGCTATTATAAAGACATTCCTAAAAAAGGACAGGTATCTAATGAAATGGCAAAAAAGTTAATTCATGGCTATTATGCATCCGTAAGTTATGTTGATGCACAGGTAGGAAAGCTCATCAAAGGATTGGACGATCTTGGCATGCGAGAAAACACAACCATCATATTAGTAGGAGACCATGGCTGGAGTTTAATGGAGCACGGTTTGTGGGTTAAACATAGTAATTTTGAGGTAGCCCTTCAAGTACCTCTAATTATTAGTGACTCTGATATTCAAAAAAATAAAAAAACAAACTCAATAGCAGAACTGGTAGATTTATATCCTTCAATTTGTGATTTAGCAAATATCTCTAAACCTGCTCACTTGGAAGGAAATTCTTTAACTAATGCGTTAAAAAATCCTTCCAAAGTTTTTAAAAACAAGGCATATGCTCGGTATCAAAAAGGAGAGACATTAATTGCTGATAATTTTTTCTACACTGAGTGGCAAATAAACGATAAAACCATTGCTAAGATGTTATATGATCACAATACAGATCCTGATGAAAATAGAAATTTGGCTATTGAAGATCGCTATAAAATAGTTGTGGATAGTTTAAGTAATATTTTAAATAAAAAAATTAAAAATGATCAATAGAACCCATAAAACCAGCATTCTTTTAACTTTCCTAGTTATTATTACATCTTGTATTTCTGAAAAGAGAACACCTTTAAAAAAGCCAAATATTATTTACATTATGGCTGATGATTTAACCACACAAGCCATCAGCGCATATGGTGGTATTTATAAGGATATAGCTCCAACCCCCAACATAGATAAGGTTGCAAAGGAAGGTATGCTGTTTCAAGATGTATTGGTTACTAATTCTATTTGTGGCCCCAGTAGAGCTGCTATTTTAACGGGTAATTACAGTAATTTAAATGGCTATTATAAGAACGAAAGTGGTGGAAAATTTGATGACTCTAAATGGACTTTCCCTCAAGAATTTCAAAAAAGCGGCTACAAAACAGCTCTTTTTGGGAAGTGGCATTTAGGAACTGAACCCGTTGGTTTTGATACATTTAAGTATCATAATGCTTCAGGACAACAAGGAAATTATTGGAACCCACTTTATAACGATAATGGTAAAAATGTGAAGGAAAAAGGATATGCAACAAATCTAAGTACTGATTTTGCATTGAATTGGTTAGATACTAAAGAAAAGAGTAAAGAACCATTTTTAATGGTATTGCAATATAAAGCACCTCACAGACCATGGCATCCAGACACAAAGTATGAAAAACTTTGGGATGATATAGAAATGCCCTACCCTTCAACTTTTAATGACACCTATAAAGGACGTGAAAAAACTGCTGGTGATACAGAAATGACTATGGAATATTTTAGCAGAAGAGATATGAAACTAGAGCGTCCAAAAAATTTGAAACGTAAAGAAAGAATTCAATGGGATTTTTACGGAGCCAAAGCAGGAGAAATAGTTCAACCAAAAGGAATGTCTGATGAGGAAGGTAAAAAATGGAGATATCAAAATTATATCAAAGACTATTTAGCTTGTGTGAAGTCTGTTGATGATAATATTGGACGTGTATTAACCTATTTAAAAGAAAATAATTTAGAAGA
>CAJQMN010000098.1 GCA_905479435.1 uncultured Flavobacteriaceae bacterium | reverse complement strand
CGCTCATTCTGCTTCCACCCTTTCCTTGAGCTTTTAAAATTCCTGCAGCTTGTTTTTGTGTTGCTTCAAAGTCAATTTCAAGAGAGCTGGATTTTGACTCTTTAAACCATGTAAATACTGCCGGCATAACACCTCTCCATTCTATACTCATCAATGTAGTTTTATTTATAATACTAATTTCTTGATTTATTTTTAGTTTAAAAAATCTCTCATTAATTTTAAACTCTCTTTAGGATTTTCTTCCATTGGCACATGACCTGAATTTTCTAATACTTTTAATGTAGAATTAACCAAAATACGATCCATTCGAATACCATTAGCTAAAGGAATCCATAAGTCTTGTGCTCCCCAAATTAATAATGTGGGGGTCATAATAGTCTTTAACTTATTAATATTCTCAACAGAATCTAGACCAAAGTCAGTCTTTGCTCTATCTATAAAAGCTTTTCTATTTCCAACTCTTAGAGCCATTTTATGATAACGATTAACCAATTCTTCTGTAATTTTAGAATCATCTGCATATACTTCCTCGATATTCTTTTTAATCAACATTTTTGGGGTCACATATAAAAAGAGTGATTTTAATAAAGGGTTTTTCGCCATCTTAAAAATTGATGGAGGTTGCTTGTTCGTTGGCAATCCACTTGCGTCAACCAAAATTAACTTTTCAACTTTTTCTGGGTAATCAGCAGTATAGTTCCAAGCAATATTACCACCAAGTGAGTTTCCTGCTAAATGAAATTTTTCAAGCTTTAATTTATCAATAAATAAGTTTAAGAAATCTGTGTAGGCTTGTAAAGAATAATCTGCATTTTTATTAGGTCCTGTAATACCAAAAGCAGGTAAATCCATTCGAATAACTCTATTGGTTTTTTTTAACTCATCTGTCCAAGCATCCCAAGTATGCAAAGAGGCTGCTGTTCCATGAATTAAGACAATTGGAAAGCCCTCACCTTCATCTCTGTAATGCACACCCATCTCATTTACTTCAATAAATTGAGAGTGTTCATTTGCATACTCGTTTTTTAAGTCTTCAACAGAAATATCTGCATAAATTCCATTTCCAATAGCAAAGGTTAGTAGAATAATTAACGAGTACATAAAGTATTTGAATTTTTTCTTCATTTTTTAATCATTTATTTTGTAAAGGACAGGTTTACTTGGACTTGCATCATTTTCTATAGGAGCAACCATTAAATTTAAAAAATAGGTGCCATCTTTAATTGTGTTGGGTACATATATAAATTCAGTAATGGTAGCACCTAAACGTACTTTATCTGACGTATTCCAAAAAGCATTGTGAGAGAGTAGTTTACCTTCGTCTTTCTCTTTGTCTACGGAAGGTAAATCAATTAACAAGTGGTTAACTCCTTTTTCACGTAAAAACACAGCGCCCTCCTCCATCAAATATGTTGGATTTGTATGTGAATATTGCATCGTTTTTTTATCCGATAAATTGGGAAGTGTTCTAATTACAATAGCATCTCTCTTCTTATTACCCAATGCATATTGTAATTGTTTTTTTGTAATTACAAAATCATCATTAATTTTTTCTGGCGGAATAGTTACAACCTCTGCTAAAAAGAAAAATTGTTGTAAATTTTGATGAATAGAATGTACTTTTTTTGTGATATGCCCTGCTGTTTCCGTGTGGGTACAATGAGAATGAGGATTAAAATGAATGGTATTAAAATTCACATCTGCTCCCTCTTTAACGGAACCTATCCAATCATCAGAAACTACTGGGAATATTTTAGGTGGTTCTAAATACCATGCGTTCACGTTATTTTTACCATCTCTTAGTGGAATAGAAATATCTAAGGGTTTAGATAAATCTATTGTATATTTATTTGAGTTGTATTTTATTTCTGTAATCAAGACACGTCGAGTTTAAATAAATCAGCCGAAATACCGTCTGATAAAAATTTTCCTTTTTGAGTTGTTTTTAATTTTTCGTCTTCAATATACAATAATTCTTCAGCTCTATATTTTTCTGATTGGAGCAATAAATACGTATGGTATTCTTTTCCAAATTCTCTGGTTACTTTTTCCAAAGATACTCCCCAAATAGTGCGTAAACCGGTCATTACATATTCATTGTATTGATCTGTAATTGATAGTAATTCTCTCTTTATCGGTAATTTACTTTGTAAAATGGATGAAATGTATTTCGAATTATTTTTTATATTCCAACTTCGTTGTTTGCCGTCAAAAGAGTGCGCTGAAGGACCAATACCTAAGTAAGATTTGCCTTGCCAATAGGATGAATTATTTTTACTAAAAGCGCCATCTTTTGCAAAGTTTGAAAGTTCATAATGAGTGAAATTATGTTTTGAAAGTTCCTCTAATAATATGTAAAACTGTTCTTGAGCTTGCAAATCACTGACCTCATCAATCATTCCTTTTTTTATCAATGATTCTAGCGCAGTTTTTGGTTCTACGGTTAAAGCATAGCTTGAAATATGAGTAATTCCAGAGGAAAGAACTATATCAATATTTTTTTTCCATTGTTTATTTGATAAACCAGGAATTCCATAAATTAAATCAACAGAAATATTTTTAAAATAGTGTGTGGCTTCAGTTAAACAACTTAAAGCTTCTTCAGCGTTGTGTGCTCTGTTCATTAATTTTAAATCATCATCAGAAAAGGATTGAATTCCAATACTCAATCTATTGATTTTACTGGTAGCTAATTCAACTATTTTAGAGCTTGTTAAATCATCTGGATTGGCTTCAAGTGTAATTTCAGGGTTAGAAACCACCTCATAATTGTCATAAACAGCATCAATAATTTGATTAATTTCTGACAATTGCAACAAACTTGGAGTACCTCCACCAAAATAAATGGTTTGTATAACATTAGTATTCAATTCATTTTTTCTTAACTCAATTTCGTGAATAAGACTCGAGATAAGTTCATCTTTCTTTTTTAATGAGGTAGAAAAGTGAAAATCACAATAAAAGCAAGCTTGCTTACAAAAAGGAATATGTATGTAAATACCGCTCAATGTAAATTAGTAAAATTATTAATTAATTTTTTTTGGATTTTGCTTTACAAAAGCACCCCAACCTGAATAATTTTTACCCTGAGTGATTTTTCCAGCGTTATAAAAATGACAAACAGCAGCTGCTAATCCATCTGTAGCATCTAAATTTTTTGGTAATGTTTTTAAATTTAATAACGACTTTAACATGAGGGCTACCTGTTCTTTTGAAGCGTTTCCATTACCTGTAATTGCCATTTTAATTTTTTTTGGCAAGTATTCTGTAATCGGTATTTCTCTAGATAAACCTGCTGCCATAGCCACACCCTGAGCACGTCCTAATTTCAACATAGATTGTACATTTTTGCCAAAAAAAGGAGCTTCGATAGCAATTTCATCTGGGTTAAAAGTATCTATTAATTCAAGTGTTCTTTCAAAAATGAGTTTTAATTTTAAATAATGATCATCATATTTTTGCAACAACAACTCATTCATCTGTATAAATTCCATTTTTTTACCAACAATCTTTATGATCCCAAAGCCCATGATGGTAGTTCCAGGGTCAATTCCTAATATAATTTTTTCAACCTTCAAAAGTTATGTTGTTTTACTTTTAGAATTACACAATCGTTACACAAATTTAATTAATTATTCTTGGATGTTTTAAGCCTTCTAAAACTATGTATTTAAGGATAGAATTTTTACTTAAAAGTATATTTCTTGAAAATTTAATACAATGAATTTTGACCAAAATTGAAGCATTTTTGATGTTTTTTAGTAAAAAAATGCTGTTTTTACTTCTTTTTTAACAAAAAATGAAGTTTTTCAATATATATGATAGACGGGTTAATCAAAAAAACTTGCCATTATATTTTCAGCCTGATTCCATAGGAATAAGACTAAAATTAAAAGCATAATTAACATCAAACCCTTTTTAGGTTTAGATGTTCTTCGCCTACCAAATTTTCTTTGAAACTTCATAATTGATTTTTGTTAGGCACTAAGGTAGAAATTTAGATTCAATAAATATAGTTTAGAAACCTAAGAAATATTATAATTTTACAGCACGTAACATTTCACGTTTTCCTGGAGGGCCAGGTAATCTTTCAACAGTAAAACCCACAGATTGCATTGCTCTTCTTACGCTACCTTTTGCTGCATAGGTTACCAACACCCCTTCTGATTTTAAAGCTAAAAACATTTTTAAAAAAATTTCCTCATTCCATAATTCTGGTTGAACTCGAGCTCCAAATGCATCAAAATAAATGACATCAAACTTATTTTCATCATCTATTTCGTGAAAAAATTGTTTTCTCTTCAAAAGAGAAAAGTGTGAAGTAATTTGGTGTTTCTCCTCCCAAGAACTCGAATGAAAAGATTCAAAAATTTTAGCAAATTGGGTTGCACCTAACTCAGTAACATAATTTAATTTTAGTAGTTCTTCCTCATGAATAGGATAAGCCTCTACTCCAACATATTCAATTAACAATTCATTTTTTTGAGCGGCTAAAAACGTCATAAAACTATTTAATCCGGTTCCAAAACCAATTTCTAAAATGGTTATCTCATTCGTATTTTTATACCTTAATCCATTATTAATATAAACATGATTAGCTTCCTGAATAGCACCATGAATAGAATGATATTGTTCATTCCATTCAGGAATATGAATGGTAGTTGATCCGTCTGAAGTTTTTATAATTTCTCTTTTCAAAGGTGTGGTGCTAGTACTTATTACTTTTTTAGCAATACTCCATTAGCCTCAAAAGCAAATTCCATAGCAGGCTCAGTGATACTAGCGATTTCCTCAGATGACTTTCCTGCATCTTCAGCATAATGTTTTAAATCTGCTACAGACACCTCATTTACAAATGCCTTACCGGCAACAATTACCTCTTTTCCAGCAGCGTCTAAGGGCATGAAAAATCCATAATCTTTAAATCGAACCATAATAGTTTCATCATCATTACCCGCTGGTAGAGTCATCCAACACCCTTTTTTTGAACAAACTTCTTTAATGTTCGCATTAAATTTTAAATTGATGGTGTCTCCTAATTCTAATGCGTTATAATTTGATAAAGCGTCATTAGATGATAGATATTCCGTTGCAGATATAGTAGCTCCAAAACTACTATAAGTAGTATTTTCAACTATTTTATTTTCTTTTTTAGTATCTTTTTTAGCTGAATTACAAGCTACAATTGCAAAAGATAATAACATCACTACTCCTATTTTCTTCATATCAAAAAACTTTAATTTTATACAAATCAAAGATAGTTGTTAAAATAAAAACTACGAGTGCTTTTTTACTTAAAAAAACAAACAATTTTGTTTACATTTGTTTGCATACACTTATAATAACATGGCTACGGATATCTTAATTAAACCTGTAAAAGACTCTAAAATCAAAAACGTAGACTTTAGTAATCTACCTTTTGGAAAAGTTTTTTCTGATCATATTTTTCAGTGTGAGTATATTGATGGTACATGGCAAAATCCAACCATTAAACCCAACGAGCCTATTCTCTTAAATCCTGCAGCAAAAATATTTCATTATGGCCAGTCTATTTTTGAGGGAATGAAAGCCTATAAAGATGGCAATGGAGAGGTTTTTTTATTTAGGCCAGAAGAGAATTGTAAACGTCTTAATCTTTCTGCTAAACGTTTGATGATGCCTGAAATTCCAGAAGAATTATTTATGGATGGTTTAAAGAAATTACTAGAAATAGATAGTGATTGGATTCCTACAACAGAGGGAAGTTCTTTGTATGTTCGTCCTTTTATGTTTGCCTCTGGTGAAGGACTTCATGCATCACCGGCAGACTCCTATACTTTTATAATTTCTACTGCCCCTTCAGGAGCATACTTCTCTGGCAAAGTAACTGTTTTAATAGAAGAGAAATATGCTAGAGCCGCAAATGGAGGAGTTGGTTTTGCTAAAGCAGGGGGGAATTATGCTGCACAATTTTACC
>CAJQMN010000097.1 GCA_905479435.1 uncultured Flavobacteriaceae bacterium | reverse complement strand
CCTCGATAATACAACACAAAGGAGATATTGAATTTTCACAATTGGTAAATGCATATAATGCATCTATAGTTTTATCGGGAGATATATTCGCTGGTAAATGAACTAATATCTCAACATTAGCAGCAGTGTTATCCTCAATTTTCTTGATTTTAATTTTTCCTTTATCGTTAGCTTTTAAAATGCTATCTATTAGCGATGATGTTGTTGTTGCAAAAGGAATTTCTGTAATTACCAGTGTTTTTTTATCTAATTGAGATATTTTAGCTCTAACACGAACTTTCCCTCCTCGTTTACCGTCATTATAATTAGAAAAATCAGCGATCCCACCAGTTAGAAAATCTGGAAGAATTTTAAAACTTCTTCCTTTTAAATATTTAATTGAAGCCTCTATTAATTCTATAAAATTGTGAGGTAAGATTTTAGTAGATAATCCTACAGCTATACCCTCTGCTCCTTGAGCCAATAGTAAAGGAAACTTAACTGGAAGATTAACGGGCTCTTTTTTACGTCCGTCATAAGAAGCTTGCCATTCAGTAGTTTTTGGGTTAAAAACAACATCTAAAGCAAATTTAGATAAACGAGCTTCAATATAACGAGAGGCAGCAGCTCGGTCTCCTGTGAGTATATTACCCCAGTTACCTTGCATATCAATTAACAATTCTTTTTGACCTAATTGAACCATAGCGTCCGCAATAGAAGCATCACCGTGAGGATGATATTGCATGGTATGACCTACGATATTGGCTACTTTATTATAACGTCCATCATCCAGGTCTTTCATGGAATGCATGATTCTTCTTTGAACGGGCTTAAAACCATCATTAATTCCAGGAACTGCTCTTTCTAAAATTACATAGGAAGCGTAATCCAAGAACCACTCCTTGTACATTCCAGTAACTCTTGTAATGGTTTCTGTAGATTCATTAGAATCAATATGATTTTCTGCAGATTCTTTATCTTCTTCGTAGTCGTTAATTTCTTCACTCATCTTTTATACTTCCTCAACAATATCTAATTCAACTTTTAAATTTTCAATAATAAACTTTTGTCTATCTGGAGTGTTTTTTCCCATGTAAAACTGCAACATTTGATCAATAGACATTTCTTTATCTAACATTACTGGATCTAACCGAATGTCATCACCTATGAAATGAACAAACTCATTAGGAGATATTTCACCAAGCCCTTTAAATCTAGTAATTTCAGGTTTCCCTTTCAATCTTTCAATAGCATTTCGTTTTTCTTCTTCTGAATAACAATAATACGTTTGCTTTTTATTTCTCACTCTAAATAATGGCGTTTCTAAAATATATAAGTGTCCTTCTTTAATTAATTCAGGAAAGAATTGTAAAAAGAAAGTGATTAACAGCAATCTGATGTGCATTCCGTCAACATCTGCATCCGTAGCTATTACGATATTATTATAACGAAGATCTTCTAAACCATCCTCAATATTTAGTGCAGCTTGTAATAAATTAAACTCCTCATTTTCATACACAATTTTTTTAGACAGTCCGTAGGAGTTTAATGGTTTCCCTTTTAAACTGAAGACTGCTTGAGTATTTACATTTCTAGATTTTGTTATAGATCCAGAAGCAGAATCTCCCTCAGTAATAAATAGAGTAGTTTCTAAATGTGCCTCCTTTTTTATATCGCCTAGATGGACTCTACAATCACGTAATTTTTTATTATGTAAGCTCGCCTTTTTTGCTCTATCTCTGGCTAATTTTCGAATACCTGAAAGCTCTTTTCGTTCTTTTTCAGCTTGCAATATTTTTTTCTGAATACTCTCTGAAACAGCTGGGTTCTTGTGTAAATAATTATCTAATTGTGTTTTTAAAAAATCATTAATATAAGTTCTTACAGTGGGCAAACCTCCTCCCATTTCAGTAGATCCTAATTTTGTTTTAGTCTGACTTTCAAAAACTGGTTCCATCACTTTAATAGCAATAGCAGATATAATAGATTTTCTAATATCTGATGCCTCAAAATTTTTACCATAAAACTCTCTTATAGTTCTTACTAGTGCCTCTCTAAAGGCAGATTGATGAGTTCCTCCTTGAGTGGTATGTTGACCATTAACAAACGAATGGTATTCTTCAGAATATTGAGTTTTACTGTGAGTTATTGCTACTTCAATGTCATTTCCCTTTAAATGAATGATTGGGTATAACATATCATCTTTATTATTATTATCCTCTAAAAGATCTTTCAATCCGTTTTCTGAGAAGAATTTTTCGCCATTAAAAATAATCGTCAATCCCGGATTAAGATAAACGTAGTTTTTTAACATTTTAGCAACGTATTCACTCCTGAATTTATACTTTTTAAAAATGACTTCATCTGGAATAAAAGATACTTTTGTACCTTTTCTTCTGGAGGATTCCTCTAGTAATTCTTTGTGAATTAAATTACCTTGTTCAAATTCAGCTGAAGCAGATTTATGATCTCTATTGGATTCTACTCTAAAAAAAGAAGATAATGCATTAACTGCTTTGGTTCCAACCCCGTTTAATCCTACAGATTTTTTAAAAGCTTTAGAGTCGTACTTACCACCGGTATTCATTTTTGAAACCACATCTACAACTTTACCCAGTGGAATACCTCTACCATAATCTCTGACTGAAACTTTACTACCTTGAATAGAAATTTCAATCGTCTTTCCAGCTCCCATTACATACTCGTCAATAGAGTTATCTAATACTTCTTTGACTAGTATATAAATACCATCATCTGGAGAAGATCCATCACCTAATTTCCCAATATACATACCGGGTCTCATTCTAATATGTTCTTTCCAATCTAACGAGCGGATATTATCTTCTGTATACTTAGTCTGTTGCGTCATAAAATCTTTCTACTGTTTTGTAGCCTTGCTAAAATAGGATTTCTCATCAAAAATTAAAATGGTCAAGTACATTAGTTATTAACAGATTTTTCAATGACAGAATAAGTTAATATTCCACAAAATAAAACAATATGTTGTATTTTTAAACAAATACTTTTTAAAAAACTTATTGTTATAATTTTGATTTTTAATTTAGAAAAATGAATACAGAACATTTATTAGATTTAGCCAACAAATACGGAAGCCCGTTGTATGTTTATGATACTAGTGTTATGGCTTCTCAATACAAAAGAATTACAGATGCTTTTGACAAAGTGAATCACTTGCAATTAAATTATGCGGTAAAAGCATTATCAAATGTAAATATTTTACGTTTTTTTAAAAATTTAGGCGCTGGATTAGATACTGTGTCTATTCAAGAAGTAACCTTAGCTTTATCTGTTGGAGTAGCTCCTAAAAAAATTATTTACACCCCCAATGGTGTTTCTCTTCAAGAAATAGAAAATGTTGCTAAATTAGGAGTTCAAATAAATATAGATAATCTTTCAATTTTAGAATTGTTTGGTCAGAAACATCCTGAAATACCAGTTTGTATTAGAATTAATCCTCATGTAATGGCAGGTGGAAACAGTAAGATTTCTGTTGGTCATATAGATTCAAAATTTGGGATTTCTGTTCATCAAGTACCACATATCAAAAGAGTTGTTGAAAATACGGGAATGCATATCAATGGAATTCATATGCATACAGGATCAGATATCTTAGATATTGACACTTTTTTACGAGCAACAGAAATTTTATTTGAAGTGGCTAAAAAATTTAAATCTATTGATTTTATTGATTTTGGTAGTGGTTTCAAAGTACCGTACAAAGAGGGTGATATTTCTACTGATATTGAGCAACTAGGTCTTCAACTTACGGAGAGGTTTAATGCTTTCTGTAAAGATTTTGGCAAAAAAGTTACCTTGATGTTTGAGCCAGGAAAGTTTTTAGTTTCTAAAGCAGGATACTTTCTCGCTAAAGTAAATGTTGTAAAACAAACGACATCTACTGTTTTTGCTGGTATAGACAGTGGATTTAATCATTTAATAAGACCTATGATGTATGATGCTTATCATCATATTACAAATATCTCTAACCCTAATGGGAGAGATAGGTATTATTCTGTGGTAGGATATATATGTGAAACAGACACCTTTGGTTCTAACCGAAGAATCAGTGAAATTTCAGAAGGTGATATCTTATGTTTTGAAAATGCTGGTGCCTATTGTTTTTCTATGGCATCAAATTACAATTCGAGATACAGACCTGCAGAAGTGATGCTATATCATAATGATGATTATTTAATTAGAGAAAGGGAAACTTTTGAAGACCTCATAAAAAATCAAAAAATTATTGAATTTTAGGCACTAATCTTAGTACTTTTATTTTGGTAAAAAATAAATTTATGAGATTACAACTTTCAACGACATCTGATATACAAAGTATCTTACAAATTATAAATGATGCAAAAACCCATCTAAAATCTCAGAAAATTGATCAATGGCAAAATGGGTACCCAAACCAAACTCAAATAGAACAGGATATTACCAATAACGAGAGTTATGTTCTTATTAATGATGAGCATCAGGTAATCGCTACATCCATGTTTAGTATTCGCCCAGAACCAACATATAAAGTTATTGATGGTGAGTGGAAAATCAATGAAAATGAAAAGTATGGCGTAATACATAGATTAGCCATTGACAAAAACTACAGAAAAAAAGGAATTGCCTCCTATGTATTGAAAGAATTTCATCAAAAGTTAATGAAACAACAGATTAGAAGTTTAAAAATAGACACCCATGAAGACAATCATGAAATGCAATACTTAGTGAAAAAATTAGGTTATGTATATTGCGGTATTATCTTCACTGAATACAATGCAAAAAGATTTGCCTTTGAAAAAGTGATTATTTAAATTATTTTGACTGTACAATTAATCAAATTTTATTAATTCCATAGATGAAGGTTTGTATTGCTGAAAAACCTAGTGTAGCTAGAGAAATTGCTACAATATTGGGAGCTAACTCAAAAAGAGATGGGTATTATGAAGGAAACGGCTATGCTGTTACCTATACCTTTGGACATCTGTGCACCTTATTAGAACCCAAAGATTACAAACCACACTGGAAAAGCTGGGATTTAAATAATTTACCCATGTTGCCAGAACGTTTTACTACAAAAGTTACTAATGATTCTGGAATAAAAAAACAATTCAGCATTATAAAGGCTTTGTTTGAAAAAGCATCTGTTGTAATTAACTGTGGGGATGCTGGAACAGAAGGTGAACTCATTCAACGTTGGGTAATTAACCAATGTGGCTATAAGGGAAAGGTAAAACGCTTATGGATTTCATCGCTTACTCAGGAGGCCATCAACGAAGGTTTTAAAAATTTAAAACCCTCAGAGCACTATGATAACTTATACTATGCCGGTTTTTCAAGGGCAATAGGAGATTGGCTTTTAGGGTTAAATGCCACACGCTTATATACCGTAAAATATGGAGGGTATAAACAAGTTTTATCCGTAGGAAGAGTTCAAACTCCTACTTTGGCCATGTTGGTAAATCGTTTTAAAGAAATTACTAATTTTAAGCCTCAACCGTATTGGGAACTTCAAACTAGCTACAGAAATATACTTTTTAATTATGAAGAGGGTCGTTTTCTTAAAAAAGAAGAAGGACAAGTTTTAGCAGATAAGGTAAAAAAATCTGAATTTGAAATTGTTTCAGTTACCAAAAAGAAAGGAAAAGAATACGCACCAAAATTATTTGATTTAACTGGTCTACAAGTGTATTGCAATAACAAATTTGGGTTTTCTGCAGATGAAACCTTAAAAATAGTTCAAAAATTATACGAAATGAAAGTAGTTACCTACCCTAGAGTTGATACTACTTTTTTACCCAATGATATCTATCCGAAGATTTCTGGAATACTAACTAAGCTCACTAGCTACAATCAACTAACAAAAGAGCTTTTGGGAAGTAAAATAAAGAAATCTAAACGTGTTTTTAATGATAAAAAAGTCACAGATCACCACGCCATCATTCCTACAGGAATTGAAGGAAATTTACACTACAATCAACAGCAAGTATATGATATCATAACTCGAAGATTTATTGGAGTATTTTATCCAGATTCAGTGGTTTCTAATACAGCTGTTCTAGCCAAAGCTGCTGAAGTTCCATTTAAAACAACCGGAAAAGAAATCTTAACTAAAGGCTGGCGAATTGTTTTTGAAAGAGAAGAGAATACGATAAAAAAAGAACTTAATCAACAATCAATACTCCCCACATTTGTAAAGGGTGAAAAAGGAGCTCACGAACCTTCATTTATAGAAAAAGAAACAAAACCGCCTAGAAACTTTAGCGAAGCAAGTTTATTAAGAGCCATGGAAACCGCTGGAAAACAAGTAGATGACGATGAAATGCGAGAATTAATGAAAGAAAACGGTATTGGAAGACCTTCCACTAGAGCAAGTATCATAGAAACCTTGTTCAGAAGAAAATATATAGAGAGAAAAAAGAAGTTGGTATTACCTACTCAAACAGGAATTGATTTAATTGATATAATTGACAATGAGTTGTTAAAATCTGCTGAATTAACAGGTCGTTGGGAAAAGCGATTAAAAGAAATTGAACGCGGTGAGTTTAAAGCGGGAACTTTCATCAACAATATGAAGAAAATGGTTGATGAGTTGGTTTATGAAGTTCGTTCAAGTAAAAGTGGTGTTAGAATTTCTCATGCTCAAATCAATAAAAAACCGTTACAACAAAAAGTAGTTTCCAAAAAACGAGTTGCGGGTAAAAAATGTCCAAAATGCGATGAAGGACAACTATTAAAAGGTTCAAAAGCTTTTGGTTGTTCTAATTACAACAATTCTTGTGACTTTGTAATGCCTTTTCAATTTTTAGGTAAAAAGATTTCAGAAAATCAACTACTTAGGTTGTTAACTAAAAAATCAACTACCAATTTAAAAGGATTTAAAACTGAACAAGGGAAAGTTGAAGGAATAATTCGTTTCGATAATACCTTTAAATATAAGCTGGAGCCTAAGAAAATTAAAGTACCTTCCTCCTCAACTATTTCTTGTCCTAGATGTAATAAAGGAACTGTACTAAGAGGTAAAAATGCATACGGTTGTTCTCATTACAAAGAAGGCTGTAGTTTTGTTTTTACTTTTGAAAAAATAAAGGAAATTGCCAATGGTAAAAAATTAACAAAAGAACTTGTTTTAAAAATTATATCAAGTTAATTTATCATTGTTTTTAAATATAGTTTTTCAACTTTAGCTCTCGCCCAGGGAGTCGTTCTTAAAAACTTTAAACTAGATTTATAAGTAGGATTGTTCTTGAAAGCATTTATATTTAAAATATCACCCAATTCTTCCCATCCATACTCTACATATAATTCCTCTAACATAGTGGCTAATTTTATTCCGTGAAGCGGATTGTTTGGTTGTTCTTTACTCATTAGTATTCAAATTATAAGTGATTAAGATTAAGCAACGTAATATACAAGATTCAAACTACTAAAAGCTATTTAATCACAAGGCAAAACTATTCATTTTTAGTTAACTTAGCAGTCTTTACAACACATATTAATTATGAAGAGATGTATCTCCTTACTATTGATTTTTACAACTTTAAGTTCTGGTTTAGCACAACATTCTAATTTTTCTAAACAAGACACATTAAGAGGCAGTATTACTCCCGAGAGAGTTTGGTGGGATTTACTTCACTATAATTTAGACTTTAAGGTAGATCCTTCCTCAAAAAGTATTGAAGGGAGTAATCTTATTCGCTATGAAGTTTTAAGTCAAAATCAGCTCATGCAGATTGATTTACAACCCCCCATGGAAATTACAGCTGTATTAGAAAATAACAAAGAATTAAACTATAAACGAGATGGCAATGTTTATTATATTCAGTTAAAAAAAAATCAACAAATTGGAACAATAAATGAAATTATAATTCATTTTAAAGGTGCTCCAAAAATTAGTAATAATCCTCCATGGGATGATGGTTTTACTTGGGAAAAAGATAACAATGGAACTGATTTTATAGCTACTTCTTGTCAAGGAGGTGGCTCTAGTATTTGGTGGCCATCTAAGGACCACATGTATGATGAACCAGACCAAGGTATTGAGTTAAGTATTACTGCTCCAAAACATCTAATAAGTGTTGCAAATGGTAGACTCATTCAAACCAAAGAAAACTCCAATAAAACCAATACAACTTCCTGGAAGGTTGTTAACCCAATTAATAATTATGGGGTCAATATAAATATTGGTGATTATGTTCATTTTACAGAAAAATACAAGGGGAAAAAAGGCGTTTTAGATTGTGATTATTATGTAGTATCCTACAACCTAGAAAAGGCAAAAAAACAATTCAAAGAAGTTTCTAGAACTATAGAAGCATTCGAGCATTGGTTTGGCCCCTATCCTTTTTATGAAGATAGTTATAAATTGGTAGAAGTACCATATTTGGGCATGGAACATCAAAGCTCTGTAACCTATGGTAACGGATATCAAAATGGCTACAAAGGAATCGATTTAAGTGGAACGGGTTGGGGCCTAAAGTTTGATTTTATTATCGTTCATGAAAGTGGTCATGAATGGTTTGCAAATAACATTACCAATATAGATATAGCAGATATGTGGATTCATGAAAGCTTTACTGCCTATTCAGAAAATTTATTTTTAGACTATCATTTTGGAACAGAAGCCAGTAATGCCTATGTAACGGGTACTCGAAAAAAAATATTAAATGATAAACCGATTATTGGAAATTACGATGTAAACAACAGCGGATCCAGCGATATGTACTATAAAGGTGCTAATATGTTGCATACACTACGTCAAATTATAGACAATGACGAAAAATGGCGTTCAATATTAGTAGGACTAAATAAAGATTTTTATCACCAAACTGTGACTACAAAACAGATCGAAGACTACATAGACAAGTTTTTTAAAATTGATTTGAAACCCTTTTTTGATCAATATTTAAGAACTATCAAGATCCCTACTTTAGAATATAAATTAGAACATAATAACATATTCTACAGATGGTCTAATATTGTAGATGGCTTTTCAATTCCTGTAAACGTATTCATTAATTCCAATTCAGAATGGATAAAGCCAACTAGTCGTTGGAAAAAGCTTTCATCAGATATAAATATCAATAGTTTTTCAGTAGATAACAACTTTTATATTGAAGTAGAAAACAAGTCACATTAAATCTTTTTAATTGAATATTAATTAATAATTTTACAGCACTAAAAAATTTTAAATTAATGAAAAATACAGCATTAACAGATATTCACGAATCCTTAGGGGCTAAAATGGTTCCATTTGCAGGATACAATATGCCTGTTCAATATGAGGGAGTAACAGCAGAACATTTAACTGTTAGAAATGCTGTTGGTGTTTTTGATGTAAGTCATATGGGTGAGTTTTTAGTAGAGGGATCAAAAGCGCTAACTTTACTTCAAAAAGTGACCTCTAATGATGTGTCAAAATTAGCAATTGGTGATGCTCAGTATTCTTGTTTTCCAAATGATGAAGGTGGAATAGTTGATGACTTAATTTGTTATAGATTAAAAGAGTTCACCTATCTTCTTGTTGTAAATGCGTCTAACATTGAAAAAGATTGGAACTGGATTGAAAAACACAACATAGCAATTGGTGCAGAATTAAAAAATATTTCTGATGAGTATTCATTATTAGCTATTCAAGGACCCAAAGCCATAGAAGCTATGCAGTCTTTAACCTCAATTAATTTGTCTGAAATTCCATTTTATAAATTTAAAATAGGTGATTTCGCAGGTATTGAACAGGTTATTATTTCAGCAACTGGCTACACAGGTTCGGGTGGATTTGAAATTTATGTAAAGAATGACCAAATAGAACAGTTGTGGAAACGAGTTTTTGAGGCTGGTGCTTCTTATGGAATTAAGCCAATAGGACTGGCTGCCAGAGACACACTTCGATTAGAAATGGGGTATTGCTTATACGGGAATGACATTAATGACACTACATCTCCTCTAGAAGCAGGATTAGGCTGGATTACCAAGTTCAACAAAGAATTTGTAAATTCAGATCATTTAAAAGCCCAAAAAGAAACTGGTATTACTAAAAAATTAGTTGGATTTGAACTTACTGAAAGAGGTATTCCAAGGCATGACTATGCTATTGTAGACGGGGAGGGAAAACAAATTGGTGTGGTTACTTCTGGCACTATGAGTCCTTCTTTAAGTAAGGGAATTGGAATGGGGTATGTACCTAAAGAAATTTCAAAACCAGGAACTAAAATTTTTATTCAAGTTCGAAAAAAACAAATCCCTGCAACAATTGTAAAATTACCTTTTTATAAAGGCTAATTGATAAAATGTTTATCTAATTGGAATACAATAATTGACTTATTTAGTCAATACTTGTAACAAAAACAAGAAATAACTACCTATAACTGATAAATTAATTTCAATTAAAATATAAGAGTGAATGAAAACTTTTCTTTACATAACATGTCTTTGTTTTTTTATTTCTTGCAATAACTCCAAAAACACTCAAGAATTTATAAATACTTCTGAAGGAAAATATCTGTTTAATTCAAATGAAACAATAGATGTTTTTTTTATAGATGATATTTTAAAAATAACCTGGAGAGGGAAGAATTTAAAACCAATAAAGGTTAATGATAGTTCATTTTATGTTAAAGAAATGAATGAGAAGATAATTTTTATTTCAAAACCTGAAATGCATATAGAGTTAGCAGCAAAAAGAGAACATAAAGGAGATAAATTTTATTTCAAAAAACTAGCTCAAGAAGAAAAAACAGCTTTAGAATATTTTAAAAATAAAGAATACACAAACGCTCTAAATGCATACATTAAGATTCAACAAAATGACTCGTTAGATCCTGTTATTGATTTATATAGATTGAATAGAATGGGATACAAGTATATGAGGGCAAATAAAATTGCAGAAGCTAAGGAGTTGTTTTTAATTAATATTGCTCTGTACCCTAACAAATCATTAGTTTATGATAGCTTGGGTGATGCTTTTAAAAAAGAAAAAGATACCGTTAAAGCTATTGAATATTATAATAAGTCTTTAGCAATTAATCCAGAAAACAGGAATTCATTAACTAATTTAAAAAAACTAAAGAGAATTCAAAAATAGAGATTTCAAAATCATATTTACCAATAATTTAATCCTGTGATATTAGCTAAAAAAATCACTACCTTTATTTAAAATTATATTTTCACAATATGAAAACAGCTCAAGAATGGTTTGATGAATATGCTGTAAGCCATCAAAATTCAACAAATCAACTTATTCATTACTTATGTGTACCCGCTATTTTTTTTAGTGTAATTGGACTTTTAATGAGTATTCCGTCAACTTTTCTCGAAAATATATTTGAATTATACAACCCCTTACTAGAAAACTGGGCAACAGTAACATCTATTTTTATTTTATTATTTTACTTGCGTCTTGGATTTTGGTATTTTATTCAAATGCTATTCTTTATTTGTTTAGCAATTTTAGGTAACTTTTGGCTGGGTTCAACTGTAAACTTACTCTATGGCTCTTTAATCATATTTATTGCTGCATGGATAGGACAATTTTACGGACACCATGTAGAAGGGAAAAAACCTTCTTTTGCAAAGGACCTACAATTTCTTTTAATTGGACCACTCTGGGTTGTCAAGAAAATATCAATCAAAAGTAAATAATGAAAGAAGAAATATCATTTGAAAACTTTATAAAAGTTGATATCAGAATAGGAACTATTATAAAGGTTAAAGAATTTCCAAAAGCAAAAAAACCGGCTTACCAAATATTGATTGATTTTGGAAGTATTGGTGTGAAAAAATCTAGTGCTCAAATTACAGACTTGTATTCCAAGGAAGGATTACTTCATAAACAAGTTAGTGCTATAGTTAATTTTAAACCTAGGCAAATTGCAAATTTTTTAAGTGAATGTTTAATTTTAGGTGTTTACAACAATGATGGCAATGTTGTGCTTCTTGAAACATCACAACCAATTAAAAATGGAGAACAAGTTCGTTAAGATTAGCTATCTAATTTTTCGGATTATTTAATATTACAAGTGCTCCTATTACTCCTGGGATCCAACCACATAGCGTTAGTAAAAATATAATAATAAAAGACCCACATCCCTTATCAATAATGGACAAAGGCGGAAAAAGTATTGCTAGTAATACACGAAAGAAACTCATAAAACCCTAAAATATATTTCTAATTAGACGTGTAATTTTAAATTTTGTTACAATCTGTTTAAGAAAAAAAAAGTCATGAAATTTTACACTAAAAAATCATGACTTTATAAATCTCTTAATTATTCATTATTTACATTTTATCACCAAAGAAAACTGCATTCATAAGTAATTTATTAGTACCATACCAAAAAGCTCTAAAATTTGTATTGTCAGTAAACACAACAACTCTTCCCCTGCCCATTCTTTGAACTTTAAAAGGAACTGTATTTTTTATAACTTTTGCATTTTCCTTAGATATATAACCACTTAATAACGGATTATTTGTATACTGAATGGGATTATTATAACTCTTTTTATCTGCCTTCATAAAAAAAGTAGTATTTCTAAAAAGTGCTATGTTATCATTCTTATATCCGAAATTAATAGGATGAGAACGATCTATATTTGCCTCAAAAATAGCACCACCAATAACTTGAGCACCACTTTTCAAAGATTTTGCCTCAAAAGAAACATCTTTAATGGTATCAAAATTTGCACTTTCAAACTCAATATTTATAAATTTATTAGCACTCAACCATTTGGCTGCACTTCGGTAACCTATTAAAGTACCTCCATCACGAACCCATTTTTGAAGTTTTTCAATTGATTTCTTATCTAAACCTCTACTGTTAGGGGCTATTATAACGGTATATTTACTTATGTCTATTCGATTAAAATAAATCATGTCTAATTTTGTAACATGCATATCATATCGTTGATCGAATAAATGCCATATTTCTCCTGGATCACTTACATTTACTCCATTACCAACTAACATTGCTACCTTGGGTAATTTAATATTCCTAAAATTATTACTCCCTAAATCTATACCATCATTTAAACCTGTGGTTACTCCATAAATTTGTAAATGACTCTCATTTGCAACTTTTTTTAAGAAATCGAATAATTCTTGACTATCCAGCTTTTGGTTTTGAACAGGTATTTGAATAGTCCCATAATCATATGAATTACCACCATTATTGAAATTTTTCATTGATACTTTTGCGCGTATTCCTTTCTGCAATATTGCATTCAATGCTTTGGGTGTATAATATTCATTCCAAGGCATCAGATAACCAACATTACTCTTTTTGCTCACATTACCTTCATTTATTTTTAATGTTTTAATTTCTGGCCCAGCATTATTTAATGAAATATTTTCTGCATAATCTACACCAAATGAGTGATTAAATGTCCATGCAGAAACATCGTAAAATAAACTATCTTTAAAGCTAGTCCTTACATCAAACATTGCCTTTACCAATTTTTGGTTTTTTTGATTCATTGGGACAACATAACTATATCCTTTTTTAAACTTTTTGCCACCTGCTCTAAAATCTGACTTTACTTCATGAATAGCAACTTGATGTCTTTTTAAAACCTCCGCTAAATGATAACTTTTTGCGGCATCTTTATGATCTCCAAAAACAATAGCTTTGGCTTTAGATGATTCATCCCTTGCTTTCTTATAAAAATCTTGTTGATATTTTAATATTTTTACACGCATATTTTTTGCAGCTTGAAGAGTAGACATCGCTGCTGTATATTGATTTCTAATTGTAAATGGAAACGTTAAAATACCATTAGATGTTTCTTGTGCATGACCTCTAGAACTTCCTTGTTCAAATAAAATACCAATACTTCCATTGATGTCTGGAAATGTAGACCCTTTTCCGTAGTAGAAATCATCATAACTCTCTTCTGAATAATACTGTGAACCAATCTTATCCAATGCTTTTGCGTGATAGGTACCAATCTCTTTAGTTAAATCTTGATTTAATTGGGGTGTTAGAGGGTGAGTTCTACTGGGAATACCTGGCTGAAAAAAGAAAGTTGAATTGGACCCCATTTCATGATGATCTGTTAATATGTTAGGTAACCATTTGTGAAATGATGCAATTCTAGCTCTAGATTCTGGTAACTGTACTGGTAACCAATCTCTATTCATATCGAACCAATAGTGATTTGTTCTACCTCTTGGCCAAACCTCAAAATACTCTCTGTCATTTGAATCTGGGTTAATATTTTTACTCTTGTTGGTATTTGCCCAATAAGCAAAACGTTGTAATCCGTCTGGATTAAAAGATGGATCAAATAAAATTACTGTATTATTCAATAAATCTTCAGTAGCTAAACTTGTTGAAGCTGCTAGATAATATGCTACAGCCAAAGCAGCATTTGAACCACTAGGCTCATTTCCATGTATAGAAAAACCCTGATAAACTATGATTGGGTCATTGGTTACATCCAGTGATGAGTCATTGGTACCGTCTATATGCCTTTGTCTTATATCGTCTATACGGGAATGATTGTTTGGAGAGGTAATCGTTAACAATAACAAGGGTCTTCCTTCAAATGTTTTTCCTCTGTCTTCAAGAGTAATACGATCAGATGAGTTAGCTAACACCTTCATATACTCAACAAGTTTATCATGAGTAACGTGCCACTCTCCTACTTCATGACCAATAACCTCTTTTGGAGTAGGGATCTTATCATTATAATTTTGATCAGATGGTATGTAATAATTTAGGTTTATTTCTTGGGAGTTTATTGAAAAAGAAACTGTTAAAAATAAAAAGGTAAGAACTATATTTTTCATTCGTATTTAGATTTGATTTTAACAAAGATATTAAAAACAAATCTTACTTTTTTTTAGAACAAAACTCTTATTTTTGATTAAAAATTATATACCATCTAATAATAAGTTATTCTTTGAGTAACTTTCATGAATTGGTAGATAAAAATAAAGAGGGTATTTCTGAACTATTTTCAGACAATCAATATATTCAATAATTGGAAATGATGGAAGAGAGTAAATTGCAAGAAATTAGAAAAAAATTATCTGGATCACTTGAATATGATGATCTACACAAGGCTATTTATGCTACAGATGCATCTGTATACAGAAAAATACCTTTAGCTGTTGCCTATCCAAAAGATGAAAAAGATCTACAGATATTAATTGAATTTGCAACATCTAATCACTTAACTTTAATTCCCAGAACAGCCGGAACTTCTCTAGCTGGCCAATGTGTTGGTGAAGGAATCATCGTTGATGTTTCTAAACATTTTACAACTATTTTAGCTTTTGATGAACTCAATAAAACGATTACTGTTGAACCAGGAGTAGTTAGAGATGAACTCAATTTATTTTTAAAACCTTTTGGACTCTTTTTTGGCCCAAATACATCTACATCTAATCGTTGTATGATTGGAGGTATGGTTGGAAATAACTCATCTGGAAGTACATCTATTAAATATGGAGTAACAAGAGATAAAGTTCTTCAAATTGATGGAATATTAAGTGATGGATCTAAAGCAACATTTAAAGAGATATCCTCCAGAGAATTTAAACAAAAAACCCAAATCAAATCTTTAGAAGGTAGTATTTATGCTTCTATATATAACGAACTTTCGCAAAAACAAGTTCAACAAGAAATTAAAAACCAATTTCCAAAACCAAGTATTCATAGAAGAAATACAGGTTATGCTGTAGATGAATTACTTGACTCTGATTTGTTTGGTGGTAAAAATGACATTATAAACTTAGCTAAACTTTTATCTGGTAGTGAAGGTACATTAGTTTTTTCTACAGCTATCACTTTACAATTAGATGCTGTACAACCTAAAGAAAGTATAATTGTTGCCTCACATTTTAATAGTATTAACGAAAGTCTTAAAGCAACAGTTTTAGCTATGAATCACGAGTTATATGCTTGTGAATTAATGGATAAAGTAATCTTAGATTGTACTAAAAACAATCGTGAGCAAGCCAAAAATCGTTTCTTTATTAGTGGAGATCCTGAGGCTATTTTAATGTTTGAAGTTTCTGGCAACTCTACTGAAACTGCTCATAAAAAAGCAGACAAATTAATTGAAGATTTGAAAGAACATAATTTTGGTTATCATCATCCTAAAATATTGGGAGATGATATCAAACGCATGTTTGACCTGCGTAAAGCTGGTTTAGGATTATTAGGAAATATTATTGGTGATAAAAAAGCTGTAGCATGTATAGAAGATACTGCAGTTGATTTAAATGATCTTCCAACATACATTGAAGAATTCACCAAAATAATGGATAAATATCAGCAAAAAGCTGTGTATTACGCTCATGCTGGTGCTGGTGAATTACATTTACGTCCAATTTTAAATTTAAAGAAATCTGAGGATGTTTCTTTGTTTAGAAAAATTACTACGGAAACAGCGCTATTGGTAAAAAAATACGGAGGTTCTTTTAGTGGTGAACACGGAGATGGTATTGTACGTGCAGAATTTATACCTCTGATGATTGGAAATGATAATTATGAATTATTAAGACGTATTAAAAAAGTATTTGATCCAAATAATATTTTTAACCAAGGAAAAATTACGGATGCTTTTCCAATGGATAAAAGCCTTCGATATGAAATTGATAGAATTGAGCCTGAAATTAAAACAATTCAAGATTTTTCAGACAATCAAGGGATTTTAAAATTAGCAGAAAAATGTAATGGGTCTGGAGACTGCAGGAAGCCTGCCTCAGCTGGTGGGGCTATGTGCCCTAGTTACAGAGCTACAAAAGATGAAAAAGATTCAACCCGTGCAAGAGCGAATACACTTCGTGAATTTTTAACCAATTCTAAACAGGTAAACAAATTCAATCATCAAGAGCTTAAAGATGTTTTCGATCTCTGTTTGAGTTGTAAAGCTTGTGCTTCAGAATGTCCAAGTAACGTAGATGTAGCAGCACTAAAAAGTGAATTTCTTTATCAATATCAGGAAAAAAATGGGTACTCTTTCAGAAATACCATGTTTGCAAATAATGTTAAATATAATAAGATAGGAAGTCTTGTTCCTAGTCTTACCAATTTGGTGTTAAATACTTATTTGACGAAGTTTATAATGGGTATTTCACTTAAGCGAAGTGTTCCAAAATTGACACCTAAAACATTGAAATCTTGGTATAAGAAGCAAATACATTCAAGCAGTCAGAAAATCGTTTATGTTTTCTGTGATGAATTCACTAATTTCTATGATGCTGAGATAGGGAAAGACACCATCATTGTTTTAAAAAAGCTTGGTTATAATCCTACCTTTATAAACCATGCAGAAAGTGGGAGAAGTTTTATCTCAAAAGGTTTTTTAAAGGAAGCTAAAGTCATAGCAAATAAAAATGTTTCTATTTTTAAAGAATTAATTTCTGAAGAAACTCCCCTTATTGGTATAGAACCTTCAGCTATTTTAACTTTTAGAGATGAATATATACGATTGGCTGACGACAAGAGTTCTGCCGAAATTATTTCTAACAATACGTTTACAATAGAAGAATTTCTCCAAAAAGAATTTGATAAAGGAAATATTAGAAGTAATCAATTTTCTTCAAAAGAAAAGCTGTTGAAAATTCATGGTCACTGCCATCAAAAAGCATTGTCTAGCACTCATGCTACTTTTTCAATTTTAAATATTCCTCAAAACTACAAGCCTACAATTATGAACACAGGTTGTTGTGGTATGGCTGGATCTTTTGGTTATGAAAAAGAACACTATAGAGTTAGTATGCAGGTAGGTGAAGATACGTTATTCCCTAAGATAAGAAATATTTCAAATGATATAGAAATTGTTGCATCAGGTACTAGTTGCCGTCATCAAATATATGATGGCACAAAACGAAAAGCCAAACACCCAATCACTATCCTGTGCGAGGCGCTTGTGTAAAATGCAATAACTTTTGATTATTAATTAAGTTGAGCTAAAAGTTTGATTTTATTCAATTCTATTTTTAATCCATCAACAAAAGCAATATACTCACTTTTTCTTGTCTCTTCAAATAATACCCTGTTGGAAATAATTTGTTTTTTTATACTCATTTGAGAATCATTTAATAAACTCTCATCAATAAAGTGGATAGAAAATAGATATAATTCAATAATAATAGGTAGAGCTTTTATACCTTTAGCTGTAGCGATATAACGGGTACTTTTTTTTGTACCTGTAGGATCTAGTTTCTCAATAAAACCATTCACTTGTAAAGATTTTAGCCTATTGGCAAGTATGTTACTAGCTATTTTTTCTTTAGATTCTCTAAGTTCTTTGAATCTGGTTTTTTTGTGCAAGATTAAGTCTCTCATTATTAACAATGACCATTTATCTCCTAACTGTTGAATGGAGTAAGCGATAGCACACGTTGGTTTCGGGGTAATTTTCACGTTTATAATTTTTAATTTCATAATAAAACTACAAAAAATACACCCACAAACAAAAAAATTAATGAATTTTTAACAATAAAAAACAACTCCATAACCTCAGTATTAACATATGTTAAGCTAAGATTTAAACCATAAAAAGTTACAATATGATTTTTTAATTATTTTAGTCTATCTAGACTAGTCAATATTGTATTAATCTTAGCTAATGTGTCAGATTCTTTCTTTCGCTCCAAAACTATAACCTTTTCAGGAGCATTTTGAACAAAACGTTCATTCAATAATTTTTTCTGAATACCTGTAAGAAAACCTCTTGCTCTTTTTAGTTCTGACTCTAGTTTTAAAATTTCAGCATCTACATCAATATTCTCCTCAGAAATAGGCACAAAATATTCATTGGATTTAACCCTAAAGGAAGCTCCATCAACTTTTTCTGAAACTTCTTCTATAGCTGATGTATTCGTTAATTTTTGAATGAGTGTATTGAACTGATTATTTTTAATTTCTCTATTGATTACATATAACTTAATAGGATCTCTAAAAGGTATATTCTTATCTTTTCTAATGGTTCTTATTCCAGAGATAATAGCTGAAGCCATATCAAATTTTAATATGACTTCATTATCAAAGTCTTTTTTAATTGGAAAATTGGCAATAATTAAAGCCTCATCTGGTGTTCTAATTGCAATATGGTGCCATATTTCCTCTGTTAAAAAAGGCATAAACGGATGTAATACCTTTAAATTATTTTCTAAAATTTTTACTATTTCATTGAAAGTAGTTGCATCGATTGGTTGTTGATATGCTGGTTTTACTATTTCCAACAACCAAGAAGAAAAGTCATCAGTAATTAATTTATAAATAATCATTAAGGCATCTGATAATCGATATTTAGAAAAGTGGTCTTCTATCTCTGCTAAAGCTTTTTGAAATTTAGCATTATACCAAGTTAATCCAATACTTGCTGTTTGAGGCTGAGGTATAGTTTTATCGATCTCCCAACCTTTAATAAGACGAAACGCATTCCAAATTTTATTAGCAAACTGTTTTCCTTGTTGACATAGCTCTTCATCAAACATCAAGTCGTTACCTGCTGCAGAACTCAACAACAATCCTACTCTAACTCCATCGGCACCATAAGTTTCAATAAGTTTTAATGCATCTGGAGAATTCCCTAAAGATTTAGACATTTTACGACGTTGTTTATCACGAACTAACCCTGTTAAATAAACATTCTGAAATGGTTTTTCATCTTTATATTCATATCCAGCAACAATCATTCTGGCTACCCAGAAAAACAAAATATCTGGTCCAGTTACCAAATCATTTGTTGGATAATAATATTTTATTTCTTTATTTTCTGGATTTCTTATACCATCAAAAACCGATATTGGCCAAAGCCAAGAAGAGAACCAAGTGTCTAATGCATCCTCATCTTGTCGTAAGTCATTAATTGAGAAAGATTCCTTAAGATCATGAGTAGAATCCGATAGTTTTTTCTTTGCAATTTGAAAGGCTTCTTCTTTAGTTTCTGCAACTACAAAATCATTTTTGCCATTTCCGTAAAAATAAGCTGGAATTTGTTGACCCCACCACAATTGTCTTGAAATATTCCAGTCGCGAATATTTTCCATCCAATGTCTGTAGGTATTTTCAAATTTTTTAGGATAGAGATTTATGGCAGGATCATCACCTAAAACAGCTTCAATTGCTGGTTTTACTAAATCTTCCATTTTCAAGAACCACTGATCGGACAATCTTGGTTCTATAACAGCTTTAGTTCTTTCAGAGGTCCCAACTTTATTAGTGTGCACTTCTATTTTTACTAAAAACCCTTTTTCCTCTAATTCCTTAGTTACTTCTTTACGAACAACAAATCTGTCTTTTCCTTCATAATGCAAACCAAATGAATTTAAAGAAGCATCTTCATTAAAAATATCTATTACTTCTAATGCATGTTTATCACCTAATATCTTATCATTTTCATCGTGGGCTGGTGTAACTTTTAAACAACCTGTTCCAAACTCTATATCAACGTATTCATCTTCAATAATAGGAATAATACGATTACAAATAGGAACTATAGCTTTTTTACCTTTAAGATGTTTAAAACGAGTATCCGTTGGGTTAATACAAATTGCTGAATCACCAAAAATGGTTTCAGGACGTGTTGTGGCGATAGTTAAAAACTCATCACTCCCTTCAATTTTATATTTTACATAATATAAGTTGCCCTGTTTTTCTTCATAGATCACCTCTTCATCAGATAAGGTTGTTTTGGCTTCTGGATCCCAATTCACCATCCTAAAACCTCTATAAATTAGTCCTTTATTGAATAAATCAACAAAAACTTTTATTACAGAATCAGACATTTCAGGGTCCATTGTAAAAGCTGTTCTTTCCCAATCACATGAGGCACCTAGTTTCTTAAGCTGATCTAAAATAATACCTCCATATTCAGATTTCCATTCCCAAGCATGTGCTAAAAACTCTTCACGAGTAAGATCATTTTTATCAATTCCTTGTTCTTTTAATTTAGCAACAACCTTAGCTTCAGTGGCAATTGAGGCGTGATCTGTTCCAGGAACCCAACAAGCATTTTTACCAGACAAACGAGCATGTCTTATGAGTACATCCTGAATGGTGTTATTCAGCATATGTCCCATATGCAATACTCCAGTTACGTTAGGTGGAGGAATTACAATGGTATAAGGCTCTCTATCGTCTACTTCAGAATGAAAATAATTGTGTTTCATCCAATAGTCATACCATTTACTTTCTACTAAACTTGCATCATATTTTGATGGAATACTCATACTTGTTATACTTTTTGCCTTAAGTGTGCAAAAGTACAATTATCTGTAGTAATTAAAAGTCTGTTGAATTATTTTTGATTAAATTTGTTTTGATTTTTTTAAAACCTTAATTTTTTATGAAAAAGTTTTTTACGTTTCTTATAATTTTATCTGCTACGATTTCTAATGCTCAAGAAGCCCAGGACTTAAAACCAGAATTTAAATTTAAAACTGAGACCATTAATTACGGTAAAATAATCTCAGGAGCTGATGGTGTAAGAGTCTTTGAATTTACTAACATAGGAAAATCACCTTTAATTATTTCAAGGGTCCAAGCTTCTTGTGGTTGTACAGTCCCAAAAAAACCAAATCATCCCATAATGCCTGGTGAAGAAGGAAAAATTGAAGTTGCTTATGATACTAAAAGACTTGGAGGGTTTTCTAAAGCTATCACTATTTTTTCAAATGCAAAAAATGAACGTAAAATGGTTAAAATTAAAGGCTATATTGAAAAAACAGCAGCATTCGAAAAGAAAAAAAATTTACTATCTGTAGATAATTAAGAAACTATAAACTACATTATAATTAAATGCCTTTAATATCAAAAAAAGGAGAACTGATGCCTCAGTCTCCAATAAGAAAACTCGTTCCTTTTGCAGAAGCTGCTAAAAAAAACGGAATAAAAGTATACCACTTAAATATTGGTCAGCCAGATATAAAAACCCCTAAAGTTGCTTTAGATGCTGTTAAAAATAACAGTATTGAAGTGCTTTCATATGCCAGATCTGAGGGGTCCGAAACTTACAGAGAAAAGTTAACTAATTATTACAAAAAAAATAACGTCGATATAACTCCTCAAAATATTATTACCACTACTGGTGGATCCGAGGCGCTATTATTTACTATGGGTAGTATTACTGATCCAGGTGATGAAATTATTATACCAGAACCATTTTATGCAAATTATAATGGGTTTTCTACTGCATCTGGTGTTAAAGTTGTTCCTGTGATTTCAAAAATTAATAACAATTTTGCACTTCCTAATATTGATGATTTTGAAAAATTAATAACTAAAAAAACCAAAGCAATTTTAATTTGTAACCCTGGTAACCCAACCGGATATCTTTACAGTAAGGAAGAAATTCTAAAATTAAAACACCTCGTATTAAAACACGATTTATTCTTAATTGCGGATGAGGTCTACAGAGAGTTTACTTACGACAACAACACTCATCATTCTGTAATGGCTGAAGCTGGTTTAGAGCAGCACGCAATTATGATCGATTCTGTCTCAAAGCGATATAGTATGTGTGGTGCGAGAATTGGTTGTATTGTCTCAAAAAATAAAAGTTTTATGGATACGGCTATTAAATTTGCTCAAGCTAGATTAAGTCCACCAACCTATGCTTTATTAGCTAGTGAAGCAGCCTTAGATACCCCACAAGTTTATTTTGATAAGGTCATCGAAGAATATGTTGAGAGAAGAGATACCCTAATAACTGAATTAAAAAAAATTGAAGGTGTAAAAGTTGCTAATCCAAAAGGTGCTTTTTATTGTGTAGCAGAGTTACCCGTAATTGATACAGATCATTTTGCACGCTGGATTTTAGAGGAATTTCATCACAACAATGAAACTGTTATGGTAGCTCCAGCAAGTGGTTTTTATTCTAGTGAAGGTGAAGGTAAAAATCAAGTTCGTATGGCCTATGTTTTAAATAAAGAAGATTTAGTTAGATGCGTTGAGATTTTAAAGTTCGCTTTAGCTTCCTATAAAAAATAAAAAATGTAAGTTTGATTAGATAAACCCGACATTTTATTATTTAAAATTTCATACTCTTAAATATAATAGACTTGAATATTCAACAAAACATTTCTCTTAAACCATACAATACTTTTGGTATAGATGTTTCAGCCAGTAGATTTGTTTCTGTTGATAATTTGGATAAACTACAAAAAATCTTAACACAAGAAAAGGATGTTTTTTTACTAAGTGGTGGTAGCAATATGTTACTTACTAAAGATATAGACAAACTTGTTATTCACATTAATATTAAGGGCATATCCATACATTACGAAAATGAAAGTGAGGTAGAGCTATCAGTTAATGCAGGTGAAGATTGGCATGAGTTTGTTATGTGGTGTATTTCTCAAAATTATGGTGGAATTGAAAATCTTTCTTTAATTCCTGGAAATGTAGGAACATCACCAATTCAAAATATTGGAGCATATGGTGTAGAGGTAAAAGATGTAATTACTCGAGTTGAAGGGATAGACTTAAACAGTGCAAAAAAAATTCAATTTTCTAACAAAGAATGTGATTTTGGATATCGTAATTCTATTTTTAAAAATGAATTAAAAGAAAAAATTGTTATTACTTCAGTTCGTTTTAAACTCACAAAAAAAAATCATCATTTAAACACTAATTACGGTGCTATTGAAAAAGAATTAGCAATTAGAAAAATTAGTAATCCAACTATAAAAGACATTTCTGATATTGTAATTAATATTAGGCAAGCTAAATTACCTGATCCAAAAAAAATAGGCAATAGCGGTAGCTTTTTTAAAAACCCTATAATAAGCTTAAAACAATTTAAAAAACTACAAGAAAAATATCCAAATATTCCATTTTACAAAATACCATCTTCAAAGAAAGAGGATGCTGCTTATAATTATAAAATTCCAGCAGGTTGGTTAATAGAAACGGCCGGATTTAAAGGGAAAAGATATGGAGATTGTGGAATTCATGAAAATCAAGCTCTCGTCTTAGTAAATTTTGATAAGGCTAGTGGAAAAGACATATATATGCTTGCTAAAAATATTCAAGAAACCATTTTATCTATTTTCGAAATTACCTTAGACATCGAAGTAAATATTATTGAATAAGTTATTTGACGATAAAATACATGCCTTTTTATTTTTAGAATACAAACAATAACACCGCATAATTACCCGTCTGTATTAGGAGAATTATTTATCTTTGTAAGACCTAAAAATCATTAAATGAAACTTATCTTATTAACCATTGGTCTTCTTGCTATTGGTGTAGCAGGAATAGCCATAAAAATATGGGCAAAAAAAGATGGTGAATTTGCTGGAACCTGTGCAAGTCAAAATCCTATGCTAAATAAAAGTGGTGAGGCCTGCGGTTTTTGTGGCAAAACTTCAGATCAATTTGAAGATTGTACAGAACCAACTCACAATTAAATTACAATGGTCATTACTGTTTTATTCTACACTTTTGTAGTAACCGCAGTAGTTCAATTGTGTTACTACATCTCATTTACATCATTATTATTTCATAAAACTTCAACAAAATTTTTTAATAAGGTTGTTCCCGTATCTATTATTGTGTATGCTAAAAACAATGCTCAGCACCTTACTAGACTTGTTCCATTACTTCAAGAACAAGAGTATAAAAACTATGAATTAATCCTTATTAATAATGCATCAAATGATGAAACATTAACGGTAATGAATAAATTTCAAGACAATGATTCAAGAATAAAAATTGTTAACGTTAAGAATAATGAAGCTTTTTGGGGAAATAGAAAGTATGCGTTAACACTAGGGATTAAGTCTGCAAAACATGAACAATTACTTTTTATTGATGCTGACTGTATGCCTAGCTCAAAAAAATGGATTAAAGAGATGACTGTTCATTTTTCTGAATCGAAATCTATTGTACTAGGTTATGGAGTATACCAATCAAAAAGTAATTTTTTTTTAAATATTTTAATACAATTAGATAAATTGCTTTCTACAATTCAATCTTTTTCTTACACAAAACTTGGGTCGTCTTATATGGCCGATGGGAAAAATTTAGCGTATAAGAAAAGTGAATTCTATAAGGTTAACGGATTTATAAATCATATGAGAATAGATTCTGGGCATCATGATCTTTTTATTAGAGATGCATCCACCTCATTAAATACTACTATAGTAGTGAGCCCAAATAGCTTTATAATTTATGAAGCTCCAAACACTCTAAAAAAATGGTTTACCCAAAAAAAAAACCAATTAAGTATATTCTCACATTATAAATTTAGACATAAATTTTTTTTAGGATTATTTAGTACTTCTAAACTACTTTTTATATGCCTAATACCTTTTTTACTTACTTATAAAGCAGACTACTATTCAATAGGTATTATTTTAAGTTATATATTTCTTACTTCCATAATCGTTGGTCTTTCTGCAAAAAAATTACAGAAAAAAAGTGTTCTATATTTTTCACCATTTATAGAAGTATTTTTAGTTCTATTTCAATTTGTTATATTTATAACCTACTCCATTTCAAAATATACGCATTGGAAATAACTAGAGAAATTTTGGCAAATCACATTCAGAAAGCAAAACAAGGAGACCAAAGTTCTTTTAACTTTTTATTACATCACTTTTGGTCAGATATTTATAACTATCAATTAAAAAGAACTCATAATGAAAATGATGCTGAAGATATTACCATTCAATCATTTTCAAAAGCATTTGATAAGATTAATAGTTTTGACAACAAATACCAATTCAAAACTTGGTTAACTACAATTTCTAAAAATATACATATTGATTTGATTAGAAAAAATAAAAAATCTATCAATACCAATACCAGTCAAGGTCAAGAAGCTGAAGCTTATAAGATTGTTGATAATAATCCAACGCCTGAAGACAACCTTATTACTGAACAAAACCTAGCCAAGCTTCTTGAAGATATCAAACAACTCAAACCAAAATATCAAGAAGTTATTCATTTACGTTTTTTTAAAGAATTAACATACAGGGAAATTTCTCAACACCTGAATGAGCCTATGAGCAATGTAAAAGTAAAATTATTACGTGCAAAAAAAATATTAGCTGAGATTATTAAGAAATCTTGATGAGAAAAAATATAGTTAAGACTTTAGGTCCTGGGTTATTATTTGCTGGTGCAGCGGTTGGAGTTTCTCACTTAGTTCAATCTACAAGAGCCGGAGCTGATTTTGGTTTTGGTTTATTGTGGGCAATTTTAATTGCAGCTTTTTTTAAATACCCTTTTTTCCAATTTGGGCCTAGATATGCCTCGGCTACTGGAGAGACATTATTGGATGGATATAAAAAATTAGGAAAAGGTGTTTTGGCTATTAGTTACAGTATAAGTTTTATTACTATGTTCATTATTCAAGCTGCAGTTACAATTGTTACAGCAGGTTTAGCCGTCAATCTTTTTGGTTATTTTGATATGGTTACTTGGTCTTTATTAATTACTGTTCTTAGTATTTCTATATTACTTATCGGTAAATACAAGCTTTTAGATAACTTAATGAAATATGTTATTTTAATTTTAACTGTCTCTACCCTTTTAGCTGTTAGTGTAGCTATTACAAAAAATACCCAAGCCTATACATTTACTCAAGTATTCCCTAAAGAAACCATTGAAATTTATTTTTTAATTGCTTTTTTAGGTTGGATGCCAGCCCCATTAGACATTTCAATATGGCAATCTATATGGTCTTTAGAAAAAGAAAAAACAACATTAAAAAAAACAACAACTAAACAAGCTATTTTCGATTTTAATATTGGCTATATTGGAACTATATGCTTGGCAGTCTGTTTTATTATTCTAGGAGCTTTAGTCATGAACGGAACTGGTCAAAGTTTTTCAAGCAAAGGAAGTATTTTTGCGGGTCAATTAATAGAATTATACACAAAAAACCTAGGTAATTTTGCCTATATATTTATTGCTATAGCTGCTTTCACTACTATGTTTAGCACCACTATTACCACGCTAGACGCCTCTCCTAGAACAATGTCTAAAGCCAATGATTTATTATTTTCGAACAAATTAAAATTGAAATACTATTTTTGGATTATTCTCTTAGGAATAGGAACTTATATAATTCTTAGATACTTTAGAGATGATATGGGTTTAATGGTAAAAATTGCAACCATATTATCTTTCTTAACAGCACCTTTTTATGCTATTTTAAACTTTATTCTAATTACTGGAAAACATACACCTAAAGAGTATCAGCCGTCTATATATTTGAAAGTTTTAAGTATTTGTGGAATTATTTTTTTAATAGGATTTAGTGCTTGGTTTCTATTGAGTTTATAATTGTTTTCTTCGTAACTTTGCATTCTAAATTATATTATAATAATGGCAAACAATACTGCTGTACTTCCTAAAAGAGTTAAAAAACCTGATTGGCTTCGTGTAAAACTACCTGTTGGAAAAAAGTACACAGAACTTAGAGGATTGGTAGATAAGTATAAATTAAATACTATTTGCACCAGTGGTAGTTGCCCTAACATGGGTGAATGTTGGGGTGAAGGTACTGCTACCTTTATGATTTTAGGTAATATCTGTACTAGATCATGTGGTTTTTGTGGTGTGAAGACAGGAAGACCAGAAACCGTTGAATGGGATGAACCTGAAAAAGTAGCTAGGTCAATTAAAATTATGGGGATAAAGCATGCCGTAATTACCTCTGTTGATAGAGATGATTTGAAAGATGGAGGGTCTATTATTTGGGCTGAGACAGTTGATGCCATTAGAAGAGCAAATCCAAACACTACTTTAGAAACTTTAATTCCAGATTTTCAAGGAAAAAAGAATCAAATAGATCGTATTATTGATGTCCATCCAGAAGTGGTATCACATAATATGGAAACTGTCAGAAGATTAACTCGAGAAGTACGAATTCAGGCTAAGTACGATAGAAGTCTAAGTGTACTTCAGTACCTTAAAGAGAAAGGTATGAGAACTAAAACCGGATTAATGTTAGGTCTTGGTGAAACTGAGGAGGAAGTAATTCAAACCATGAAAGATTTACAAGGAGTAGGACTAGATGTTTTAACTATTGGTCAATATTTACAACCCACAAAAAAACACCTACCAGTAAAGGAATTTATTACACCAGATCAATTTAAGAAATACGAAACTTTAGGGTTAGAAATGGGTTTTATGTATGTTGAAAGTGGTGCCTTAGTTCGTTCATCATACAAAGCACACAAGCACGCTATATAAAGTATAAATCGACTTAATTTTTAAATTATTTTTTTAAGATAAAACTTGATATAAAAAAAATTTAAAAATTAGAAATTTTAATGTCTTTTGGCATAATAGTTGAATACTAGATAATTATAAATCTTGATTATTTGATTTATAAAAAGGTAATTTGATTAGTTATAGTAAAAAAACCATCTCTAAAAGGATGGTTTTTTGTTTATATTCAATAATCTAATTATTTATCCATTATTTGAGTCTTGTAATTCTCTCGAAATAGCTTCTACATCCTCTAAAACTCGGAGTAAATTACCGCTCCATAATTGACCAATTTCATCTTCAGTGTAACCTCTTTTTAACAACTCTGCAGTAATGTTGAGTGTTTCAGATGCATCACTCCAGCCATAAACTCCACCTCCACCATCAAAATCTGAACTAATACCTACATGATCTAAACCTATTTTTTCTACTAAATAGTCAATATGATCAACATAATCTGAAACATCAACTGGTTTTGGGTCAGTTTTAGTCAATAATGATGATGCCTCTTTTGATAATGTTTTATAGTTCTTTAGGTAACTTTTACGTTCAGAGGCTTCTAATTTTCTAATTTCACTTCTAGAAATTATTTTAAATTCTCTTTCTTGAGCTAAAGTTTGAATTATTTTAGAAACAGCACCTGTATATGCTTCGTGTTTTTCTATATTAATATAAGAACTAAAGGCTACTGTTTGAACTACTCCTCCATTAGACTTAATCAATTCTAACTGCTCATCATCTAGGTTTCTACTATGATTACACAAAGCTCTTGCAGAGGAATGGGAGGCAATTACTGGAGCCTTAGATAGACTTATCATATCTTTAATAGATTGTTTTGATGGATGAGAAACATCAATCATCATCCCCAATTTATTCATTTGCTCAATCACTAATTTACCTAAATCACTTACTCCGTTATCTACCCACAAGCTATCCAGTTCTCCTGTGTTTGAGTCACAAAATTGGCTATGACCATTGTGCGATAATGACATGTATCTTGCCCCTCTATCATAAAATTCTTTGACTCTAGAAATGTCTAAACCAAGAGGATAAGCGTTCTCTACACCAATCATAGCAACTTTCTTTCCAGAACGATGCAATTCTCTAGCTTCATTAGAATTTACAGCTAGACCAATTTTATCTGGCGCTATTTCTTCTGTTAGTCTATGAATCGCTTCAAATTTACCTATTGCATTGCGATATGCATTATTGTATCCTTCAGCTGTTAATTCTCCTTGACTAGTATAAACAATGAACCAAGCAACATCTAAACCCCCAGCTTCCATTGTAGGAAGATTGACCTGGTTTCCCAAATCTTCAGTATAATTGTTATCATTTGTAAAGTTAGCCACATTAATGTCTACATGAGTATCCAGAACCAATACTCGATTATGAATTTCTTGAGCTCTCTCCAAAATTTCATCTGAATAGTTCATAAAATTATTTTTTTGTTCCTGTTTATTATAACAAGCTGTTATCAACAATATGAAAACTATGAATTTAAAAAATTTCATTTTTTTTAATATAATATCAATATCAAATTTAAAATTATTCTTTATTTAGATTTTAAACTTTTTATATAAATCCTTGTTTACGCATCCAATCATCATTAAACATTTTACCAACATACCTACTACCATGATCATGAAATAAAACCACAACAACATCATCTTTTGTGAAATGTTCTTTTAATTGTAAAAGACCTTTAATAGCAGCACCTGCAGAGTTACCTAAAAACATTCCTTCTTCTTTTGCTAACCTTTGAGTATAAATGGCAGCATCTTTATCAGTTACTTTAGTAAAACCATCTATTAATGAAAAATTTACATTTAGCGGTAAAATATCTTCCCCAATACCTTCAGTAATATAGGGGTAAATCTCATTATCATCAAATATTCCAGTTTCATGATATTTTTTAAAAACAGAGCCATAAGTATCTATACCCCATATTTTAATTGCAGGATTCATCATTTTCAAATAGCTTCCGACACCTGAAATAGTTCCACCTGTACCAACTCCAACAACAAAATGTGTTACTTTACCATTTGTTTGTTTCCAAATTTCTGGACCTGTACTTTTAAAATGTGCTTTGCAATTGCTTGGGTTATCATATTGATTCACATACCAAGAATTAGGGGTTTCTTTTCCCAATCTTTTGGATACCGAATAATAAGATTTTGGATCTTCTGGCTCAACATCAGTTGGACATACAACTACCTCTGCTCCAACTGCTCGAAGAATATCAACTTTTTCTTTAGATTGTTTATCAGCCATAACAAAAATACATTTATATCCTTTTATTACTGCTGCTAATGCTAGTCCCATGCCAGTATTTCCAGAAGTACCTTCAATAATAGTTCCTCCGGGTTTCAAACGTCCGTCAGCTTCGGCATCTTCAATCATTTGCAATGCCATTCTATCTTTTACTGAGTTTCCAGGATTAAAAGTTTCATATTTGGAAAGAACCAAACACGGTAAATCTTTCGTCAAATGATTAATCTTTACTAAAGGGGTATTCCCAATAGTTTCTAATATATTATTAGCGTATTGCATTATGTTATTTATTATCCCGTAAAGGAACAAAATATTTCAGAAATAACCTTCAAGGGAATGGTGTTTTCCTATGAAACTAACTAAACAAATTTGATCGATTTTGAGGGTTGAATCTTTGTGATAATAATTGATGGAATAATTAGCATTAAAAAGCATAGGACTAAGGTGCCTATGTTTAATAAACAGAGAGATAAAAAATCAATACTTACAGGAACTTCTGAAACATAATACGTAGCAGGATCAAGAGAAATAAACCCACCAAATTTTTGTGCAAATAGCAGTAGTAGTCCAATTAAATTACCCCAAAATAATCCAACAAAAATTAAATAAGATGCATTGTACAAAAAGATTTTTCGTATGCTCCAATTAGAGCTTCCCATAGCCTTCAATATACCAACCATTGGAATTCGTTCTAAAATTAGGACTAATAAAGCCGTAATCATGTTTATACCAGCTACCAAGATCATAATGATAATAATAAACCAAGTATTGTTGTCAAAAAGCGCTATCCACTCAAATAATCCAGGATAATTTGAAGCTATTGAGGTTGCATCTAGAGTTGCATCAATTTCATTATAAACTTCAACACTTTTTTGTTCTAAATTATCAAAATTTTCAAGAATAACTTCAAAACCACCCACCTCATTTTCATTCCAGCGATTTAAACGCTGAATCTGTCTTATGTCTCCAATCATCATATTTTTATCAAACTCAAGAAACCCAGTATTATATACACCAGTAATAACTAGTTTTCTATTTGATGGTAACTTAGAAGTTTTACTCTTAAAAAAGGTAACATTAATAGTATCATTTAACTTCAATTTCAATCTATCAACAATAGTTTTAGAGAGTAAAATATCTCTAGTTCGTTTTTGATTAAAATTAGGTATTTTTCCTGCTATAAGATATTCATTAAAAAATGTCCAATCATAATCTGTAGAAACACCTTTAAAAACAATACCTTCAAAATCAGTTTTTGTTCTAATTAATCCAACTTGATTGGCAAAAATTTGAATATTCTTAATCCCTTTAATATTGGAGAATTTAGGATAAAAATTCTGATTTTTATCAATAGGCATGACAGAAATATCAGAATTATTGGCATCATATTTTGTAATTTGTATATGGCCCTTAAAACCAGATATTTTACTCCTAATTTTTTCACGTAAACCATCACCTGTAGCAATGGCAATTAACATAATAACCATTCCTAATGAAATTGCTGTAATGGCAATTTTTATTATTGGAGACGAAATACTACTTTTATACTCTTTACCTGAGATAATTCGTTTCGCTACAAATAATTCGTAATTCAATGCTATGATTTTAAATACACGTAAAAGTACATATTTATTTATTCTTTTTATTAGTGCCGTAACCGTTTCCTTTGCGCAAAAATCTAACCCTTTATCTAAAATTTACACTGGCGCAGATCAAACCCAATTGTATCTCTCAAAATTAAAAGGAAAAAATATTGCAATTGTCGCAAACCAAACATCTGTTATCTATAATGGAAATAACTATACTCACATAGTAGACAGCTTAGTTTCTTTGAAAATAAATATTCATAAGGTATTTGCTCCAGAACATGGTTTTAGAGGTGATGCAGATGCTGGAGAATCTGTTGCCGATGGAATTGATAAGAAAACAGAAATTCCAATTATTTCTCTTTATGGTAAGAACAAAAAACCTACAAAGGAACAATTAAAAGATATAGATCTTATGGTTTTTGACATTCAGGATGTTGGTGTTAGATTTTACACTTATATTTCTTCGCTACACTATGTTATGGAAGCCTGCGCAGAACAAAAAATTCCTGTTTTATTGTTAGACAGGCCAAATCCAAACGGACATTATATAGATGGTCCAGTTCTAGAAACTGAACACAAGAGTTTCGTTGGAATGCATCCTGTCCCTGTAGTTTACGGGATGACAATTGGAGAATATGGACTCATGATTAATGGTGAGAAATGGTTGAAGAATGGTATTCAAACAAACTTGACTGTCATACCATTAAAAAATTATTTACATACATCAAACTATAATTTACGCATAAAACCTTCACCTAATTTACCCAATGATACAGCTATTAATTTATATCCCAGTTTATGTTTTTTTGAAGGCACAAATGTAAGCGCGGGAAGAGGAACTGCTAAACAATTTCAGATTTATGGCTCCCCTTTTTTAAATACAAAGAGTAAATTTACGTTTACTCCTAACCCAAATGAAGGATCAAAATCTCCAAAACATGCCTATATAATTTGTTATGGGGAAGATTTAACTGAAACTAAAAAATTAGCTAGTCTTAATTTATCTTGGCTCATTAAAGCAAAAAAACAAAATCGCACTAAAAATTTCTTCAATTCTTTTTTCACCAAGTTGGCTGGTACAGAAAAACTTCAAAATCAAATTGAAGAAAAAATCACAGAGGAATTAATCAGAGCTTCTTGGGTAGAAGACATAAAAACATTTAGGAATGTTAGAAAGTCCTATTTACTTTACAAATAAAATACTTTTTACAATTCCTCTAAATTTGTAGGCTTTTTATATTTTTGAAAGGGTTGTTTTAATAATTCTTTTAAAGAAGAATTTATTTTTTCATCAGGAAAAGTATCAACACCATAAACAATTTTATCTCTATCTAAATACTTATAAGTTCCTAATAAACGATCCCAAATTGAAAATATATTTCCGTAATTAGAATCTGTATAAGGTAATAAGTTATGATGGTGAACTTTGTGCATGTCTGGTGAAACAATAAAATAACTCAATAATTTATCAAGGGATCTTGACATTTTTATATTAGCATGTGTAAACTGAGTAAAAACTAAAGACAATGATTGATAAATCATAACAATAGCAATAGGAGTTCCTACAATCAACACGCCAAACAATGTAAATGTAAAACGTATAATACTCTCCAAAGGATGATGTCTATTAGCAGTTGTTGTATCTACTTTATGATCTGAATGATGAACTAAATGCACCATCCAAAGAGGTTTAATTTTATGTTCAGTAAAATGTGCTAAATAGGCACCAAAGAAATCTAAAAATAGTACCCCTAGAAATACATAAAGCCACAAAGGAATATCAATCGGTAGCCAATTAATAATACCAAAATTATTAGCTTGAACCCAATCAGCAGTGCCAAGTAGTAAAAATGCTAAAGTAAAATTAATGATAATTGTTGTTACTGTAAAAAATAAATTTGGAATGGCGTGTTTCCATTTCACATAATTAAAATTAAATAAGGGTAAAGCTCCTTCCAGAAGCCAAAAAAAAGTAATTCCCCCTACAAGTATAATACTTCTATGTATGGATGGTATAGTTTCAAAGTAATTAATAATAGTTTCCAAAATAAATGTAATTTTCACTAAAATACAGAAAGTTTTTTAACTTCTTTTTACTTTTTTATTGTAATGTAAAGGTATTCGTTTTTTTAAGTTTTCGATAATGGAATGTGTGGCTGGGCACACTTCGGTATTTGCTAGTGTTAAGTCTGTTATTTGAATAAACTTTTTTCTATTGGTATGAGGGTATTCAGAACAAGCCTTTGGTCTAACATTATAGATAAAACAAGAATTGTCAGTAGCATCAAAAAAAGAGCATGGCACAGTTTTTAATACCATAAAATCATCTTGATCTCTTTCTAAATATTGTTCTATGAAATTACGCTCTTTCATATTTAGATGCTTGGATATACGCTTAATATCTTTTTCTATAAAGATAGGACTAGTTGTTTTACAACAATTTCCACAAGTCAAACAATCTGTTTTTTTAAACTCATTATCATGCAGTTCTTTCATTACAACATCTAAATTCTTAGGTGTTCTCTTCTTCAGCATTTTAAAATACTTTTGAGTCTCAGGAAAGGTTTCCTTTGATAATTTAGGTAATTGTTCTAAGCGTTTTTCCATGCTAATAAAGTTGTTTTTTAATCTAACAACAGTAAACAAAAAAGTCTACTGGGATTAGTATCCTATAATAAAGCTCAACCCATACAAAAGTACCAATAAAATCTACGTAAACATCTATCAAAAAAACAAAATAAAATATGTAATTTTGTACTTCAATTTTTGATAGTCAATGAATATTCAAACCCTTTTAGAAGCTAAAGTAAAAGAAG
>CAJQMN010000096.1 GCA_905479435.1 uncultured Flavobacteriaceae bacterium | reverse complement strand
ATCCATCTACACTAACAGATTTCTTTGACTCTTCTAAAATAAATGAAGTAGGTGAAGTAGATGGAGAATCAATCTCTAGACAAGAATATGCAGAGGCATTAGATACCTATAAGACAAGAAATAATAGTAATATCTCTAACATGCAAGCAGCTAAAACCGTTTGGGATAATATCTTAAGAGATAAAGTTTTTAGCAAGCAAATTGATCAAGCTGGAGTAACGGTAGGAGAAATGGATATTTTAAATACCATTATAAATTCACCCTCAGTACAAAATAATCCTCAGTTTTTAAATGAAGCAGGTTTATTTGATAGAGATAGCTTTATGCAATTTTTGAAAGATACTAAAGAAAGTGATGATCAAAACCTATGGAATGCCTGGAGCAATTATATAAATGAAGTTGGGGCAAACTTAAAAAGAAATACTTACAATAATTTAATTAAATCTGGTCTTGGCGCCTCTTTAAAAGAAGGAGCTTACACGTACGGAGAAGATAATGATTTATTAAGTGCTGATCTTGTTTACATTCCTTACACTTCTGTACCAGATAGTTTGGTTTCTATAACCACTAGTGAAGTTGAAGCTTACATCAAAAATAATCCTTCAGCTCACAAAGTTGATGAATCTAGAGATTTAGCCTATGTGAAGTTTAATATTTCACCAACAGATCAAGATAAAGAGGATATTAAAAACAGCGTTGCAAGTTTTTTAGAAGACAGAAAAGACATTAATAAGGCAACAGCTCAAGAGATCGTAATTCAAGGATTAAAAAATTCAACAGATTATGCTATCTTTTTTGAAGAAAACAGTTCAGATATTCCTGTACAGGAGTCGTATTACATGAAAGATAAATTGCCAAAAGCAATTTCTGAAGAAGTAATGAAAGGCAAAGTTAATACTACTTATGGACCCTATGTAGATGGAAATTACTACAAAATATCTAAAATAACTGATGTTTTTTCTAGACCAGACTCAGTAAAGGCAAGTGGTATTTTTATGCCTTTTCTAGGTTCTCAAGGAGCTACACAAACTACTACAAAAACAGAAGAACAAGCAAAAGCCTCAATAGACAGTATCTATAAATTGGTAAGAAGAAGTAAAAATAAATTCTCTGAGATAGCAAGTGTAATTAATACAGATGCTAGTAAAGATAAAGGTGGTGATATTGGATGGGTAACCCACGATATTTCATATAATTCTCCAGGATTTGATGCTGATTTAGCAGCTTTTATGTTTGAAAACAAAAAAGGTAAAGTAGGTGTTGTAAAGTCTAAATTTGGTTTTCATGTCATTAGAATTGACGACCAAAAAAATAGACAAAAAGGAGTAAAGATGGTTACTTTTGGAAGAGAAATCATTGCCTCTCAGGAAACAGAAAATACTGCGTTTTTAAATGCTGAGAAATTTGCTTTAGAAATCTCTTCTAATGGTAAAAACTTTTATGATGTTGTAAAAGAGAATTCATATCAATCTAAGCCAGCAGTTGGTTTAAGGATTATGGACGAAAGGGTACCTGGCATTTTAGAAACACAAAGACAAATGATAACATGGGCCTTTGGTAGTGATAATAAAGTTGGATCTATACAAAGATTTGATGTTGATAATGGTTATGTGGTTGCGATGTTAACGAATAAAACAGAAAAAGGTTTAGTAAGTGCTTCAAAAGCAATTAATAGACTTAGACCTACATTATTAAATGAGAAAAAAGCTGCTATCATTAAAGAAAAAATGACTGGAGCGTCGTTAAGTGATATTGCAACTGCGAACAATGTTTCTTTAATTAATATAGACAATACGTCATTAAAATCACCATCTATAACAGGAGTAGGGTCAGAACCTAAAGTTATAGGAGCTATGTATTATGCTAAAGAAAACCAACTGTATACTAAAGTTGTAGGTAATAAAGGTGTGTTTGCCTTTGTATTGTCTAAAAAAGAAAAAGCTACTAGTTTGCCAAACTATGACGCTTACAGACAACGTTTAGCTCAAGAAAGAAAAAATAAAGTATCTGCTATATTTAATGCGTTGAAAAATACCTCAGACGTTCAAGACAATAGAGCTGCTTTTCATGGTGTACAATAACAAGATTTCTTATACAAAAAAACCGCTACAGTGTAGCGGTTTTTTTTGTTATATATATGTTGTTTAACCATTCATAGAGATCAAAAACTCTTCATTGTTTTTTGAGAATTTAACCTTATCATTAATGAATTCCATAGCTTCAATTGGGTTCATGTCTGCTAAGTATTTTCTTAATACCCACATACGTTGAACATTTTTAGAATCTAATAAAAGATCATCTCTACGTGTACTGGACTTAATAAGATCTATTGCAGGATAAATTCTTCTGTTAGAAATGTTTCTATCCAACTGTAATTCCATATTACCGGTACCTTTAAATTCTTCAAATATAACTTCATCCATTTTAGAACCAGTTTCTGTAAGTGCTGTAGCAATGATTGTTAACGAACCTCCATTCTCAATATTTCTTGCAGCACCAAAAAAACGTTTTGGCTTGTGTAACGCGTTGGCATCTATACCACCAGATAATATTTTACCAGACGCAGGAGCAACTGTATTGTAGGCCCTAGCAAGACGTGTAATAGAATCTAATAGGATGACTACATCATGACCGCATTCAACTAAACGTTTGGCTTTTTCTAATACAATATTAGCAACTTTAACATGTTTATCAGCTGGTTCATCAAAAGTTGAGGCTACAACCTCTCCACGAACGCTACGTTGCATATCCGTTACCTCTTCTGGACGTTCATCAATTAATAAAACAATTTGATAAACCTCGGGGTGATTGGCGGCAATAGCATTAGCAACGTCTTTTAATAACATTGTTTTACCCGTTTTTGGTTGTGCTACAATCATACCACGTTGCCCTTTTCCTATTGGAGAAAATAAATCAATAATTCTAGTTGATAAAGAGCTCCCCTTTTCAGCTAAATTAAATTTTTGTTCAGGGAATAAGGGAGTTAAGTGTTCAAACGAAACACGGTCCCTTACAATATTTGGATTTAATCCGTTAATTTTAGAGACTCTAATTAAAGGAAAGTATTTTTCACCTTCTTTTGGAGGTCTCACATTTCCCCTTACTGTATCTCCAGTTTTTAAACCAAATAATTTTATTTGAGATTGAGATACATAGATATCGTCGGGAGATGATAAATAATTATAGTCTGAAGATCGTAAAAAACCATATCCATCTGGCATCATCTCTAATACCCCCTCACTTTCAATAATTCCATCAAATTCAAAGTCAGGATCTTTATATTTGTTCCCATTATTTGAATTGCGTTGGTTTTGATTTTTTTGGTTTCTATTATTGTTGTGATGTGGTTTTTGTTTTTTGTGAACAGGTTTTGCCTTATTCTGAGGAGATTTATCTTCGTTTGAAGAATTTTTCTCAACTGTATTATGAGTAGCCTCCGTTTTTTCTGACTCCTCTATTTTTTGAACAGGTTTCTTATGCTGTTTTTCCTTAGAAATGTCTGAATCTTGTACAGATTTTTTTTCTACAACTTCAGTAGTTGGTTTTATTACATCTTTAGTGGTACTTTCCTCAGGAACTACTTTTTTTACAACTCTTTTTCTTTTGGGCTTATTCACCCTTGGTTTTGGGTTTTCTGACCTTTTTTCTTCTTTAATTGGTGTTGCTGCTTGTATATCTAAGATTTGGTATACGAGATCTAATTTTTTTAATTGACTAGTTTTAGTAGAGCCAATAGATTTAGCAATTTGCTGTAATTCAACAAGTGTTTTTGCTTTTAGTTCAGAAATTTCGAACATAAATATTTAGTTAAGTTAATATTCTTAATTTGTGTAAGAATTTGTTAAGTTTTTTGATTTTATAAATATTGTATAAAGTACTATACAATTAGTATTTAGTGTAGTTGTCTCGAGGCAAATATATACAATTATTTTATATGTTTATGTTTCTTTTTAAAAAAAATAAATGATAATTTTGTGGTACGTTTATAATAGATGATACAGAGAATACAGTCAATTTACCTAACAATAGTAATTGTTCTTTCAGCAATACTTCCTTTTGTGTTTAAACTTTGGAAAAATTCTAATAAAGAAGTTTTTGCTTTAGATTTATTTTCTGAGTTAACTCTATTATCGAAATTAGTTCCTGTATTTTTTTTCTTATCGGCTTTAATTGCAGCTATTGCATTTTTTAAATTTAAAAAAAGACAGTTACAATTTGTGCTTGTACGTATTATTATTTTGATCAATCTCTTTTTACTAGGAATATTGATTTATCTATCTCTAACCCTACCTGGAGAAGTTTCTTCTGAGAAAGGTATTGGGATGTTTTTACCTATTGTTGTCATCTTATTTGCTTTTTTAGCAAATAAGGCAATCAAGAAGGATGAAGATCTCGTAAAATCTGTTGATAGACTTCGATAGACCTATAACTTTAGTTATATTAAATGCGATAAACCAGAGTCTTGACTCTGGTTTTTTTATATCATTATTTTACATTTTTACATTGTTTTAAAAAATATTTCTCTACCTATTTATGGGGATTACTTAATTTCATTAGTTTTGGGTATTGTAAAACATAATTAACCCCTGTAAATTTGAAAAAATGAAAAATAAAATTAGTGTTCACATTGCTGACGACCACAAAATTCTCATTGAGGGAATTATTGCTGTCATTAATACCGATGAATTTATTGAAGTAGAGGGTTATTCCTTGACTGGAAAACAAGTCATTGAATGGATAAAATCCAATAGCGCAGATATTTTAATCTTAGACATTAATATGCCAGAATATGATGGCATTGAAGTTTTAAGATATTTTAAACAAAAAAAAATTACTCAAAAAGCTATTATTTTATCCAGTTATGATGATGTCAAATTAGTACAAGAAATGATTAATCTAGGTGCAAATGGATTTCTCTCTAAAGATAGTGCAGGTTTACACATTATTGAGGCTATTCATGCCGTTCATAAAGGGGATCAGTATTTTAGTGATGCTATTAAAAACAATTTACTAAAACTCTATACGGGTAAAAATGTAAAATCTGGTGTAAGACCAGAAAGTACAATTTTGAATAGTTTAACACCAAGAGAAGTTGAAGTGTTAAAGTTAATTACTAATGAACATAGTTCTACTGAAATTGCAGGAATATTAAATATAAGCCAGAGTACAGTAGATACTTATAGAAAAAGTTTACTCAAGAAAACAAATGTCAAGAATTCAATTGGCCTCGCTATGTATGCGGTCAAAAATAATATCATATAAATAAGGTTCGTAATATCACTAATGTTTTACTCCT